>NZ_CAKLBB010000003.1:0-384677 GCF_920939515.1 Sphingomonas sp. Leaf4 | reverse complement strand
TCTTTTGCAAGCTCAAGGAGTTCAAACGCATCGCCATGCGTGCCTGCAAAACAGATCGCAGCTTCGAGGCCATGATCTACCTCGTCGCAGCCGTCATCAACTCACGTTGAATCCCCACAGGCCCTAGTCGGAGTCGACATTCAACGAAATGCCGTCCCGATCTGCTCCCCTCCCTGACAAGGGAGGGGCCGGGGGTGGGTCGGCACGCGAGGAAACGTAAGCGCTCCACAACCGGCCAACCCACCCCCAACCCCTCCCTTGTCAGGGAGGGGAGATGCAGGAGCCGCCGTCTGGCTAAATGTCGATCGGTCCTGAAACTCAGCCATAGGCGCGCCAGAAGAATACGGCGGTGACACTCGCGGTGACGAACAACGTCCACGCCCGGATTTGTCCGGCGGTCAGCCGGCCGGTCAGCTTCGCGCCGAGCCATCCGCCGAGAATGCCGCCAAGGATCATCGGGATGCACGGCGCCCATGCGACGATCCCGGTGGCGATGAACACGATCGCCGCCGCGCTGTTGGCGGTCGCCAGCATCAGCGTGCGCGGCGCGGCCATCGACTGCACGCTCTGTCCGGCGAGCAGGCCATAGGTCGCCGTCACCATCATGCCGACCCCACCCCCGAAATAGCCGCCATAGACACCGAGCAGCACCTGCGCGACGATCAGCGTGGCCGGACCGATCGTCACCCGGTCGTGCAGCCACGCCGCCGCACGCTGGCCCAGCGCGATGGCAAGGAACGCGACCAGCAGCAGCCACGGCACGATCACGTCGAACAGGTCGCTCGGCGTCCACACCAGCAACAGGCTGCCGAGCAGCCCCGACACGAAGGTGATCGTCGCCAGCAACCGGATCGGCAGCCCGCCCAGTGGCCCCAGTCCGTTGCGATAGGCCCATGCACTGGCGATCGCGCCAGGCTGCAACGCCACATTCGAGGTCGCGTTGGCGACCGATCCGGGCAGGCCGAGCGCGATCAGCGCGGGCATGGTGGCAAAGGTGCCGCCGCCAGCCAGCGCGTTCATCGCGCCGCCGGCCATGCCGGCACCGGCGGCGAGTGTCAGGGAAAGGGGATCGAGCATCGCCGCCGCTAGAGCGGATGGCGGACCGGCTGTCGAGGGGCGGGCATGACGCCGCCCGGATCAGAAGCGGAAGGCGGTGCCCACATAGACCGCCTGGCTGTCGCGGCGATCGGGATCGACGCGCAGCATCCGCTCACGCTCCGAACGATAGCGCACCCCGGCGGTCACATCGAGGTTGCGGGTCAGCTTGTACGATCCGCCCATGTCGAGCGAATAGCCCTGCGGATCGGCGATCAGCGCGGGCTGGTCGGCCAGCGGACGATCGCTGCTGGCACCGACACGGGCGGCGAGCTTGCGACCGGTATAGCTGACGCCCAGCCCCATCTGCTCGCGGCTGCCCGGCTGTCCGGCGAGATCGAGCCGCGCCAGATCGCCCGACACCGCGAATCGCTTCCAGCCGACCGAAACGCCGAGATTGTAGGCGAGCGGGTTGAGCGTGGGCATCGGCGCCGCCGCCGCAACGCGGTCGGGCAGGCGGTTGGGCCGCAGCGTCCGCGACCGCACCGCGACCTTGACCGTGCGATTGCCGATCACCGCGCCTTCGGACGGAGTGAACTGAAATCCGGTGGCGTTGAGGCCGGTGCGCGACAGGGCGGCGACGAGTCGCGGATCGGCCGACGCGGGCGTGAACGAACCGATCCCGGTCAGCGGCATTGCTTCCGACGACAGGCGCTTCAACACGCGCGGCGAGCGTTGCTCCTGCGCGAACAGCGCAGGCGACGCACCAAGACCGGCGGCGATCATCGCCCCCAATCCCACGCTCATCGCTATCCGGCTGCCCGTCATGGTTTCCTCACTCCCCGCTAATGGCGCTATCACGATTCGGTTGCGCCATTCCACTGGTGCAAGTCGCTTTCCCGCCACCTGTTGCATCGAACCCACATATTTGTCGGAGTTGATGTGGGGTGTTGTTCGGAAACTCGCGAAAGGGCGAGTTTCCGAGCGGGCCGGCACCGCATTGGTCCAGCCGCGCTGGATCAATCCCTCGCAAAACGCATCACGCTTGCCGCGATAGCGTCACCGCCTATAGAAGCGGGCGGAACCGCCATATTGGCCTGTAGTCAAGGAATCCGCCGATGAACCGCCCGCTGCTTCTCGCGTTGCTGGCAACGATCGCCCTGCCCGTGGCCGCGTGCAGCGGCGGCAAGGGCCGGGTGTCGGGCGATCTCGCCGCGTCCAAGGTGACGACGATCGGCGTGAACAGCTATCTGTGGCGCGCCAGCCTCGACACGCTGTCGTTCATGCCGCTGACCCAGACCGATTCGAACGGTGGCGTCATCGTGACCGACTGGTACGTCAATCCGCAGACCCCGACCGAGCGCACCAAGGTGACGGTGTCGATCCTCGACCAGGATCTGCGCGCCGACGCGCTGCGGGTCGCGGCGCTGCGCCAGATCAACCAGAACGGCCAGTGGGTCGAGGCACCGGTCGCCGCCGCGACCGTGCAGAAGCTGGAAGACATCATCCTGACGCGGGCGCGCGACCTGCGCCGCGGGGCAGTGACGGGCTGAGCGATACCCTTATGACTTCCCGTTTCATGCCCACAGAGGCCGATGCACGCTGGCAGGCCGCGTGGGACGCGGCCGGCACCTTCGTCGCCGACGATTCGTCGCCCAAGCCGAAGCGCTATGTCCTTGAGATGTTTCCCTATCCCTCGGGGCGCATCCACATGGGCCATGTCCGCAACTATACGATGGGCGACGTGCTTGCGCGCTTCCTGCGAATGACGGGGCATGAGGTGCTGCACCCGATGGGCTGGGACGCCTTCGGCATGCCCGCCGAGAATGCGGCGATGGAAAAGAAGGTCCATCCGGGCCAATGGACCTATGCCAATATCGCGGCGATGAAGGCGCAGTTGAAGCGGCTGGGCCTCGCGTTCGACTGGTCACGCGAATTCGCGACCTGCGACCCGGAATATTACGGCCACGAACAGGCGCTGTTCCTTGAACTGCTGAACGGCGGTCTGGTCTATCGCAAGGAATCGGCGGTCAACTGGGACCCGGTCGACATGACCGTGCTGGCCAACGAACAGGTGATCGACGGGCGCGGCTGGCGCTCGGGCGCGCTGGTCGAGAAGCGCAAGCTCAGCCAGTGGTTCCTGAAGATCACCGACTTCGCCGACGACCTGCTCGCCGGGCTGGGGTCGCTCGACCAGTGGCCCGACAAGGTCCGGCTGATGCAGGAAAACTGGATCGGCAAGTCCGAAGGGCTGCAATTCGCCTTCGCGCCGGTCGCCCCGTTCGACCAGCCTATCGAAGTCTATTCGACGCGCCCCGACACGATCTTCGGGGCGAGCTTCGTCGCGATCGCCGCCGATCATCCGGTCGCGCGCTCGCTGGCCGAGGGTAACGCGGACGCCGCCGCGTTCATCGAGCTGTGCAAGCAGGGCGGCACCACCGCCGCCGAACTGGACACCGCCGAGAAGCTGGGCTTCGACACCGGCCACCGGATGCGGCACCCGCTCGACCCGGCGGCGACGCTGCCGGTCTATATCGCGAACTTCGTGCTGATGGACTATGGCACCGGCGCGGTGATGGGCGTGCCCGCGCACGACCAGCGTGACCTCGACTTCGCGCGCAAATACGGCCTCGACGTGCGCCGCGTGGTGGCGGACGACGAGACTGCCGATCCGGTGTTCGCCGGCGACGAGGCCTATACCGGTCCCGGCCGCCTCGTGAACTCGGGTCCGCTCGACGGGCTGGACGTCGTCGCCGCCAAGCGTTTCGTCATCGACCGTGCCGAAAACGAAGGCTGGGGCAAGGGCACGACGGTGTGGCGCCTGCGCGACTGGGGCGTCAGCCGCCAGCGCTATTGGGGCACGCCGATCCCGATCGTCCATTGCGACGCCTGCGGCGTGGTGCCGGTCCCGCGCGAGCAACTGCCCGTCAAACTGCCCGAGGACGTGTCGTTCGACATTCCCGGCAACCCGCTAGACCGGCATCCGACATGGAAGCATGTCGACTGCCCGGCCTGTGGTGCCCCGGCGCAGCGCGAGACCGATACGCTCGACACCTTCGTCGATTCGTCATGGTATTTCATCCGTTTCGCCAGCCAGCCCGACGACAAGCCGTTCGACCGCGCGGTCGCCGAAAGCTGGCTGCCGGTCGGGCAATATATCGGCGGGGTCGAGCATGCGATCCTGCACCTGCTCTATGCCCGCTTCTGGACCCGCGCGCTGAACCATGTCGGGCTTATCGACCTGAAGGAGCCGTTCGCCGGGCTGTTCACCCAAGGCATGGTCACGCACGAAACGTACAAGTCGGCGGATGGCCGCTGGCTTGCCCCCGCCGAAGTGACCGACGGCATCGAAGCCGCGACCGGTGACGCCATCACCGTCGGCCGCATCGAGAAGATGTCGAAGTCGAAGAAGAACACGGTCGATCCCGAACCGATTCTCGATCGCTACGGTGCCGACGCCGCGCGCTGGTTCATGCTGTCCGACAGCCCGCCCGAACGCGACCTGCCGTGGAGCGAGGCGGGCATCGAAGGCGCCGAACGCTTCGTCAAGCGCGTCTGGAAGCTGGTCGCGGCCTATACCCCCGGCGGCACCAGCCCGCAGGCGCTGACCCGCGCGGTACATCGCACCGTCGCTGGCGTCGCCGCCGATATTGAGGCGCTCCAGTTCAACAAGGCGGTGGCCAAGCTCTACACCCTGCTCGGCGAGGCGGAGAAGGCGGATGCGGTGTCCGACGCCGATCTCGACGCGCTGCTGCTGCTCGTCAGCCCGATGATCCCGCATCTGGCGGAAGAGGCATGGTCGCAACTGGGCCGTGCCGGGCTGATCGCCGATGCGGCGTGGCCGGTGGTCGATCCGGCGATGCTGGTCGACAGCGAATCGACGATCGCGGTACAGGTGAACGGCAAGCTGCGCGACACGATCACGCTGCCCAAGGGTGCGGCGAAGGACGTGGCCGAAGCCGCCGCGCTGGCGAGCGAGAAGATCGTCCGCGCATTGGACGGCAAGACACCGCGCAAGATCATCGTCGTCCCCGACCGTCTGGTGAACATCGTCGCATGATCCGCATCGCTGCCTCCGCGCTCGCCCTTACCCTGCTGCTCGGCGGCTGTGGCTTGCGGCCGCTGTATGGTGGGGGCGAGGCGGGCGTGGTGCGCCAGACGCTGTCGGGCGTCGAGGTCGCGCCGATCGCCGGGCAGAACGGCTGGCTGGTCGCCAATGCGCTGCGCGACCGGCTGCGCGCGGAGGGACCGGCGCGCTACCGGCTCGAAATCCGGCTCGACGATGACATCACCGGGCTGGGCGTGCGGCGCGACGATTCGATCACGCGCGAGCGGCGGACGCTGCGCGCGCGCTATCAGTTGATCGACCTGTCGAACGGCGCGGTGACGCTCGACGCCACCGCCGGATCGGACGCGGGCATCGACGTCGTCACCTCGGAATATGCCACGATCGCCGCCGAACGCACCGCGCTCGAACGGCTGTCGGTGATCGTCGCCGATCAGATCGTCACCCGCATCGCGCTCGGCACCGAGCGCCAGCGCCCGTGAAGCTGAAACCCGAGCAGGTGGGCGCCAAGCTCGACCGGCCCGGCCCCGACCTTCGCCTCTACCTGTTCCATGGCCCCGACACGGCCGGCGCGATGGCGCTGGCCGCGCGGCTGGCCAAGGGCGTGGGCGAGGGGGCCGAGCGCGTCGACATGGACGGGGCGATGCTGAAAGCCCGGCCCGGATTGCTTGCCGACGAAGCGGCGTCGATGTCGTTGTTCGGTGACAAGCGCCATATCCGCGTGACCGGCATGGGCGAGGAATCGGTTGAGGCGGTGACGCTGCTGCTGGGTGCCGCATCGGCCGGCAATCCGGTCGCGGCGATCGCGCCCACCGCCAAGGCGACGTCGAAACTGGTCAAGCTCGTCACCGCCTCGCTCAACGCGGTCGCGGTCGCCTGCTACGTGCCCGATGCGGCGCAGGCGGCGAAGCTGGCGGTCGGGTTGGCGCGCGAACAGGGGGTGCGGCTGCTCGGCGACGTGCCCGAACGGCTGGCGGTGGTGACGATGGGCGACCGTGCGGTGCTGGCCAGCGAGATCGAGAAGCTGGCGCTGTACCTCGACGCCGCGCCCGACCGGCCGCGCGATGCCGATGCCGAGGTGTTCGATGCGATCGGCGCGTCGATCGCCGATGCCGAGGCGAACAACGTCGTCGCGGCGATGATCGCGGGCAATGCCGCTGCGGCGGCGCTGCCCGAACCGCCCGGCGGCGGTGCGATCCCGCTGCTGCGCGCGGTTGCCCGGCGGCTGCTGTCGCTGGCCGAGATGCGCGCCGACATCGACGACGGCCAGCCGGTCGATCAGGTGCTGGAGCGACACCGCGTCTTCTTCAAGGAACAGGCGACGACGCGCGACGCGCTGCGCCGCTGGGATGCAGCCCGCCTTGCCCGCGCGGTCGAGCGGGTGCGCGATGCTGAACGTGCCGCCCTGTCGGGCAGTGGCCTTGGCGAAGTGATGACCGCCGCCGAGGCGATCGCCATCGCGCGGGCGGCGGGGCGCGGGCGATAAAAGCATTTGCGCCGAGAAAAAACCGCTGCTAGGGGCACCCTCCTACCAGCCAACGGGGCTTCCCCGAAGGTGACTGTGCGGTCGTGGCGGAACTGGTAGACGCGCAACGTTGAGGTCGTTGTGGCCGAAAGGCCGTGGAAGTTCGAGTCTTCTCGACCGCACCAATTCCCCCCGGCAATGACCGGGGGTGATCCCCAGATCAGGTTTCGCCGCCGGACGGTCGCATGTCGCGCAGCAGGCGCATGCCGTTTTCGCTATCGCGCAATGCCGCCTCGCGCAGCGCGATGTTGACCGCGCAAACGTCGGCGTCCTTGCCCTTGTCGGACAGCGCATTCTTCACCTGATCGGCGGAAAGCCCGGTCCGCGTGCGGATCGTCGTCGCGATCGAGGATGGGAGCGTAAAGCGGTAGGAACCATCACCGGCGTTCCGATCGTCGGATTCGAGGATGATGCGGTGGACCAGCCGCTGTTGCCGTTCGCGCAGGCGCTGATTCAGCAGACCCGGATCGCTCGATACCACGAACCGCCGGCATTGCGCCGGAACGGTCGGCGCCAGCAGGCGCATCGCGTCCAGCTCGAACGCGGCGACGTCGCGCAACAGGTCGTCGGGTGCCTTGGCGAGACCGGCGAGCAACCGCTGCTGGTACAGCGTGTCGACCGCACGATCGGCCACCGCCGGATCGACGTTTCCGGGAAGCGGCGCGGTCGTCGTGCGGATCGCCTCGGCCAGTTCGGGATGCTCCTGCCGCAACGCTGCGATGCCCTTGCCGGTCATATGCTGCGCCAGCAGGTTCGCATCCGAGGAAAGGGTGGGGATGACAACGGGCGTCTGCTCGCGGGGATCGTCGGACGGGCCGCTCAGCACCCGCACGGCGGCAACGATGATGATGAGGACCAGCCAGATATAGAAGCCGATTCGCGGATTGTCCGACGCCGGCCTGTCCCACTTGGCGACGCGAACCGGGTTCATCCATTGCTCGGCATCGGGATAGCGTTGGCGGACGACCAGCAACAGTTCGCGCACCCGCCCGCCGGTCGTACCCCAGCGATGCGGCCCATCGTCGGAACGGACCAACTCGACCCACGCACCATGCAGCCGGTGGCCCGGATCGCCGACCAGCGTGGCAAAGCGGATCGCGCCGATCCGGTCGACGATCTGCCGCGCATGATACGACAGCGTATGATCGTCACGTCGCTCGACCCACCCGAACACGGCGGCGGCCCGTTCGAGCAACGGATCGGAGCGGGGAATCGCGATGGCGAGATGCTCGGCGAACCAGCGCTCCGCCCCCACCGCGAAGTCGATCCGTTCGAGCCGGGGGTCGGCCAGCAGCGCATCGCCGTGATGGGCGATCGCCGCCGCTTCCTCCGCCGTCGACGGATCGTCGTGGCCGGGGAACAGCAGCGCTTCGAGCGCGCGGAAATGATGGTCGATCGCGGCGTCGCGCTCGGCTTCGACCGGGTCGACCCTCGCTTGCGGCAAGGGTTCGGGTTCCGGGGTGAAAAACCCATCGGCAACGACCTTGTCGTCATCGGAATCGTCGTCGGGATCGGGCAGCATCGCCACCGGATCGACCATCCCCGCCAATGCCGCATCACGCGCGTCGCGCAGCCGGGCGAAGCCGGCGGGATCGGCGTCGACATCCATCGCCCGCAACCGGGCGGCATAGGCGCGGCGGATGACGCTGCGATCGGTCGTCGGCTCGATTCCGAGCGTCCGCCAGATGCCGCGGCTCACAGGAAGCGCTCGCCCTCGATCTGGTCGAGGACCTGGGTGAACGCCGCCTGCGCCTCGGCGATCACCCGCGCGTCCTGCGTCTCCAGCGCGGTTTCGAACTGGCCGAGCATCTGGCCGATCGCCGTCCGCCGGTCGCCGAGGAAGGATTCATAGGCCCGCCTTGCCCGCGCCAGCAGCGCGGCGTTCACCGCATCGTCGCGCGGATGGACCTTCAGCGCCGCCAGCGCCTTGCGGCGTTTCTCCAACTCGGCCGGGTCGGGGGCGTCCTCGTCGTCGACGATCACCAGATTGCGGCTCTGCCCCGTCTCGGCCACGGTCACGTCGATTTCGAGCAGTCCCGAACTGTCGTAGCTGAAGCGGCAATCGATCGCGACCATGCCGGCGGGTTTGGGCGGCACCGGCACCTTCACCTCGCCCAGTTTAACGTTGGCCGAGACCTCGCGCGCCTCGCCCTGATACACGCCGAACACCACCTGCCGCTGGTTGTCGGCGACGGTCGAGAAGGTCGACGACCGGCTGATCGGCACCACCGAATTGCGCTCGATGATCGGCGCGAACAGCCCGGTGCGGTGCCCGCCGCGTCCGTCCGGCTCGCTGGTGTCGACGCCCAGCGTGAACGGGCAGACATCGGTCAGCCGAATCTCGTCGAGCGCGGCATCCTTCGCCGTCAGCCCCGCCTGCACCGCCGCGCCCAGCGCCACCGCATGGTCGGGATGGACCGTCATCGCCGGAAACCGCCCGAACATGCGGGTGACGGCGCGGCGCACGATCGGCATCCGCGTCGCCCCGCCGACCAGTACGACCTCCGACAACGTATCGGCGGCGATGCCGCTGTCGCGCAGCGAGCGCAGGACGGGTTCGCGGATGCGCTGGATCAGCCCCTTCGCATGCTCCTCGAACTGGGCCGAGGTGACGTGCGCGGTCAGGGTCGCGTCGCCGGTGGTGACGGTCAGCTCGGCGGTGTCGCCGTCGCTCAGTGCCCGGCGCGCGCGTTCGGCGGCCTGGGCGAGCAGCGCGGCGGCCTTGTCGGGCGGCAGCTTGCCCAGCACCCCCTCGGGGTCGAGCCGCGGGCGGGCGAGATCGATCAGGCAGTCGTTGAAGTCGTCGCCGCCCAACCGGTTGTCGCCGGCCGAGGCACGGACCTCGATGATGTCGTCGAACATCTCGACGATCGACACGTCGAACGTGCCGCCACCCAGATCGAACACGAGGAACGGTTCGCGGTCGGCGCGGTCGGCGATGCCGAAGGCGAGCGCGGCGGCGGTCGGCTCGTTGATGAGCCGGTGGATGGTCAGCCCGGCGAGGTCGCCCGCCCGCCTCGTTGCCTTGCGCTGGCGATCGTTGAAATAGGCGGGAACGGTGACGATAGCGCCGGTCACGGCCTCGCCGGTGAACGCTTCCGCATCGCGTTTCAGGCTGGCGAGGACCAGCGAGGACAGCGCCTCGGCATCGAACGCCTTGCCGGCGAGGGTGACGGTCTCGCGCGTGCCGATGCGGCGCTTGAAACTGGTGACGGTCCGGTCGGGATGCGTCGCCATCCGGTCACGCGCCGGCCGGCCGACCAGTACCGCCCCGTCGTCGCCGATGCTGACCGCCGAGGGGGTCAGGAACTCGCCCAGTGCGTTTGGCACCATTACCGACGTGCCGCCCTGCCAGATCGCGCAGGCGCTGTTGGTGGTGCCAAGGTCTATTCCGACGATCATGCCCGTCCCTTTCAATCGGACCGGGTGTAGCCGCTTGAAAGTGCCACGCAACACTCAGTCGCGGTTGAGGCGTACCGTGACCTGCGGATCGAGCACCGACATGATGAAATACGCCCCGGCCTGTTTGACCCGCGCCCACCAGCCCGAGCGCGAGCGGTGGAGTTCGCGCGTCACCCGTTCGCTGCGCGCGACCTCGCCGTCCATATAGGCGCGCAGGTGCGCGGCGAAGGCGGCGTCCTCGACGCGCAGCATCAGTTCCATGTTGAGGAACATCGACCGCACGTCGAAATTGGCCGATCCGATATGCACCGCATCGTCGGCGATGAACAATTTGCTGTGCAGCTTGGTCGGGCGATATTCATAGAGTTCGATGCCGTGGCGCAGGAGGTTGCGATAGGTGAAGCGCGCCGCGAGGATGGCGATGGCATGGTCGGTCTTTGCCGGTACGACGATGCGCAGCCGGGTTCGTTCGGCCGCGCGGTCCAGCCGGCGCATCATCAGCGGTCCGGGCGCGAAATAGGCGGCGATGATGTCGATCCGCTGCCCGCGTCGGATCTCATGCTTGACGGTCCGCGCCCATGGCGACAGCCGCCTCGACGGCCCCCCCAATAGCCAGCGGATCGGGCCGTCATGCTCGCTCCACTGGTTCAGCATCCGCGACAATTTGCGAAGCGGCGCGCCGGGAAGCTGGATCCATGCCTTGAGCGCATCGAAATAGCCCGCCAGTCGCCCGGCGGCGGGGCCGTCGACCAGCAGGCCGATGTCGCGCCACGCCTGATCGGCCTCGGTCCCGAAATAGGCATCCTCGATGTTGAACCCGCCGACGATGACCCGGGCCTCGTCGGCCAGCGCCAGCTTCTGGTGGTTGCGCAACAGATAGCGCCGGCCCAGCCGCGGCACGAAGACGCATACCTCGCCGCCCGCCGCGCGCAGCGAATCGAAAAAGCCGCGATTGGCCGCCGCTTCCGCGCCCAGCCCGTCGACGATCAGCGACACCCGCACGCCGCGCCCCGCCGCCGCGACCAGCGCATCGCGTACCCGCGTCCCCGCCCGGTCCTGTTCCCAGATATAGAACAGGATGCGCAGCGACCGCTTCGCACCGTCGATCAGCGCCAGCAGCGCGGTCATCCGCTCCGGCCCTTCGGTCAGCAGTGTCAACCGGTTGCCCGCAACGGTGAAGACGGGGTGCGGGGCAGGGGGCATGACGACTCCGAAGGAACGATACGATCGGGTAACGGTGCGGGCGGCCGATCAGTTTCATTGACTTTTCGGACATGCGCCCGTAGGGGCGGTGCTTTCCGATACCCTCCGTTTTACAAGGAAGGCGTTTCATGGCGCGCGTCACCGTCGAGGATTGCGTCGACAAGATCCCCAACCGGTTCGATCTGGTCCTGCTGGCCGCACAGCGCGCCCGCCAGATTTCGGGCGGTGCCGAACTCACGCTCGATCGCGACCGCGACAAGAACCCGGTCGTCGCCCTGCGTGAGATCGCCGAAGAGAATGTCACCCCGGACCATCTGCGCGAATCGGTGATCGGTTCGATGCAGAAGGTGCAGATCGACGACGAGGAAGCGCCCGACGAACTGGGTTCGCTGGCCGCATCGGCAGAGGCGCTGCGCCTCACCGCTGCCGCGCCGCCGCGCAACCAGAATGTCGGCGGCGACTACGACGGCTGACGCCGGCACGATCCCGCACGAAACGAAAGGGCGGTCCTTCGGGGCCGCCCTTTCGCGTTTCTACGGCCGCCGCGCACCCGGTCGGCTACCCAGTGCGTCGAGCGCGTCGCCGTTGCGCCGTCCCCAGTCATAGAGCAGCGTGACCGGCTCGACGAAGCGCAGACCCAGCGGCGTCAGGCGATATTCGACGGCGGGCGGCATCACCGCCTGGACCTCGCGCGCGATCAGGCCGATCGCCTCCATCTCGCGCAGCGTCTGCGTCAGCATCTTCTTGGAAATGCCCGGCAGGCTGCGCAGTAATACCCCGGTCCGCGCCGCGCCACCATGGCGGGCATGCAGCGTGTGCAGCACCATGCTGGTCCATTTGGTCGCGAACAGCGACAATACTCGGCGCGGCGCGCAATCCTCACGCCATTCGTTTTCGTCGCTTCCGGCGTGCATGGCTGGATACCTTTCGGTGCCTGGGGTCGGACCCGGTGCCGTCTTCAACATCGTGGCGTCGCTGCCTAGCTTCTAGGCATCACAATTAAAAGGAACGGCGAATGACGGGCAGGACGGCATTGGTAGTGGGCGCGAGCGGGATCGTCGGCGGCGCAACGGCGGCGCTGCTCGCCGACAAGGGCTGGAGCGTCCATGGCCTCGCCCGCCGGCCGGGCGCGCAGGACGGGATGCAGCCGGTCGTGGCGGACCTGCAGGACGCGGCGGGCACGGCACAGGCGCTGCGCGACCTTCGCCCTGACGCGGTGTTCATCACCACCTGGGCGCGGCAGGACAGCGAGGCAGAGAATATCCGCGTCAACGGAGCGATGGTGCGCAACCTGCTCGATGCCCTGCCCAAACCCGACAAGCCGCGCCATGTCGCGCTCGTCACCGGCCTGAAACATTATCTGGGACCGTTCGAGGCGTACGGGCACGGCCATCTGCCGCAGACGCCGTTCCGCGAGGAACAGGGGCGGCTCGACGTCGCCAATTTCTATTATGCGCAGGAGGACGAGCTGTTCGCCGCCGCCGCGCGCGACGGCTTCACCTGGAGCGTCCACCGGCCGCATACCGTGATCGGCAAGGCGGTCGGCAATGCGATGAACATGGGCACCACGCTGGCGATCTATGCGACGCTGTGCCGCGAGGCGGGGCAACCGATGGTCTTCCCCGGATCGGCGGCGCAGTGGAACGGGCTGACCGACATGACCGACGCCGGGCAGCTTGCCGACCATCTGCTCTGGGCGACCGAAACCCCGGCGGCGCACGATCAGGCGTTCAACGTCGTCAACGGTGACGTCTTTCGTTGGCAATGGATGTGGGGCCGCATCGCCGAATGGTTCGGCGTCGAGGCAGCACCGTTCGACGGCACGCTCCGTCCGCTCGAAGCGCAGATGGCCGATGCCGCCCCGCGCTGGGCGGCGATCGCGCAGGCGAACGGCCTGATCGAACCCGATCTGCATCGGCTGGCCTCGCCATGGCACACCGACGCCGATCTCGGCCGCCCGATCGAGGTCGTGACCGACATGTCGAAAAGCCGTCGGATGGGCTTTACCAGCTACCGCGCGACCGACGCCGCCTTTTTCGCGCTGTTCGACCGGCTGCGCGCCGAGCGGATCATTCCGTAACCGGCTCGGGGGGCGGTGCGTCGCGCCGCCCCTTGAAGTTGCTGGCGATCACATACCATTCGGACGAATCCTTGCGGCTTGCCGGCGGCTTGGCGTGCTTCACCGTCTGAAAATTGCGCTTCAGTTCGGCGACCAGTTCGTTGTCCGCGCCGCCCGCCAGCACTTTCGCCACGAAATCGCCGCCGGGGCGCAATATCTCGCAGGCGAACATCACTGCCGCCTCGACCAGCGCCATGGTGCGCAGGTGATCGGTCTGCGGATGGCCGACCGTGTTCGCCGCCATGTCGGACAGGACGAGGTCCGCCTCGCCGCCCAGTTCCTCGCGCAATCGCTCGGGCGCGTGATCCGACAGAAAGTCCATCTGCAAAATGGTCACGCCGTCGATCGGGTCGACCGGCAACAGGTCGATGCCGACCACCGTCGCCTCGGGCCGGTTCTTGCGTACCACCTGCGTCCAGCCGCCCGGTGCGATGCCGAGATCGACCACCCGCTTCACGCCGCGCAGCAGCTTGAAGCGTTCGTCCAGCTCGATCAGCTTGTACGCCGCGCGGCTGCGATAGCCTTCGGCACGCGCCTTCTTCACATACGGATCGTTCAACTGGCGTTCGAGCCAGCGGGTCGATTGGGCCGAGCGGGCGCGGGCGGTGCGCACGCGCTGGCGGCCGGGGGGGAGTCCGCGGGTCATCGGGTTCCTGCCATCAAACGACGCAGGATTCCTTCGCGAATCCCACGGTCGGCGATCCCTAGCCGCTCGGCGGGCCATAACGCCAGAATCGATTCGAGAATCGCACAGCCCGCCACCACCAGATCGGCGCGTTCGGTGCCGATGCACGGCACCTGCCCCCGCTCGGCCAGCGTCATGCCGGCCAGTTGCCGGCTGACCGCCAGCATCGACTGCGCCGGCACGATCAGCCCGTCGACCTGCGATCGGTCATAGGTCGGCAGCCCCAGATGCACGCTGGCGAGCGTCGTCACCGTGCCGCTGGTGCCGAGCAGCCGGCGCGGGCCGTCGGCAGGCGGCAGCCGCTTGGCGAACGGCGCGAAACTCTCCGCGACGCACGAGCGCATCCGGTCATAGGCGCCGGAGGTCATCGGCGCGGATTTGCCGCTGCCCAGACTTTCGGTCAGCGACACCACGCCCCATGGCGCCGAATGCCAGTCGAGCACGCGCGGCACCGGCCCCGTGGCGTCGAGCAGCACCAGTTCGGTCGATCCGCCGCCGATGTCGAACACCAGCGCCGGGCCGTCGCCCGGCTCCAACAGCGCATGGCAGCCGAGCACGGCAAGCCGCGCTTCCTCCTCGGCGGTGATGATGTCGAGGTGGATGCCGGTCTCGTCGAACACCCGCCGGACGAACGCCGCGCCGTTGCTGGCGCGACGGCAGGCCTCGGTCGCGACCGAGCGGGCGAGCGTCACCTCGCGGCGCTTGAGCTTTTCGGCGCAAATCCTCAGCGCGGCGACGGTGCGGTCCATCGCCACGTCGGACAGGCGGCCGGTCGCCGCCAGCCCCTCGCCCAGCCGGACGATCCGCGAGAAGGCGTCGACGACCGCGAAGCCATCCCCCTGCGGCCGCGCGATCAGCAGACGGCAGTTGTTGGTGCCAAGATCGAGCGCGGCATAATGACGCGCACCCGGCCAGCGTGGCCGCGCTGGCGAAGAAGTTGCCTGTCGGGGGGCGTCGGGCGCTCCCCGGTGCGGCAACCGGGCGGAAACATCCCCCATGCCGTCACTCGCTTTATGGTCTGTCCGTCACGGCATCCGGCCGCTCGGTGGTTGGCAAGGAACGTAGCGGAACGCCCCGCGAACGACAAGGCGGTGCGACGAACCGCGTTGATTTTGCGTTGACACCGCAAAATGGGCAGCCTATCGGACCGCCCTCGCTGTGACGCTGCCCTGTCGTCTAAAGGTAAGACTACGGACTCTGACTCCGTTAATTGAGGTTCGAATCCTCACGGGGCATCCAGCGCTTTTCCCGACCCATCGCCATCCCCCGCCGAAACCGGCTGGCTGAACCGCGTGCGGAACGATATTCGACGTGGATCATGAGGATCGCGATCATCGATACCAGCACCACGCGCGCGGCGATCATCGCCGAGGGGCTGCGTGAAGCCGGGCTGGACGATCAGGTCGTGATCGATCCCGCAGGACCGCTCGCCCGCCAGATCGAGGCGTGCGCGCCGCAGGTGGTGCTCATCAACCTCGAAAATCCCAGCCGCGATCTGCTGGAGGATTTCTTCGCCATGTCGCGCGCGCTCGACCGGCCGATCGCGATGTTCGTCGACCAGTCGGATGCCGAAAGCGCGCTGGCGGCGGTCGATGCGGGGGTGTCGGCCTATGTCGTCGATGGCCTCGCCAAGCAGCGGATCAAGCCGGTGCTCGACGTCGCGATCCGCCGGTTCCAGGCGTTCTCGCGGTTGCAGGCCGAACTGGCCGAGGCGAAAACCGCGCTGGCCGATCGCCACACGATCGACCGGGCCAAGGCGATCCTGATGCGTCGGCGCGGCATCGCCGAGCCGGCCGCCTATGCGCTGCTGCGCGGCCATGCGATGCAATCGAACCGGCGGATCGCCGAAGTGGCGGAGGCGATCGTGACCAGCGACGCGCTGATGGGGGATTTGCCATGAGCACCGAAGCCTTTCGCATCGGCTTCCTGCCGCTGGTCGATGCCGCGTTGCCGATCCTCGCGCACGAACTGGGCTTCGCCGAGGAACAGGGGCTGGCGCTGGACCTCGTGCGCGATGTCACTTGGGCGACGGTGCGCGACCGGCTGCTGTATGGCCATACCGATGCCGCGCACATGGTCGCGCCGCTCGCCATCGCGACCAGTCTTGGCCGCGACCGGCCGGCGACGCCGCTGGCGGTGCCGTTCGTGCTGGGGCTGAACGGCAATGCGATCACCTTTTCAACCGCGCTTGGGCAGGCATGTGGCCTTGGCGATACGCTCGGCGATCCGCGCGCGGTGGGCGCGGCGCTGCGCGAGGTCACGCGGACCCGGCGGTTGCGCTTCGGCGTGGTCCATCGCCATTCGAGCCACAATTACATGCTGCGCTACTGGCTGGCCGGCGTCGGCATCCGCCCCGATCATGACGTCGAGATCGTCGTCACCAGCCCGACCTTCGCCGCCGACGCGCTGGCGGCGGGGGAAGTCGACGGCATCTGCGTCGGCGAGCCGTGGAATTCGATCGCGGTCGATCGCGGCGTCGGGCGGATCGCACTGGCGACCGCGCAGATCTGGCGGCGCGGCGTCGAAAAGGTGCTGGCGATGCGCGCCGGGGTCGCCGCCGAACGCCACGATGCCACGCTGCGGCTGGTCCGCGCGCTCCACGCCGCCGCCGCGCATTTCGTCGAGCCGGGCACGGCGGAGGCGAGCGCCGCGATCCTCGCCCGCGCGTGCTATCTCGATGCGCCGGTCGATGCGGTCCTACGCGCGATCACCGATCGCATCCGCCTCGTCGCCGGTGGAGTGCCGGTCCATTATCCCGACTTCATGTTCCAGTATCGCGAGGCGGCGAACTTCCCGTGGCGCAGCCAGGCGGCATGGCTCTATGCCCAGATGGCGCGCTGGGACGGGCGCGGCCATGATCCGGCCGACGCGGCGGTCGCGGTGGGGACGTTCCGCCCCGACCTCTATCGCGCGGCGCTTGCCGGATCGGGTGCGCCGCTGCCGGGGGCCAGCTCGAAGCTGGAAGGGGCGCTGGGCCAGGCGATCGGCGCGGGATCGACTCAGGGGCGGCTTGTGCTCGGCCCCGACGGATTCTTCGACGGGCGCGCGTTCGATCCCGACGATATTCCGGGCTATCTCGCGTCGTTGCCCTGATCTGATCCGCCTCGCGGCGAATGCGGTTCGACCAACTCCTCCGCATCATCCGAATGTTGCACTTGCGAAAAGGGGCTTGTGCGGAACTCGCGAATCAGGCAGCTTGATGGGGTTCCGGCAATGGCGTCGGACACGACATAGCAGCGACATGCCTCTCCAATGCCGGGGGGGTTCCCGCTGACGGAACACCGGACGCGAGGCGTCCGGTATCCGAACAGAGGCAACGAAGCCGCCAGAACGCGCCCGAGATGGGTCGTCGTTCTGGCGGCTTTTTCATTTTCGGGCTCATGGGGGAGCGCAGGGCATGGCGACGGCATGGAACGGGGCGAAGGACACGCCCGACAGCTTCTGGAACAGCGGGCATACGCCGACGCTGATCGCGGCATTTCTCTATTTCGACTTCGCGTTCATGGTGTGGGTGCTGCTCGGACCGTTGGCACCTGAAATCGCCACGACGCTGGGGCTGACCCCGGCGCAGAAGGGGCTGATGGTCGCGGTGCCGACGCTGGCCGGCGCGCTGTTGCGCGTCGTCAACGGGCTGCTGGTCGACCGGATCGGGCCGAAGCGCTCGGGCGCGATCAGCCAGATCATCGTCATCGCCGGCCTTGCCACCGCATGGATGCTCGGCGTCACCAGCTTCGCCGGCACGCTGGCGCTGGGCGTGGTGCTGGGCTTCGCCGGGGCGAGCTTCGCCATCGCGCTGCCGCTCGCCAGCCGCTGGTATCCGCCCGAACATCAGGGCAAGGCGATGGGGCTGGCCGGCATGGGCAATTCGGGCACGGTGCTCGCCGCGCTGTTCGCGCCTGGCCTCGCCAAGCTGTTCGGCTGGAACGCGGTGCTGGGCCTCGCCTGCATTCCGCTCAGCCTTGTGTTCGTCGCCTATATGGCGATGGCCAAGGACCCGCCGAACGCGCCTGCGCCCAAGCGGCTGGGGGAATATCTGTCCCCGCTGAAGCAGGGCGATGCGTGGTGGCTGATGGGCTTCTATGCCGTCACCTTCGGCGGGTTCGTCGGATTGGCCGCCAGCCTGCCGATCTATTTCACCGACCGGTTCGGCCTGTCGACGATCCATGCCGGCTATGCCACCGCCGCCTGCGTGTTCGCCGGGTCGCTGGTGCGGCCGATGGGCGGCGCGCTGGCCGATAAGGTCGGCGGCGTGAAGACGCTGATGGCGGTGTTCGTGGTTGCCGCCGTCGCGCTGGCCGGGGTGGCCAGCGTCACGACGATGCCCGCCGCACTCGCGCTGTTCGTCATCGCCATGCTCGCGCTGGGGGTAGGCAACGGATCGGTGTTCCAACTGGTGCCGCAGCGCTTCGCCGCCGAGATCGGCGTGATGACCGGCCTCGTCGGCATGGCCGGCGGAGTGGGGGGCTTCTACCTCGCCTCCTCGCTCGGCCTCGCCAAGCAGTGGACCGGCAGCTTCGCCCCCGGGTTCCTCGTCTTCGCCGCGCTGGCGCTGGTGGCACTCGCCGGGCTCGTCGTGGTGAAGGCGGGATGGCGCGCGCGCTGGGGCACCGCCCAGGGCGTGAGGATCTGATCGCCATGCCGCGTATCGCCCCCGCCACCCTCCTTCTGCTCGGCCTCGCGTCGCCGGCCATGGCCCAGAGCGTGAAGCCGCTCGTCGACGCCCGGCTGCGCTACGAACATGCCGATCAGGACGGCCTGCCGCGCGACGCCGACGGGGTGACGGCGCGGGTCCGCGCCGGGCTGTCGGTCAGCGACGGACGCTGGTCGGCGCTGGCCGAAGCGCAGGGCAATCTCGCGATCGTCGGCGATTATTTCGACGGGCTGCATCCCGATGCCACCCGTCCGCTGATCGCCGATCCGCAGTCGATCGGCCTCTACCGCGCGCAGGTGCAGTATCGCGCGCCGGGGATGACGCTTACCGCCGGGCGGCAGCGGATCGTGATCGACGACGAACGCTTCGTCGGCGCGGCGGCGATCCGCAACAACGGCCAGACGTTCGACGCGGTGCGCGCCGAACTGACCCCGGCAAAGGGGCTGAAGGCCGACGTGACCTATGCGTGGGCGGTGCATACCGTGTGGGGCATCGACGGCACGGCTGCGCGGCAGGGCGTGATCGAGGGGAACAATATCCTCGCCAACCTCGGCTATGCCACGCCGCTCGGCATGCTGACCGGCTTCGCCTATCTGGTCGATCAGGACGAGGCGGCGGTGCAGGCCTATCGTCTGTCGAGCCAGACCTATGGCCTCCGCTTCGCCGGCAGCCGCGCGATCGGCAAGGCGAAGCTTGGCTATCAGGCAAGCTGGGCGCGCCAGTCCGATCATGGCCGCAATCCCAACGACTATAGCGCCGATTACTGGCTGGCCGACGCCTCGCTCGACCTTGCCGGACCCCGGCTCGGGCTGGGCTACGAAGTGCTGGGCGCCGACGACGGGCGGCCGTTCACCAGCTTTCAGACGCCGTTTGCCGCCGTGTTCAAATTCAACGGCTGGGCCGAGAAATTCACCCCCAAGCCCGCCGACGGCCTGCGCGACCTGTACGCCAGCGGCGGCTGGGGCTGGAAGCAGGTCGGCCAGGCGAAGAACGTCAGCGTGCAGGCGATCTGGCACCGGTTCGAAAGCGACCGGCTGGTCCGCCATTATGGCGACGAACTGAACTTTCTCGCGCAGGCGACGCTCGGCCGCACCACCGCCAGCGTCCGCTACGCCGATTATCGCGCCGATCGCTTCGCGACCGACACCCGCAAATTCTGGCTCCAACTGGACTGGACGATATGAAGCACGACCCCATCAAACTACCCGAGGGCGACGCCCGGGAACACCTGGTCGTCGTCGGCAACGGCATGGCCGGCTGCCGCGCGGTCGAGGAACTGCTGGCGCGCGATCCCACGCGCTACCGTGTCACCATCGTCGGTGCCGAACCGCTGGTGAACTACAACCGGATCATGTTGTCGCCGGTGCTGGCCGGGGAAAAGACGTTCGACGACATCGTCATCAACGGTGCCGACTGGTACGCCGACAACGCCATCACCCTGCTGAGCGGCGATCCGGTCGTCGCGATCGACCGGGATGCGCACACCGTCATCAGCCGCAGCGGACAGACGCTCGCCTATGACCGGCTGCTGATCGCGACCGGTTCCGATCCGTTCATCATTCCGGTGCCGGGCAAGGACCTGCCCGGCGTCGTCAGCTTCCGCGACATGAACGACGTCGGGACGATGCTCGCCGCCGCCGAACGCGGCGGATCGGCGGTGGTGATCGGCGGCGGCCTGCTCGGGCTGGAGGCGGCGCACGGCCTGTCGCTGCGCGGCATGAAGGTCACGGTGCTGCACATCATGCCGACGCTGATGGAACGCCAGTTGGACGAGGCGGCGGGCTGGCTGCTCAAGACCGCGCTGGAGGCGCGTGGCCAGACGATCCTGACCGGCGCGGACACCGCCGCGATCGTCGGCGACGGCAAGGTCGAGGCGGTGCATCTGAAGGACGGGACGGTCATCCCCGCCGATCTGGTGGTGATGGCGGTCGGCATCCGTCCCTCGGTCGCACTTGCCCGCGCGGCGGGGATCGACGTCGGGCGCGGCATCAAGGTCGACGACCATATGGTGACCAGCGACCCGGCGATCCTCGCGGTCGGCGAATGCGTCGAGCATGACGGACAGGTCTACGGCCTCGTCGCCCCCCTGTGGGACATGTGCCGCTCGCTCGCCGACGCGCTGGTCGGCGCGCCCAGCGGCTACAAGCCCTCCGCCACCTCGACCAAGCTGAAGGTCGCCGGGCTCGACGTGTTCTCCGCCGGGGATTTTTCCGGCGGCGACGGCGCGGAGGACATCGTGCTGCGCGATGCCTCGCGCGGCATCTACAAGCGGGTGGTCGTGAAGGGCGACCGCATCGTCGGCGCGGTGCTCTATGGCGATACCGCCGACGGCAACTGGTATTTCGACCTGCTGAAGAAGGGCACCGACGTCGCCGACATCCGCGACGCGCTGATCTTCGGCCAGGCCTTTGCCTCGGGAGGGGGGCAGGCGGACCCTAGGTCGGCCGTTGCGGCACTTTCCGACGATGCGGAAATCTGCGGCTGCAACGGCGTGACCAAGGGCAAGGTGCTGGCCTGCATCGACGGCGGGGCGGGCAGCCTCGACGCGGTGCGCGCCGGGTGCAAGGCATCGGCGAGCTGCGGGTCGTGTACCGGCATCGTCGAAACCCTGCTGGCGCTGCGGCTGGGCGACGCGGTCGAGGCGGGTCCGAAGACGATGTGCAAATGCACCAGCTTCGGCCATGACGACGTGCGCCGCGAGATCGTGGCGCAGGACATGCGCTCGATCCCCGAGGTGATGCAGAAGCTGCACTGGTCGACGCCCGACGGCTGTTCGTCGTGCCGCCCGGCGCTCAACTATTATCTGCTCTGCGCGCTGCCCGGCGTCTACAAGGACGACCAGCAGAGCCGCTTCGTCAACGAACGGATGCACGCCAACATCCAGAAGGACGGCACCTATTCGGTCGTGCCGCGCATGTGGGGCGGCCTCACCAACCCCCGCGAACTGCGCGCGATCGCCGATGTGGTCGAGAAGTTCGACGCGCCGATGGTGAAAGTGACCGGCGGCCAGCGGCTCGACATCTTCGGCATCAAGAAGGAGGATTTGCCCGCCGTCTGGGCCGACCTGAACGCGGCGGGCATGGTCAGCGGCCATGCCTATGGCAAGTCGCTGCGTACCGTCAAAACCTGCGTCGGCTCCGAATGGTGCCGCTTCGGCACGCAGGATTCGACCGGCCTCGGCGTCAAGATCGAGCGCGCGACGTGGGGGTCGTGGATGCCGCACAAGTTCAAGATCGCGGTGTCGGGGTGCCCGCGCAACTGTGCCGAGGCAACGATCAAGGACTTCGGCATCGTCTGCGTCGATTCAGGGTATGAACTGCATGTCGGCGGCAACGGCGGGATCAAGGTCCGCGCGACCGACCTGTTGTGCAAGGTGGCGACCGAGGAGGAGGCGATGGACATGTGCGCCGCCTTCATCCAGCTCTACCGCGAGGAAGCACGCTATCTGGAGCGGACCGCGCCGTGGATCGAGCGGGTCGGCCTCGCCCATATCCAGTCGCGGCTGCTGCCCGACGCCGGTGTCCGCGCCGAATATGCCCGGCGGTTCCGCTTCTCGCAGCAATTCATGCAGGACGATCCATGGGCGGCGCGCGTCGCCGGGGCCGACCGCGAACAACACGCGCCGATGGCGCGCTTCCAGCCCGCAGGAGCGATGGCATGACCGGAGAATGGCTCGACATCGGCTGGGTCGATGAAATTCCGCTGCGCGGCAGTCGCACGGTGCAGGTCGAGGGTGGCGACGACATCGCCGTGTTCCGCACCGGCGAGGACAAGGTGTTCGCGCTGCTCGACCGCTGCCCGCACAAGCATGGCCGGTTGTCGCAGGGCATCGTCCATGGCGGCGCGGTGGCGTGTCCGCTGCACAACTGGCGCATCTCGCTCAGCACCGGCGAGGCACTGGGCGAGGACAAGGGCTGTACCCCGACCGTGCCGGTCAGGATCAGCGGCGGCCGCGTCCTGCTGTGCCGCGCCGGAACGCTGAAGGCGGCGGCGTGAACGCGACCAACCTCCCTCTCCCCTTCAGGGGAGAGGGCCGGGGAGAGGGGAAGGAGTCTCACCGAGCACGGCGCTCGCGGCAAGACCCCTCTCCCAACCCTCTCCCCTCCGGGAAGAGGGCTAAATGACGATAAAAACCACCTGCGCCTATTGCGGCGTCGGCTGCGGCATCGTCGCCACCCCAACCGGCGAGCGATCGGTCCAGATCAAGGGCGATCCCGACCACCCCGCCAACCACGGCCGGCTGTGTTCCAAGGGCACCCACCTCGGCCAGACGGTCGGCCTTGAGGGTCGCCTGCTGCATCCGATGATCGGCAAGCGCCACGCAAGCTGGGACAAGGCGCTCGACCTCGTCGCGCGCAAGTTTCAGGACACGATCGCCCGCCATGGTCCCGGCAGCGTCGCCTTCTACGTCTCGGGCCAGTTGCTGACCGAGGATTACTACGTCGCCAACAAGCTGATGAAGGGCTTCATCGGTTCGGCCAACATCGACACCAATTCGCGGTTGTGCATGTCGAGCGCGGTCGCCGGCCACACCCGCGCGTTCGGTGAGGACATCGTTCCCGCTACCTACGAGGATATCGACGCCGCCGACCTGATCGTACTGGTCGGATCGAACACCGCATGGTGTCATCCGATCGTCTATCAACGCATCCGCGCCCGGTGCGACGCAGGCGCGAAGCTGGTCGTCATCGATCCGCGCCGCACCGAAACGGCGGACGAGGCCGATCTCCACCTCGCCATCCGTCCGGGCAGCGACGTCGCGCTGATGAACGGGCTGCTCCACTGGTGCCGCGACGCGGGCGTGCTGGATCAGGATTTCGTCGCCGATCACCTCAGCCTGCCCGACGATTTCTGGGAGCGTACCGGCGCGGGCAGCGACCTGTGGTCGGTCGCGCGCACCTGCGACCTGCCCGTCGCCGACCTGCGCCGCTTCTACGAGCTGTTCGCCGCCACCCCGCGCACCGTCACGATGTTCAGCCAAGGCGTGAACCAAGCGCTGGCCGGCACCGATCAGGTCAACGCCATTCTCAACGTCCATCTCGCCACCGGCCGCATCGGCAAGCCCGGCGCCCAGCCCTTCTCGATCACCGGACAGCCCAATGCGATGGGCGGACGCGAGGTCGGCGGACTCGCCTCGACGCTCGCCGCGCACATGGACTTCGCCGAGGACAACCGCGCCCGCGTCCAGCGTTTCTGGGCCTCGCCGACCATCGCCACCAAGCCCGGACTGAAGGCGGTCGACCTGTTCCGCGAGCTGGGCAACGGCCGGATCAAGGCGCTGTGGGTGATGGCGACCAACCCCGCCGTATCGATGCCCGACGCGACCCGCGTGCGCGAGGCGCTGGCGACCTGCCCGTTCGTGGTGGTCAGCGACGTGATGGCCGAAACCGACACCGGCGCCTTCGCCCATGTCCGCCTGCCCGCCGCCGCATGGGGCGAAAAGGACGGCACCGTCACCAATTCCGACCGCACCGTCAGCCGCCAGCGCGCGATCTTCCCGCTGCCCGGCGACGCGAAGCCCGATTGGTGGATCGTCAAGGAAGTGGCGCGGCGCATGGGGTGGAAGACCGCCTTCGCCTATGATCGCCCCGCCGACATCTGGCGCGAGCATGTCCGCCTGTCGACCTATCAGAACGATGGCGCACGGCTGTTCGCGCTGCCCGGCCGCGCCAATGGCGGCAACGCCGCCTATGACGCGATGACGCCGTTCCGCTGGGGCGGCACGCCGTTCGCCGATGGTCGCTTCTCCACGCCCGACGGCCGCGCCCGGCTGGTGCCGGCGGTGCAGAAGCCGCTGCCCGCACCACTCAGGGACTGGCCGCTGACGCTCAACACCGGCCGCTATCGTGACCAGTGGCACACCATGACCCGCACCGGCCTCGCGCCCAAGCTCGCCCGCCACCGCGAGGAACCGCTGGTCGAGGTTCACCCGGCGGACGCCGACCGGCTCGGCATCGTCGACGGCGGCCTCGCCCGTGTTGCCACGCCGCAGGGCGACAGCCTCTACCGCGCGCGCGTCACCGATGCGCAGCGGATCGGCGAATTGTTCGTGCCAATCCACTGGACCGACCAGACGTCGAGCGGCGGGCGCACCGGGCTGTTGCCGCGTCCGCTCGTCGATCCGGTGTCAGGCCAGCCAGGCTTCAAATCGACCCCGGCGAGCGTCGCCGCCGTCGCCACCCGCTGGCGCGGCTTCCTGATCGTGACCGGCGACCCGGCGCGCCGGCCCGACTGCCTGTGGGCGACGCGGGTGACGGTGCCGGCGGGCAGCCTGTGGGAACTGGCCGGCGACGGCGATCCGCTGCGGCTCGACACCTGCCTGCCCGCCGGCGAGCGGATCGAGGCGATCGACGCCGCGCGCGGTACGCGGCGGGTGGCGGTGCTGAACGGCGGCCGGCTGGTCGCCGCACTGTTCCTGACCGAAACCGGCGAATTGCCCACCCGCGACTGGCTGATCGACCAGCTCGCCGAACCACAGGTCGCGCCGACCGTCCTCGCCGGCCGCGCGCCGGGGGTACAGGTCGATCGCGGGCCGATCGTGTGTAGCTGCTTCGACCTCGGCCTGCGCACCATCGTCGCCGCGATCCGCGACCGGCAGCTCGCCGACGTCGCGGCGATCGGCGCGGCGATCGGTGCCGGCACTAACTGCGGATCGTGCCGCCCGGCGCTCGCCCGCATCCTGTCCACGGAGAACACCCATGCCGCATGACGATTTCTCCGCCGGCAGCGTCTGGCTGGTTGGTGCCGGCCCCGGCGACCCCGATCTGCTGACGCGCAAGGCGGCACGGCTGATCGCCACCGCCGACGTGGTGTTCCACGACGCGCTGGTAGGGCCGGGCGTGCTCGACCTGATTCCCGCCGCCACCGACCGGATCAGCGTCGGCAAACGCTCGGGCCGCCATTCGAAGGATCAGGGGACGATCGACCGGTTGATCGTCGCGGCGGCGCTTCAGGGAAAGCGCGTCGTCCGCCTGAAGGGCGGCGATCCGGCGATCTTCGGCCGCACCGCCGAGGAACTGGCGGCCTGCACCGCCGCGGGGATCACGGTCCGCATCTGCCCCGGCGTCACTGCCGCCAGCGCGGCGGCCGCCTCGGCCGGGGCCACGCTGACGCTGCGTGGGTGCGCCCGTCGCCTCACGCTGGTGACGGCGCATGCGAAGGCCGGCGAGCCGCTCGACCTCGACTGGGCGACGCTGGCCGCGCCCGACACGACGCTCGCCGTCTATATGGGCCGCGCCGCCGCGCAGACGGTGATGCAGCAACTGATCGCCGCCGGGCGCAGCGCCGATACCCCGGTGTTGGTGGTGGTCAACGCCTCGCTGCCTACCGAACGGATCATCCGCGGCCGCCTGTCCTCGCTCGCCTTTCTGGTCGAGGCGATCAGCGCGCACGATCCGGCGATGCTGATCGTCGGCGAAGCGGTCCGCGCGACGCTCGCGGTGGACGTGCCGGCCGACGCCGGCCGGGCGGTCGTCGTGGCTGGTTAGCGTTCGATTCACCTGACCAGAAGCGTCGCCCCAGCGAAGGCTGGGGCCTCCTGCGGTTCCTGTCGCGCATCAGCCCCGGGAGATCCCAGCCTTCGCTGGGATGACGTGCGTTTCGGGGTGGAATCGAACCCTACCGCCCCAGCTTCATGCCAAGCAGCACTAGCCGGTCGCCGGTCACGCCGAACCAGTGCGGCACGCCCGCCGGGATCAACATCACGTCGCCCTTGGCGAGCCGCCGCGTGGTGCCGCCCTCGATCCGGCTGCCCTCGACCAGTCCCGGCGCGCTCGCCTTCGGCTCGACCATCGTGCCGCCCGACACCAATGTCCCCGCACCGTCGAGGACGATCGCATATTCCGCCGCGTCCGGGTGGACCGCCGGATTGCCCGGCCTTGCCCACACCTCGATCGCCGCGACGCTGCGCCCGTCTTCGACCAGCGGGCGATAGGCGAAGCCGCTGCCGCTGCGCCGCATCTCGGCGCGCATGTCGGCGATGGCGGTGTCGATCGTCCGCTGGTCCGCGAATGGCGTAGGGGCGGGGGCCGCCTGCGCGACGACGACGCCCAGCAACAACGCGCCGATCATGCCCCGCGCTCCAGCCGCACGGTCCGCCCCTCGCGCGCCGATCGATAGATCGCCTTGATGATCGCCATGTCGCGCAACCCTTCCTCGCCCGACACGATCGGCTCGCGACCGCTCACCGCACAGTCGGCGAGATGGTCGAGCTGCCCCGCGAACTGGTTCGCCTGCGCGTCCGGCGGCGTCACCTCGCGCTCGCGCCCGTCGCGGCCGGTCCACATCCGGTTGCCGTCATAGCGGGTGGCCGGCTCCAGCTCGATCCGGCCCTTGTCGCCCATCAACAGGATGCGGTTCTGGTTGGCGCTGTACATCGACAGGCAGCCCGCGATCGCGCCCGAGGGAAATTCGAGCGTCCAGTCGATCATATCCTCGACCTCCGCGAAGCGCGGATCGCGCCGGTCGGTCGATTCGCGCGCGGTGACGGCGACCGGTTCCTCGCCGGTCATGTAGTGCGCCGCCTGCAAACTATAGACCCCCATGTCCATCAGCGAGCCGCCGCCCGACAGCGCGCGTTTCAGCCGCCACGCGCCGGG
The DNA here is from genome assembly GCF_920939515.1 of Sphingomonas sp. Leaf4. Classification (NCBI taxonomy): domain Bacteria; kingdom Pseudomonadati; phylum Pseudomonadota; class Alphaproteobacteria; order Sphingomonadales; family Sphingomonadaceae; genus Sphingomonas; species Sphingomonas sp. Leaf4. The sequence continues at coordinate 357,394 of NZ_CAKLBB010000003.1, read as the reverse complement.
ATCGCCCTGCACGAAGCCATGTTCCGACCGGACGAACCGGATCTTGCCCGCCGCACCGCTCCGCGCCAGCCGCATCGCCTCGCGGTTGAACGGTTCGAAATGGCAGCGATAGCCGATCATCAGCTTGCGGTTCGCCGTCTTGCATGCGGCGATCATCGCTTGTCCTTCGGCAACCGATACCGCCATCGGCTTCTCGCACAACACATGCTTGCCCGCCCGCGCCGCACGGATGGTGTACTCGGCGTGCAACCCGTTGGGCAGGCAGACATAGACGATGTCGACGTCCGGGTTGTCGCGGATGCTGTCGAAATTCGCGTAGGAATAGATTGCTTGTGGCGACAGGCCATGCTCGCGCGCGACCCGTTCGGCCTTGGCGCGGTCGCCGCTGACCACCGCCGCCAGCCGGCTGTGGGCGCACTTCGCGAACTGCGGGATGATGACGCCGAGGCCATAATAGCCAAGGCCGACGATCGCATAGCCGAGCTTGCGCGTCGGCTGCCCGATCGCGGGGGCGGCGAGTCCCAGCCCCAGCATCGCCGCCGATCGCAGCACGTCCCGGCGTTCGATCGTCATCGCCCGTATCCCTCCTGACCGCGTTGTCAGCCATGCTACCGCGCGGTGCCGGGAAAGTTCAATGCTTTCGTATGGTTGCGGCAAAATGGGCGCAACGGCCCTTCTGCACTGCAGCAAATTCGGTTCCCGCCCATCGCTTTCCGCTTGAGGGCAAGGCCCGGCTGCGCCAACGTCGCATGCCATGGATATTCCCGCGCTTTACGCCCAGTTGATCCACGAGATCGGCGACGGCACCGGCATGGCCGACAGCCTGCTGCACGTCCATGCCGGCATGGCGGTACTGCTCGCCACCCGCGTCATCACCGGGCGGCGGCTGTCGACGCCGGTCCCGCTGCTGGTCGTGGCACTGGCGGAATTCGGCAACGAACTGCTCGACCGGCTGCATTATGGGTCATGGCGCTGGGGCGATACCTCGCTCGACATCGTCAACACCATGTTCTGGCCGACGATGCTGTTCGTCGGACTGCGCGTCCGCAACCGGCTGGAACGCAAGCCCGCCGCGACCGAATAGGGAACGTCGCCCGCTCCCGAGCGATTGATCGCCCGAGGAGAGTTTCCATGGCCGACACGACCGCACACCCCGCCGTCGATCCCGAACGGACCGAACCCCACAACGCCTTCGATCGGCCGACCGGGCGTACCGGGCAGGAATATGATCGGGCGCGCGATGCCGATCAGGCGCGGGCCGATGCCGGCCCTGCCCCGTCGCTGAACGCGCAGGATGGCCGCGACCTGCCACCCGACAACGGCCGCCGCGCCTGGATCGCGCCCAACGGCGAAGCGCACGGCAGCGGCATGGGCGCGGGCGGCGGCGCGGCGGGCGAGGATTTCGACGAAGGCTCGCCCGGTGCCGCCCCCGAAATCCCGCAGGCCGGGGCAGCACCCGACCGGGAGTAGGACGACTCCCCTCCCTCGAAGGGAGGGGAGCAATACGCTTCGCTACGCCTCGGCGATCAACTTCGCCGCGTCCGCCCCGGCCCAGTCCATGCCGCCGACCACGCGCCACACTTCCTTGCCGGCGGCATCGTACAGGATCGTCGTCGGCAGGTTCAGCCCCATGCCGCTGGTGAACTGCAACTTCGGGTCGCGGTAGCCGACGAGCTTCAGTCCGCGTTCGGTCAGGAACGGCTGCACCTTCGCCGGCTCCAGATCCTGCGACACCGCCACGACCGAAAGCGTATCGCCCGCCTTCGTCGCCAGTGCATCGAGCGTCGGCATCTCGCGCACGCACGGCGCGCACCATGTCGCCCACACGTTGAGCAACAGTGGCTTGCCCTTGAACGTCGCCAGCGTCACCGGCTTGCCCGCCGCATCCTCGAAGCCATAGGCGGGCAACGCCTCGCCCTTGTGGCTGCGGTCGATCTTGCCGGCGGCTTCAGGAACGGCGGCGGTATTGGCGGCGGGGACGTCAGGAACGGTGCCGTCCTCGACCGGTGCTGCTTGCTCCGGCGGGTCGGCGCGTTTATCGCAACCGCCGACGAACATCGCCAATCCAAGGAGAAGCGCGATTACTGGGCGCATGACAGGCTCCAACAGCATGTGGGGCGGACGCTTCGCCGAAGGTCCTTCGGCCGTGATGCGCGAGATAAACGCCTCGATCCCGTTCGACAAGCGGATGTGGCGACAGGATATTGCCGGATCGAAGGCGCATGCGGCGATGCTCGGCGCGCAGGGCATCGTCGACGCGGCGGACATCGCCACGATCCTCGCCGGGCTGGACGCGGTGGCCGACGACTATGCCGAACATGGCGTGTCGGACGATCTGGCCCTCGAAGACATCCATATGCAGACCGAGGCGCGGCTCGCCGAAAAGATCGGCCCCGTCGCCGGACGGCTCCACACCGCGCGCTCGCGCAACGATCAGGTCGCGACCGATTTCCGCCTGTGGGTGCGCGACGCGATCGATTCGGTCGACGCCGCGCTCGGCCAGTTGCAGGCCGCGCTGCTGGTCCGCGCTGGGGAACATGCCGCCAGCGTCATGCCCGGCTTCACTCACCTGCAAGTCGCGCAGCCGGTGACGCTCGGCCATCACCTGATGGCCTATCACGAGATGATCGCGCGCGATCGCGGCCGCTTCGCCGATGCCCGCGCGCGGCTGAACCGCAATCCGCTCGGCTCGGCGGCGTTGGCCGGCACCGGCTTCCCGCTCGACCGCGAGGCGACGGCGCAGGCGCTCGGCTTCGACGGCCCGACGCGCAACTCGCTCGATTCGGTCAGCGACCGCGACTTCGCGATCGAATATCTCACCGCCTGCGTGCAATGCTCGCTTCACCTGTCGCGCCTCGCCGAAGAGTTCGTGATCTGGGCGTCGCAGATGTTCGGCTTCGTCAGCCTGTCCGACCAATGGTCGACCGGCAGCTCGATCATGCCGCAGAAGCGCAACCCCGATGCCGCCGAACTGGTGCGCGGCCATTCGGGCCGCATCCTCGGCTGCATGACCGCGCTGATGGTGACGATGAAGGGCCTGCCGCTCGCCTATTCCAAGGACATGCAGGACGACAAGCCGCCGGTGTTCGAGGCGACCGACCTGCTCGCCCTGTCGATCGCGGCGATGACCGGCATGATCGAAAGCGCCACCTTCCGCACCGACCGGATGCGCGCGGCGGCCGAAACCGGCTATTCGACCGCGACCGACCTTGCCGACTGGCTGGTGCGCGAAGCGGGCGTGCCCTTCCGTGAGGCGCACCACATCACCGGCCGCGCGGTGAAGCTGGCCGAGGGCAAGGGCTGCCGGTTGGACGGCCTGACGCTCGACGATCTGACCGGCATCGACGACCGCATCACGGCGGGCATCTTCGACGTGCTGAGCGTCGACGCCTCGGTCGCCAGCCGCAAGAGCTTCGGCGGCACCGCGCCCGAGCGGGTACGCGAAGCCATCGCCGCCGCACGGGCGGCAGGGTGATGCGCGCCCTCGTCCCCCTCGCGCTGGTGCTGGCGCTCGCCGCCTGCGGATCGCGCCGCGACCTGCGCCCGCAGGAAAATGCCGCGCTGCCGCCCGCACCCTATGGTGCGACCGCGACGCCGACCCCGGCCGAGCTGCTCGATCCGACGACGCAGCAGCGCCCCTCGCGCAGCGACGAGCTGCTGACTGAATCCAAGGCGCGCGGCGACGACCCCTTCGTCCTGCCGCCGCGCTAAGGCTTGATCCGCCCGCCCCGTACCGTCGCCCCAGCGAAGGCTGGGGCCTCTCGCGGTTCCTGTCGCGCGATTGCCCCACGAAATCCCGGCCTTCGCCGGGATGACGCTTGTTGTAGGGCGGATGGATCGGACTCCGACCTGCCTCCTTCATCCCCCCAGCCTTCGCTGGAGAGGCGAATGGAGGGTTTGCGCACCCGTCTCCCTCTTCTAGAAGACCCGCCCATGGACAATTTCACCCTGAACGGCGGCATCCTCCATGCCGAGGACGTGCCGCTGCCGACGATCGCGCAAGCCATCGGCACCCCGGTCTATGTCTATTCCACCGCCACGCTCGAACGGCATGTCCGCGTGTTCCGCGACGCGGTGGCCGGGCTGGGCAAGGGCGATCCGCTGGTCGCCTTCGCGGTGAAGGCCAACCCGAACAAGGCGGTGCTGGCGACGCTGGCGCGCGCCGGCATGGGCGCCGATGTCGTCTCGGGTGGCGAACTGTACCGCGCGCTCGACGCCGGCATGGCGCCTGAAAACATCGTGTTCTCGGGCGTCGGCAAGACCGCCGAGGAAATGGCCCGTGCGCTCGACGCCGGCATCGGCCAGTTCAACATCGAATCCGAACCCGAACTCGACATGCTCTCCGCCGTGGCAAGCGCCACGGGCAAGACCGCGCGCATCGCCATCCGCGTGAACCCCGACGTGATCGCCGGCACCCACGCCAAGATCTCGACCGGGGGCAAGGAGAACAAGTTCGGCATCGGCTATGACGCCGCCCTTGCCGCCTATGCCCACGCCGCGTCGCTGCCGGGATTACAGGTGCGCGGCGTCGCGGTGCATATCGGCAGCCAGTTGACCGACCTCGCGCCGCTGGAGGCCGCGTTCGGCCGCGTCGGCGCGCTGATCGCCGATCTGCGCGCCGCCGGCCATACCATCACCCATGCCGACTTGGGCGGCGGCCTCGGCGTCCCCTATGATCCCGCGAAGCCCGTCCCGCCGTCGCCCGCCGCCTATGGCGCGATGGTCGCGCGCGCGACCGCCGGCTGGGACGCGCGGCTGATGTTCGAGCCCGGCCGGCTGATCGTCGCCAACGCGGGCGTGCTGCTCAGCAGGGTCATCCGCGTGAAGGCGGGCGCGAGCGCGCCGTTCGTCATCGTCGACGCGGCGATGAACGACCTGTTGCGCCCCAGCCTCTACGATGCCTATCACGACATCCGCGCCGTCGCCCCCACCGGCGACACCGCGCCCGCCAACATCGTCGGCCCGGTCTGTGAGACCGGCGACACCTTTGCGCTCGGCCGGACGATGGACGTGGTACAGGCCGACGATCTCGTCGCGTTCATGACCGCCGGCGCATACGGCGCGACGATGGCCTCGACCTACAACTCGCGCGCGCTGGTGCCCGAGGTGCTGGTATCGGGCGACGCCTTCGCGGTGGTGCGCGAGCGTCCGCCGATCGAGGCGCTGGCCACCGCCGACCGTCTGCCGCCCTGGCTGTGAACGGCCTGCCGATCCTGCTGCGCACCGCCGGGCTGACGGTGATCCTGAAAGGCGAGGGCGAGGCCGCCGACGCCAAGCGCCGCCTGCTCGAACGCAGCGGCGCGACGGTGGTGAGCGACGCCGCCGACGCCCGCATCGCCGTCGTCGCGATCGAGGATGAGGGCGAGGCGCGCGCCGCGATCGATGCGCTTAAGGCGCGCGGCGTGCTGGTCAACGCGGTCGATCGCCCGGCCGACTGCGACTTCACCCTGCCGGCGATCGTCGACCGCTCGCCAGTGCTGGTCGCGGTGTCGACCGGCGGCGTCTCGGCGGGCCTCGCCGCCGCCATTCGCCAGCGGCTGGAGGCGGTGCTGCCGCCGAACCTCGGCCGCCTCGCCGAAGCGCTCGGCGCGGCGCGCGGACCGCTCCGCGCCCGCTTCCCCGACGGCGGCGACCGGCGGCGCGCGATCGGCGCGGCGGTGGCGCCGGGCGGCGCGCTCGACCCGCTGGTCCCGCACGGCGCCGGCGCGGTCGCTGACTGGCTGGCCGGCGCGGCCATGGTCGCCGGACAGGTGGTGACGATCCACCTGCGCTCGACCGACCCCGACGACCTGACGCTGCGCGAGGCACGCTGGCTGGGGCAGGCCGACCGCCTCCATGCCGCGCCCGCCACGCCGCCTGCGATCCTCGCCCGCGCCCGCGCCGATGCGGTGCGGCTGGACGGGCCGCCCGCCGATCCGCCGCCGCCCGGCCTCACCGTGGTGATCGCATGACCGGCCGCGCATGGGTCATCACCGGTGGCAAGGCGACGCGCATCCGCCCCGAGGATGCCGCCGATGCGCAGGGCGATTTCGTGTGGGTCCATCTTCACGGCGAGGGCGAGACGATCGCGCCATGGCTGCGTGGGCAAGCGGGCCTCGCCGACTATGTCGTCGAGCCGCTGACCGCTGTCGAGACGCGCCCGCGCTGCGACGCGATCGGCCATGGTGCGTTCGTCAACCTGCGCGGCCTGTCGCAGGACGAACTGTCGAGCGCCGATCCGCTCGCCTCGGTCCGGCTCTATGCCAGCCGCGGCCATGTCCATTCGGTCACGCGCCGTCGCCTGTCCGCGCTCGAACCGGTCATCGCCCAGGTCGAAAGCGGCCGGATCGCCGACCCCGGCGACCTGATCGTCGCCTTCGCCACCGCGATCACCGAGGAACTCGACCCGCTGATCGCCGATCTCGGCGACACGCTCGACGCCTGCGAGGAAGCGCTCGACCCGACGCGCATCTTCGAACAGCGCCGCGACGTGACGCGCACCCGCGTCCGCGCGATCGGCTATCGCCGGTTTCTCGTGCCGCAGCGCGCCGCGCTCGAAAAGCTCGGCACCATGCCCGGTGACTGGCTGGGGGCCGACGATCGCCTCCACCTGTCCGCCGCCGCCGATCGCGCCGCGCGCATGGCCGAGGAGGTCGACGCGATCCGCGAACGCGCCGCGCTGATCCACGAAACGCTGACCGACCTGCGCGCCGAACAGCTCGACCAGCGATCCTTGCAGATCGCGATCGTCGCGATGGTGTTCCTGCCGCTCACCTTCGTCACCGGCCTGCTCGGCATGAACGTGGAGGGCATCCCCTTCGCCAAGGAGCCATGGGCCTTCGCCGGGGTGGTCGCGCTGTGCGCGGGCATGAGCGCCGGCATCGTCGCGTGGTTCCGTCGCCGGCAGTGGATCGGGCGGTAGCGCTCCGCGACTTCGGACGGATGGACATTCAGCTTTGGCGGGGGAATTTGCCCTCGCCCCCCTGCGTCATCCCCGCGCAGGCGGGGATCCATACACGCCGACGCCGGCGATCGAATCGAGTCCGTTGCGTCTATGGGTTCCCGCCTGCGCGGGAACGACGAGAAGCCGTAGCATTGGCTGAAGGTCGATCCCGCTTGGATTGTTCGAAAATGCGCTGAAACGCATTTTGCGCTTCCACGAATTTTCAGACACCCTTTCAAATATCCTGCACCAGCCTCCCGTACAGCTCGGGCCGCCGGTCGCGGAAGAAGCCGAACGCCGCGCGGTGACGCTTGACCCGATCGAGGTCGATCGTCGCGGTGATGACCCCCTCTTCCTCACGGTCCAGCTCGGCCAGCACGTCGCCGCGCTCGTCGACGATGAACGACGTGCCGTAGAAGGTCTGGTCGTGCTCCACGCCGATGCGGTTCGCCGCCACCACCGGCACGACGTTCGACACCGCATGGCCGACCATCGCCCGCCGCCATAGCCGCGCGGTGTCGAGGCTGGTGTCGTGCGGCTCGCTGCCGATCGCGGTCGGATAGAACAGCACCTGCGCGCCCATCAGCATCATCGCCCGCGCCGTTTCGGGATACCATTGGTCCCAGCAGATGCCGACGCCGATCTTCGCCCGATCGCTCTCGGCCGGCCCGTCCCACACCTTGAACCCGGTATTGCCGGGGCGGAAATAGAATTTCTCCTCATAGCCCGGCCCGTCGGGGATATGGCTCTTGCGATACACGCCCTGGATGCGGCCGTCGGGGTCGATCATCGCCAGGCTGTTGTAATGATGCGGCCCGTCCGCCTCGAAGAAGCTGGTCGGGATATAGACCTTCAGCTCGGCGGCCAGCGCCTGCATCGCCTGCACCGCCTTGTGGTCGGCGGTGGGCTTGGCATTGGCGAACAGCCCCTCGTCCTCGACGCGGCAGAAATATTCGCCCTCGAACAATTCGGGTGGCAGGATCACCTGCGCGCCCCTCGCGGCGGCCTCGCGCACCAGCGCGCCGACATGGGCGATGTTGCGGTCGATGTCGGGTGTGAAGCCCGCCTGGATCGCGGCGACGGAAATCTGGGTCATGGATGGTCCTACAAACTGACGCCGAAGCGGGCGGCGACGGGAATGATCGCGAGATACAGCAGGATCGTGACACCGCAACCGGCGGCCAGCGCCCACCAGAAGGCGATCCCGTGGCGCAGCAACGCCGGCACGATCAAGAACATGGGCAGCGAGGGCAGCACATACCAGAAGGTCGCCTCGGCATGATCGGCCAGCCGTGGCGCATCGCCGGTGTCGCGCCACAGCCAGATCATGCCGAGCAGCGACACCAGCGGCAGCGATGCGACCAGCGCGCCCGCGGCCGGACTACGCCTCGCGATCATCGCCACCGCCGCGACGATGATCCCCGAGAGCAGCGCACGGACGGCGAAGGCGATCAAGCCGCCGGAATCTGCTGGCTGATGCAGTGGAAGCTGCCGCCGCCGGTCAGGATATGGTCGGCGCGCAGCCCGACGACACGGTGGTTCGGAAAGATCGCCTGAAACGCCGCGACCGCCGCATCGTCGCTGCCGGTGCCATACAGCGGCACGACCACGGCGGCATTGCCGATATAGAAGTTCATGTGGCTGCCGGGGATGATCTCTTCCTCGTCGGACAGTACCCGGCCGGGGGAGGGCACGCGCACCACCTCGACGCCGAACGCCTCCGCGCGCTCGGCCGCGTCCTGATAGACGCGCCAGTTGGGATCGTTCTCGGCGGGTTCGGGCAGCGCCAGCCGGTTGGGTCCCACGAAGCGCGCCAGATTGTCGACATGGCCGTCGGTATGGTCGTTGAGCAGCCCGTCGCCCAGCCACAACACCCGGTCGTAGCCCAGATCCTCGCGCAACCGCGTCTCCGCCGCCGCCTGCGAGAAATCGGGGTTGCGGTTGGCGTTGAGCAGGCACTGCTGGGTGGTGACGACAAGGCCGGTGCCATCGCCGTCGATCGCGCCGCCCTCGACGATCCAGTCGTGTTCGGCAACAGCCATGCCCCGCTCGGCGGCCAGTCGCGCGCCGACATCGTCGTCGCCGGGCAGGTCGTATTTCCCGCCCCAGCCGTTGAAGCGGAAATGATGCGCGGTGCCGTCGCCGCCGACGATCGCCCCGGTATCGCGCAGCCAGATATCGCCGAACCGCTGCACCGTGACGTCGGCGAACGGCGCACGCGCGCGGGCATCGGCGGCGGCGGCATCGTCGGCGGCGACGAGGATCACGCGCTCGCCCGCGCCATCGGCATCGACCGCGCGGGCAAAGGCGACCACTTCGTCGCGCGCCGGATCGAGGTCGTCGAGCCACAGCTCGGGGTGGCTGGGATAGCCGATCCAGACGGCGGCGTGCGGGGCCCATTCGGGTTTCGGCGGTGTCATGCGCGCGCAGATAAGGGTTCGCGCGGGCAGGGCCAAGGTGATTCGCGGCGTTGGCGCCGACCCGCCCTATCCCGGCGGCGCGACCGGCGGGCCGTACCCCCACTCCCATGCGCCACGCTCGCCGCAATAGCCGTCGCGGCACATCGCCGCGCCGTCCAGCATCCGGCGAACCCTCTCGCCCGCCTCGCACGGCGCGCGCCCGTCGACGTCGAGCCGCACGGCCGGCGGCGGGCGTTGCCGGTCCAGCAGCCGGACGTAGCGCGCGACCTGCGCCGGCGTGCTGGCCTGGCCGTTGAAGACGATCCGCCCGTCGCGCTCCACCCGGATACGGACCAGCACCGGATCGATCCCCCGCATCAGCCCGGATTGAAGCGGCCAGTCACGCTCGCGCGCGATGCAGGACTCCGGCGGCGGCCCCGAACAGCCTGCCAGCGCCATACACACCAACGGCAGCGCGATGCCGCGCATCGCTACCGGCGGCGCCGCCGGACGACGACGAACAGGACAACGGGCGTGACATAGACCCACATCGTCAGCACCGCCCAGACCATGGTCCCTTCAACGGTGCGTTCCTCGCTGAACGACGGCCACAACGGCACCTCCAGGAACAATAGGCTCAGGATCACGATCGGGGCGGCAACAGCGAACCACAGGATGCCGACCAGCCAGAGCAGCCACATCGAGACGCGGTTGCGCTCCTGCGCCATCGCCCTAATCCGCCAGCCCCATCGACAGCAGCAGCAGGAAGAACGCCAGCGACGTCAGCGACACGACATGGACCAGCGCGACCGTCCGCCACAGCGCGCTGAACCGGCGCAGTTCGTATCCATGGCGGAGCTGCTTATACATATGCACCGGCGGCACGAGGAACAGCGCCGTCCACGCGATCGTCCGCCCGAAGCCGCCCAATGCCCAGCCGACCAGCGTCAGCACCACTACCAGCAGCGACATGAACGCGATCGAATAGGTCGCGAACACCGCATGATCGTACAGGCCGAAGCGCCGCCGCCACGCGAACATCGCCCACAGGAACGGCAGCGCCATCGGGATCAGCGCCCAGCTATATTTATACCCGCTGCTTTTCATCTTGTAGAACAACAGCTTGGGATTGGCGCGGGCCAGCGCGATCTTGCGTTCGATCCAGTTACCCATCGCGGCGGTGTCCTGCCGCTCCAGCAGCCGCGATCGCACCCGGACCCGTGCGGGCATGGCGTCGCCACCGGGCAGGAAGCGCGCGGCCGTCTGAAGGCCGTTGAGTTCACCGCGCATCTGGCGGATCTTGCGATCGACCGGCGCGGTATCGCCATTGGCCTTCGCGACGGTCGCCCGGTTCGCTTCGAGCCGCGCCAGTTCCTCGCGCGCCTTGCCGATCGACAGGTCGATTTCGTGGCGGGGTGCGGCGAGCGCGGCGGTATCGACCGTCTTGTCGTCCGGCGCGAACCATCCCGGCACGTTGCCGACGACGAGGAACATCAGGAACACCGAGAACAGGAACATCGCCATCGGCGTCACGAACTTCGCGCGTTCGCCATCGACATAGCGCCGCGTCAGCCGCCCCGGCCTAAACGCCAGCATCGGCAGCGTCGTCCAGAACTTGCCGTCGAAATGGAACACCCCGTGCAGCACGTCGTGCGCGAAGCCGGTGATGTCGCGGTGGAGATGCGCCGCCTGTCCGCATGCCTGACAGAACTCGCCGGTCAGCACCGTCCCGCAATTGGCGCAGGCGCTGCCGTGCAGGTGGTGCGCATCGGCATGCCCGTGCGCGCCGTGCCTCTCGCGCTCGATCGCGCGGGCCGCCATGCCGCCGGTGACGAACGCCCCGGCATCCTCGATTCCGTCCATATGCCCCGTCCCCCCGGTCGGTGATTATTTCGCAGCGCGGCTCCGGTCGCGGATGCCGCGAAACTCGTCGCCCGCCACCCAGTTCGGCCATGCGGTGGTGTTCCCCAGCGCGCGCCCGATCGTGTAGAACAGGCTCAGGTCCTGCGCGACCCCGGCCCAGTTCCAGTTCGGATCATATTCGTCCTTGGGACCGTGATAGCGGTTGTCGGTATAGTCCTTCGCCGCCGCCGCCCCCGCCGCCTTGCCGCCCTGCACCAGATCGTCGCCCGAATCGACATACAGCATCGGCACGCCGTGCTTCGCGAGGCTGAAATGGTCGGAGCGGTAGTAATAGCCGTTCTGCGGGGACGGATCGGCCTCCGCCACCCGACCCTGTGCCGTCAGCGCCCGGTCGAGATAGGCATCGAGCTCGGACTTGCCCTTGCCCACCACCACCACGTTCCTCGCCGGCCCCGCCACCGACAGCGCGTCCATGTTGATCCCGCCGACCGTCCGGTTCAGCGGATAGAGCGGATGATCGCCGTAATAGGCCGATCCCAGCAACCCCGATTCCTCGCCCGTCACCGCCAGATACACCTGGCTGCGCTCGGTTGCGCCCGCTTTGGCATTCGCCTCGGCCAGCGCGATCAGCGCGGCGGTGCCGGTGGCATTGTCGACCGCACCGTTGCAGATGTCGTCGCCATCGGGTGCCGCCTCGCAGCGGCCGAGATGGTCCCAATGCCCGGTGAACAGCACGACTTCGTCGGGGCGCTTCGTGCCCGGCAGGATGCCGACGACGTTCTTCGACGCATGGCGGCGGACCTGATTGTCGAACGCCACGTTCGCCTTCACCCCGGTGAGCGGCACCGCGCGGAACCCCCTCGTCTGCGCGGCCTTGACCAACTGGTCATAGTCCTTGCCCGCCCCCGCCAGCAGCTTCTTCGCGGCGGCGAGCTGCATCCAGCCGATCGCCTTGCTCTGGTCCATGTGGTTGTTCGCGGCATCGGCCACCTGCTGCGCACCCGTCCAGCTCGACTGGACGACGTTCCAGCCATAGGCGGCGGGCGCCGTGTCGTGGACGATGATCGCCGCCGCCGCGCCCTGCCGCGCCGCTTCCTCGAACTTGTAGGTCCAGCGCCCGTAATAGGTCATCGCCTTGCCGCCGAACGCGCCGGTCAGGCCGGGACTCGCATAATCGGGATCGTTGACGAGGATCAGCACCGTCTTGCCGCGCACGTCGGTGCCGGCATAGTCGTTCCACCCCTTCTCAGGCGCGTTGATGCCATAGCCGACGAACACCACGTCGCTGTTGGCGACCACCGATTTCGGCGTCACCTGATAGGTCGCGACGACCATGTCGGGGCCGTACTTCAGCGCGATCGGCCCGCCCGCCCCGGTGAAGGTCAGCGGGGTCACGTTGCGGCTGGTGATCTCCACCAGCGGCACGTCCTGGAACCAGCTTCCCTTGTTGCCGGGTTTGAGGCCGACCTTGGCGAACTGCTGCGCCAGATAGGCGAGCGTCTTGTCCTCGCCCGGCGTCCCCGGCGCGCGCCCCTCGAAAGCGTCCGACGACAGGACGCGAGTCGCTTCCTTCATCGTCTCGACCGAAACCGGCGTTGGCGCGGCCGTGGTTTGCGCCAGCGCGGGCAGGGCGGCGGTCAGGCAGGCGGCAAGCAACAACGAACGCATCGAACCTCCGTGGGGGAAGCAGGGTGCGCCGGTTGTTGCATGTGCGAGAAGCCGGGGCAACGCCTTGAGGAATCACGCCCTCTGTCCCACACCCCCCGTCATTCCGGCGAAAGCCGGAATCCATGGATGGGGTGACGCTCGCGGCTCCATCGAAGCCGCCCGTATCCATGGATTCCGGCCTGCGCCGGAAGGACGGTGGAGTATCACCCAAGCTCTCGTCATTCCCGCGAAGGCGGGAATCCATACACGCGACCGTAGCGATCCTGCCGAGGCGCCGGCGGCTATGGATTCCCGCCTGCGCGGGAATGACGAAGGAAACGGGGCTCCCGCCGTCATTCCCACGACGGCGGGAGGACGAACGCGCCGCCTCAGAACGTCAACCGCGCCGTCACCCGCACGTCGCGTCCGGCCAGCGGCGCATAGTCCTTCAGGAAGCTGGCGTGGCGCCGCGCCTCCACGTCGAACAGGTTGTTCGCCGACAGGGTGATGCTCGTCGAATTGCCCTTGCCGAACGGCCGCAGCGCGACCGAGGCGTTGACCATCGTATAGGCCGGCGTCGTGGTTTCCAGCACGGCGACCCGGTCCTGCGCGGTCACATGCTCCACCTCGCCGCGCACCTGCACCAGCCGTCCCTGCGCCTCGACGCCACCCAGCAGGCGCAGCGGCGGGATGCGCGGCGCGGGTCCGGTGTCGACGATCGTCGCGCGGGTATAGTCGGCGACCCCGTCGACGACGATCGCCGTCTCGCCGAACCGCGCGAGACGTGCCGATGCTTCCGCCTCGAACCCCCACAGCCGGGCATCGGCCTGCGAATACTGGAACACCGGCAGGTCGTCCTCGATGTCGCCTGTCGGGTTCTCGTAGATGAAGTTGCGGAACCAGTTGTGATAGGCCGACACGCCGAAGCTGTAGCCGTCGCCCGATCCCTTCAGCGTCGCCTCGATCCCGTCGCTGATCTCCTTGACGAAGCCGGGATCGCCGACCTCGAACGCCTGTGTGCCGGCGTGCGGGCCGTTGGCGAACAGCTCCTCGGCCGATGGCGCGCGCTCGGTATGGCTGGCGTTGACGCCGAAGCGGACGCTGCCCGCCACCCCGACGCTGGCCCCGAGCGAGCCCGAGAAGCTGTCGAAGCCACGCCGGATGTTGTCGTTGCCCAGCGTCGCATCGGCGGCGGCCCGCGCCACGGTATATTCATAGCGCCCGCCCGCCTCGGCGCGCACCGCGCCCAGATCGACCGACTGGAGCGTGAACACGCCGAACTGCTGCGTCTCGCTTCTCGGCAGGAATTTCTCCTCGCCGACGATGTTCAGGTCGCGGATGAACATCTGTCCGCCCACCGCGCCGCGCCACCCGCCGCGCGCCGCCTGCACCAGCTCCAGCCGCGCTTCCATCCCCTGGTTGTAGAAGGTCGTGCCGATCTCGCCGGTGTCCTCGATCTCGTCATGGCGATAATCGGCGAAGCCGGCGCGCAGCCGGATCTTCTCCAGCACGCTGCCGCCCGTCTCCACCTCGGCCCGCAGGTCGGCGCGGGTCTGCTGGACGTGCAGCGTCACTTCCTCCGCCTCGCCGCCGGCGATCGCATAGCGCACCGGCACCCCATAACGATTGTCGAGGTGGCTGACCGAAAAGCCCAGATTGCCGGTATCGGTGATGACCGACGCGCCGCCGGCGACCTCCCACATCTCCGACGCCGAATTGGGCAGCTTGCCCTTGAGGTCGGCCAGCTCGCGCACTTCGGGGTCGGCGCTCGCCGCCGCCTGCGCGCGAAGCGGGCGCGACAGGATATAGCCGCCGGTGTCGAGGTCGTCGGTCTTGCCATAGGTGCCATCGACATGGAGCACGACCTTGTCGCCGACCGGCACGTCGAGCGCCGCCGATCCGCTGCGCTCGTTCGCCGCCGATCCATAGGTGGCCAGCGCCTCGACATGGACCGGCTCGGTCGGCACGCGGCGCGGGATACGGCTGTCGATCACGTTCACCACGCCGCCGATCGCCGACGATCCGAACAGCAGCGCCGATGGCCCGCGCAGCACCTCGATCCGGTCGGCGGTCAGCGGGTTGATCGCCACCGCATGGTCGACCGAGGTGTTCGACACGTCGAAGCTGCCGATCCCGTCGGTCAGCACGCGCACCCGCTCGCCCTGAAGCCCGCGCAGCACCGGGCGCGAGGCGTTGGGGCCGAAGCTGGTCGCCGAGACGCCTGGCTGGCGCGCCAGCGTCTCGCCGATCGTGGGCCTGAGTTCGCGGGTCAGTTCCTGTCCGGTCAGCACGCTGGTGCCCGACAGGATGTCGGCCTGGTTGCGCGCGAACGGCGCGGTCACGACGATCTCGGCCGGGGCCTCGTCATGATAGGCATCGCCCCGCGGCACGGCGGCCTGCGCGGCGGCCGTCTGGGCCTGCGCGGCGGCGGGCAGGATCAGCGCGACGCTGGACAGCCACAGGGCGGAACGATTCATGGGGCGATACTCCGGGGAACAGGGGGACATGCCTGCCTAGCGTAAGATGATACAACGTATCAACAACATTGTGCGCTGCGGCAACCTCGCCTCGTCGCATCCCCCGGCCTTGCGCGGGCCGGCGTTTGCGGCCACCGTCGGCGCCATGACGACCGAACCGATCGAGGAGGGCGAGGACGATCGCCGCTATCGCGCGCCCGCGCTCGAAAAGGGGCTCGATATTCTCGAACTGCTCGCCGGGGTCGCGACGCCGCTCACCCTCACGCAGATCGTCCAGCGCCTCGGCCGTTCGCACGGCGAACTGTTCCGCATGGTGCAGGTGCTGGAATATCGCGGATACCTGACCACCGAACCGGGCGGGGAGGGCTATAGCCTGAGCGACCGGCTGTTCTCGCTCGGCATGAACCAGCCGCGCACCCGCTATCTGATCGAGGTGGCGCTGCCCGAAATGCGGCAACTGGCGCAGGATACCGGCCAGTCGTGCCATCTCGCGATGCACACCATGGGCGACATGGTGGTGGTGGCGCGGATGGAATCGGGCGAGCAACTCGGCTTCTCGGTCCGCGTCGGCTATCGCCGGCCGCTGTTGCAGGCGGCGTCGGGCGCGGTGCTCTATGCGTTTCAGCCCGGCGACGTGCGCGAACGCTGGGAAGCGCTGCTCGACCCCGTTCCCGATGCCGCGACGCTCGCCGCCTTCCGCGTCCATGCCGACGAGGTGCGCGTCCGCGCCGTCGAACGCACGCCCAGCCGCTTCGTGGCCGGCGTCACCGATCTTTCGGCCCCGATCCTGCGCGGCGGCGCGGCGGCGGCGGCACTGACCATGCCCTATCTCGCCAAGCTCGGCGAACCTGACGGCATCGACGCGGCGGCGGCGGCGGTACAGGCGACGGCGGCGCGCATCTCGGCCGGCCTCGTCGACGGCGATCATCACCCGTAGGACGGAACAGCGATCGGCGCGGCGCTTGACTTCTCCCCTCCCTGACAAGGGAGGGGCCGGGGGTGGGTCGGCCGGTTGTGGAACGGCTCCTTTTCCTCACGGGCCAACCCACCCCCAGCCCCTCCCTTGTCAGGGAGGGGAGCAATCTTGTCTGTGTTCCACGTGATGGTCGATCGGACCTGGAGGGGGGCTGTCCTACAACCCGTCCATCCTGCAACCTCCGCCCCGCGCCGCGATTGCGTGCCCGGGTGTCCCGCCCGGATCGGCGCAAGGCGGCCCGGGGAACATGGCGTCGCAAGTGTAAACTTTGTAAACTTTGACCACATCGTGGACGACGAACCGTACCAGACGCACCCGATTTGACAGTTGCGAAAAAACCAGCTTCACATATGAAAATGATGCGACGGCGGTAAACGCTGTCGGCAGCAGATTTCGGGGGTGGATCGACCGGTGCCGACCAGCCCGTTCCGCTTGGGGGCTAGGGGAGAGCGCGGCGCATGACGATCATTACCCGGATGTCGGTACACGACATCCGTTTCCCGACCTCGGCCTTCCTCGACGGGTCGGACGCGATGAACCCGGAACCGGATTATTCGGCGGCCTACTGCATCCTCGAAACCGATGTGGCCGGGCTGGAGGGGCATGGCCTCACCTTCACCATCGGCCGCGGCAACGACCTGTGCTGCGCCGCCATCGCCACGCTCGCCCCGCTGGTCGAGGGGCTATCCCTGGAAGCGATCGCCGCCGACGGCGCGGGCTTCTGGCGACGGATGACCGGCGACAGCCAGCTCCGCTGGGTTGGCCCCGAAAAGGGCATCATCCACCTCGCCACCGGCGCGGTCGTCAACGCGGTCTGGGATCTGCTCGCCAAGGCCGCCGGCCTGCCGCTGTGGGACTATGTCGCGGGCATGACCCCGGCCGAACTGGTCGGCCTGATCGACTTCCGCTACATCACCGACTGCATCACCCCCGACGAGGCGCTGACGCTGCTCACCGCGCGCGCCGAGGGCAAGGCGGAGCGCCGCGCCACCCTGCTGGCGGAGGGCTATCCCGCCTACACCACCTCGGCCGGCTGGCTCGGCTATTCGGACGAGAAGCTGGTCCGGCTGTGCCATGAAGCGGTGGCCGACGGCTTCACCCACATCAAGCTGAAGGTCGGCGCGAACCTCGCCGACGATCGCCGCCGCGTGGGGCTGGCGCGCGAGGCGATCGGCCCCGACCGCGACCTGATGATCGATGCGAACCAGGTGTGGGAAGTGGGCGAGGCGATCGACTGGGTCAACGCGCTCGCCTTCGCGCGCCCCCGCTTCATCGAGGAGCCGACCTCGCCCGACGATGTCGAGGGCCACCGCGCCATTCGCCACGGCGTCGCCCCCATCCAGGTCGCGACCGGCGAGATGTGTCAGAACCGCATCGTGTTCAAACAGCTCATCATGCGCGAGGCGCTGGACGTGGTGCAGATCGACGCCTGTCGGCTGGGCGGCGTGAACGAGGTACTGGCGGTGCTGCTGATGGCCGCGAAATACGACCTTGCCGTCTGGCCGCATGCCGGCGGTGTCGGCCTGTGCGAATATGTCCAGCATCTCTCGATGATCGACTACCTCTGCTTTGCCGGAACGAAGGACGGCCGCGCCGCCGAATTCGTCGATCACCTCCACGAACATTTCGTCGACCCGTGCGTCGTCGAGAACGGCGCGTATCGCGCGCCGACGTTGCCGGGCTATTCGATCGAGATGAAGCGCGCCTCGATGGACGCGCATCGCTGGACCGGCGGCATGCCCCAAACCTCCGACAAGTGACTTGTATTGGCCGGCGCACTCGGCCAAGGTTCGTCTGACACCGTAGGACAATACGGTCGGGGGAGAGCGATGCAACGGCAACGATTCATGGCGGCGGCCTGTGCCGTCGCAGCGTGCATCGGCACGGCGGCGGCACAACCGGCGCCGCTGCCGACGATGGCCAGCCGCGACGGGCGCCACGCGCTGATGGTCGACGGCGCGCCCTATCTGATGCTCGGCATTCAGGCGAACAACTCGACCAACTATCCCGCGATGCTGCCCCGGCTGTGGCCGATGGTGCGGCGGCTCCATGCCAATACCGTCGAAATCCCGGTGGCATGGGAACAGATCGAACCGGCGGAAGGCCGCTTCGACTTCTCCTATCTCGACGCGCTGCTGCCACAGGCGCGGCAGGCCGGCGTGCGGCTGGTGCTGCTGTGGTTCGGGACGTGGAAGAACACCTCGCCGGGCTATGTGCCGGCATGGGTCAAGACCGACAACGCCCGTTTCCCCCGGATGCGCACCCCCGACGGCAAGGCGCATTACGCGCTGTCGCCGCACGGGGCCAATACGCTGGCGGCCGACCGCAAGGCGTTCGTCGCGCTGATGCGCTATCTGCGGGGAAAGGACCCGCAGCACACCGTCATCATGGTCCAGCCCGAGAACGAGGTCGGCGTCTACCAACAGAACCGCGATTTCTCCGCGCAAGCCAACCGGCTGTTCGCGCAGGCTATCCCGGCCGATCTGGCGAAGCGTACCGGCAAATCGGGGACATGGGCGCAGGCGTTCGGCAAGGCCGCCGACACCTTCTTCAACGCATGGTACACCGCGCGCTACATCGATCAGATCGCGGCGGCGGGCCAGCGCGAGAAGGACCTGCCGATGTACGTCAACGCGGCGGTCGGCGACCCGTTCGGCACGCCCGCGCTCAGCGGCGGGGCCAGCGGCGGCCCCGACTGGGGCGTGATGGACGTGTGGAAGGTCGCCGCCCCGCATATCGACCTGATGGCGCCCGACCTCTACGGCCGCGATCCCAAGGGCTATGTGAAGTTCCTCGACCATTATGCACGCCCCGACAATGCGCTGATGGTGCCGGAAACGGGCAACGCCGCCGATTTCGCGCGTTTCCTGTGGCCGGCACTGGGCAAGGGCGCGATCGGCTGGGCGCCGTTCGGCTTCGACGATACCGGCTATGCCAATTATCCATTGGGCGCCAAGGCGCTCGACGAGGCGACGCTCGACGCCTTCGCCGCCAAATATGCGCTGATGGCCCCCCAGGCGCGCGGCTGGGCGCGGCTCGCCTATGCCAACCCGACCTGGGGCTCGACCAAGGGGCTGGAGCCCGCGCAACAGCGACAGGTGATGAGCCGTTGGCAGGTCGATGCGATCTATGAGGAATGGCAGTTCGGCGATCGCACCTCGCCATGGCTCAAGAGCGATCCGGTGCCCACCGCCGGCCAGCCGGTCGGCGGCCTCGCCGTCATTCAGATCGCGCCCGACCAGTTCCTCGCGGTCGGCAGCGACGCCCGCCTGAAGGTGTCGCTCGCCGCTCCGAAGGGCAGCGAGCAGGGCACGATCCTGCGCGTCGAGGAGGGCAGCATCGACGACACCGGCCGCTTCACCCCGATCCGGGTGTGGAACGGCGACCAGACCGATTATGGCCTGAACTTCACGCAGCCGACCATGCTGCGCATCACGATGGGGACGTTTCGCGGATGAAGACCTTGTGGAAAGCCGCGCTGCTGGCGGCGTCGGCGTGCGCTGCTCCGGCGTTCGCGTCGGACGTCAAACAGGTGCCCAACGGCGTCGTCGTCACCCCCGATGCCGGCCCCGCGAAGCGGGTGCGCGTGCTGGTGTACGGCGATGACCGGTTCCGCGTCACCGCCTTTCCCGGCACCGACACCGACCTGCCCGACAGCCTGATGGTCGTCGCGAAGCCCACCGGCAGCTACAAGGTCGCGCAGGCGAACGGCATCGTCACCGTCACCGCCGCGCGCGGATCGGCCGAGATCGACTTGGCCGACGGCAAGGTCCGCTTCCGCGACGCCACCGGCAAGGTAACGCTGGCCGAGGCGCCGCGCGCCGCCTTCGTGGCCACCACCGCCGACGGCAAGCCGTTCGTGGCGACCCGCCAGCAGTTCAATCGCGGCACGACCGAAGGCTTCTTCGGTCTGGGCCAGCACCAGAACCGGCAGATGGACTATCGTGGGCAGGACGTCGAGCTTGCCCAGCACAACATGGACATCGGCATTCCGTTCGTCCTGTCGACCAGCAATTACGGCGTGCTGTGGGACAATAACGGCATCACCCGCTTCGGCGATCCGCGCGGCTATGCGCTGGTCGGCGACCGGTTGAAAGTGACGAGCGGCGGCAAGCCCGGCTGGACCGCGCAATATTATCTGGGTGACACGCTCAAGGTCACGCGCAGCGAACCCACGATCAACTATCAGTTCATCAAGGATCAGGCGAACTACCCGGCGGAAGCCAAGGCGCAGACCGTGGCCGCCACCACGGGGCAGAACACGGCGGGCAACGCGGTGCAGTCGCAGCGCGTCGTGTGGACCGGACAGGTCCTGCCGGACAAGACCGGCGTCCACAAATTCCGCCTCTATTCGTCGAGCTATGTGAAGGTGTTCGTCGACGGCAAAGAGGTGCTGAACCGCTGGCGGCAGAACTGGAACCCGTGGTTCCACAATTTCGATCTGCCGCTCACCGCCGGCAAGGCCGCCGACGTGCGGATCGAATGGGAACCCAACGCCGGCTATATCGCGCTCTACGGCAATGATCCGCTGGAAGCGCCGGATCGCAACTCGCTGTGGTGGTCATCGGACGTCGGCCGCGCGGTCGATTATTACTATGTCGGCGGCGCCAACCTCGACGGCGTGGTCGCCGGCTATCGCGCGCTCACCGGCAAGGCCGTCATGATGCCCAAATGGGCCTATGGCTTCTGGCAGAGCCGCCAGCGCTACGAAACGCAGGAGCAACTGCTGGGCGTCGTGCGCGAATATCGCAAGCGGCGCATCCCGCTCGACAACATCGTGCTCGACTGGTTCTACTGGCCCGAAGACCAGTGGGGCAGCCACGATTTCGACAAGGCACGCTTCCCCGACCCGGTGGCGATGGTGAACGAGGTCCATGCGAACAACGCGCAGATCATGATCTCGGTCTGGCCGAAATTCTATCCCAACACCGACAATGCCAAGGAACTGGCGGCCAAGGGCTATCTCTATCGCGGCAACCTCGACGCGAACGAGGTCGACTGGGTCGGCAAGGGGTATCGGAACACCGACTACGATCCCTATGCCCCCGAAGCGCGCGCGATCTATTTCCGGCAGATGCGCGAGAAGCTTGTCGCCAAGGGCTTCGACGCATGGTGGATGGACGCGACCGAGCCCGACATCCACTCCAACCTGTCGATCGAACAGCGCATCGACCGGATGGGTCCGACCGCGCAGGGGCCGGCGGCCAGCTTCTTCAACAGCTTCCCGCTGGTCCATGCCGAAGGCGTAGCGAACGGCCTGCGTACCGCACAGGCCGGACGGCGGCCGTTCATCCTGACCCGCTCGGGCTTCGGCGGACAGCAGCGCACTTCGTCGGCGCTGTGGTCGGGTGACGTGGCGGCACGCTGGGACGATCTGCGCGACCAGATTTCGGCGGGCACCAATTTGTCGATGACCGGGGTGCCCAACTGGACCCACGACATCGGCGGCTTCGCGGTCGAGGATCGCTATAGCAAGGCCGATCCGCAGCATCTCGCCGAATGGAAGGAGCTGAACCTGCGCTGGTTCCAGTTCGGCGCGTTCAGCCCGTTGTTCCGCAGCCATGGCGAGACGCCCAAGCGCGAGATCTATGAACTCGGCAAGAGCGATCCCGCGCTCTACGCCGCGCTCGTCGACTATACCAAGCTGCGCTACCGCCTGCTGCCCTATGTCTACACGCTGGCCGCCGACAGCTATGCCAAGGACGGCACGATGATGCGCGGCCTTGCGATGGACTTCCCCGCCGACCGGCGCGGATGGAATGTCGACGACGAATATATGTTCGGCCCGGCGTTCCTCGTCGCCCCCGTGACGCAGTTCAAGGCGCGCAGCCGGCAGGTGTATCTCCCCGCCGGGGCCGACTGGTACGACTTCGCCACCGGCGCGTTCGCGCGTGGCGGACAGAGCGTCACCGCCGCCGCACCGCTGGCGCGGATGCCGCTCTACGTCCGCGCCGGATCGATCGTGCCGACCGGCCCCGACGTGCAATATACCGGCGAGCAGCCGAACGGCCCGCTCGTCCTCCACGTCTTCACCGGCAAGGACGCCGCGTTCGAACTGTACGACGACGATGGCAAGACCGACGGCTATCAGCAGGGCCAGTCGGCGCGCATCCCGGTGACGTGGAACGAGGCCGCCCGGACCCTGACGATCGGCGCGCGCGCCGGCAGCTTCCCCGGCATGGCGACGACCCGGCAGGTATCGGTCCGCTTCCACACCCCAGGCAAGGCCGTTGCGCCGAGCTTCGCGATGAACCCGGCGACGACCATCACCTACACCGGCCAGCCGGTCACGGTGCCGTTGAAGCGCTGACACGGCCCTGATCGTCATTCCCGCGCAGGCGGGAATCCATATACGCTGACGCCGCTGATAGAGCCGCCGGCGTTAGCGGCTATGGATTCCCGCCTTCGCGGGAATGACGATGGACGGTCCCAAGAACGGTACGCCCCGCGCGACAATTTGCGACAACTCCCGCATTGCGCGGGAACCGATCGGGCGTAAGACAGGAGGCCAATGCAACTTTCGGACGACCGGCCGGCTCGCCGCCCGGCGCGTCCGCGCCGACCTGTTCTCCTGAAGGTGCCCGCCTTGATCCGACTGCCCGCGTGCCCGCGCGTTCGCCCGCCCGTCGCCGGGCTGGTCCTGCTCCTGTCGCTCGCTGCCTGTGGCGCGAAGGACGAGTCCGCCGACAGCAAGGGCAAGGGCAACAAGGGCCCGACGACGGTCGGCTTCGTCGTCGTCCGCCCGACCAGCGTCGCGCAGACCACCGACCTTGCCGCGCGCGTCGTTGCCTATCAGCAATCCGAAGTCCGCCCGCAGGTCGCCGGCATCATCCGCCGCCGCTTCTTCACCGAAGGCGCGCTGGTCCGCGCCGGGCAGACGCTCTACGAGATCGACCCACGCCTTTATCGCGCGCAGACAAACGAGGCGCTCGCCAACCTCAACAGCGCCCGCGCCAATGCCGAGGCGAGTCGCATCCGCGCCGAGCGATACCGCCCGCTGGCGGAGATCGAGGCGGTCAGCCGCCAGGACTATACCGACGCCGCCGCCCAGGCGCGGCAGGCGGCGGCGGCGGTCGAACAGGGTCGCGCGCAGTTAGAAACGGCGCGGGTGAACCTGTCGTTCACCCGCGTGCCCGCCCCGATCACCGGCCGCATCGGCCGCAGCTATTTCACGCAGGGCGCGCTTGTCACCACCGGACAGGCCGATCCGCTGGCGGTGATCCAGCGGCTCGATCCGATCTTCGTCGACATCCAGCAATCGAGCGCCGACCTGCTGGCGCTGCGTCGTTCGCTCGCCGGCGGTGGGGTCGTTCCCGGATCGGCGGCGGTCCGCCTGCAACTGGAGGACGGCAGCACCTATGGCGCCACCGGCACCGTCCAGTTCGCCGAGGTGATGGTGAACGCGCAGACCGGCACCGTCACGCTGCGCGCGCGCTTCCCCAATCCGAACGGCATCCTGCTGCCCGGCATGTTCGTGCGCGCACAGTTCGCGCCCGCGATCAACCAGCGCGCGATCCTCGTGCCGCAACAGGGGCTGAAACGCGATCCCAAGGGGCAGGCGACGGTGTTCGTCGTCGGCCCGAACGACACGGCGGTGCAAAAGGTCGTGCAGGCCGAACGGACGCAGGGCGAATATTGGGTCGTGACCGGCGGCCTCAACCCCGGCGACAAGGTGATCGTGCAGGGCACCGCGAACCTGCGCCCCAATGCGAAGATTAAACCGGTCCCGGCCAGCGCCGCACAACGCATCGCGCCGCCGCAGGGCGATCAGGGCGGTAACAGCGCCGCCCCCGCAAAGGCCGGATAACCGATGTCACGCATCTTCATCGACCGCCCGATCTTCGCATGGGTGATCGCGATCATCACGATGCTGGCGGGGATCGGCGCGATCCTGTCGCTGCCGATCGCGCAATATCCCGACGTCGCCCCACCGCAGGTCAACATCCGCGCGACCTATCCCGGCGCAAACGCCGATACGATCCAGAATTCGGTGACGCAGATCATCGAACAACAGCTCACCGGCATCGACGGCCTGCTCTATTTCAGTTCGCAAAGCTCGTCGCGCGGACAGGTGACGATCAGCGCCACCTTCGACAAGGGCGTCGACCCCGACATCGCGCAGGTGCAGGTCCAGAATCAGGTGCAGCAGGCGCTCAGCCGCCTGCCGCAGCAGGTGCAGCAACAGGGCATCCGCGTCACCAAATCGAATCCCGACTTCCTGATGATCGTCGGCATCTTCGACGAAACCGATCAACGCACCAACGGCGACGTGTCGGATTTCATGGAGGCGAACCTCGTCGAACCGCTCGCGCGGATCAACGGGGTGGGGGAAACCAACGTGTTCGGGTCGCAATATGCGATGCGCATCTGGCTCGATCCGTCGCGGCTCGCCTCCTATGCGCTGATGCCCGGCGACGTCATCACCGCGATCCAGAACCAGAATACCGAAGTGGCGGCGGGCGAGCTGGGCGGCCAGCCCTCCGGCCCCGAACAGCAGTTGAACGCCACCGTCACCGCCCAGTCGCGCCTCCAGACCCCGGCGCAGTTCCGGGCGATCATCCTCAAGACCCTGCCCGATGGCGCGACCGTGCGCCTGTCCGACGTCGGCCGGATCGAGCTGGGGCAGGAGAATTACGCGGCCTTGAGCCGGGTCAACGCCCACCCCGGCGCAGGCCTCGCCATCAGCCTCGCGCCGGGTGCCGACGCGCTGGAGACGGCGGAACTGGTCAAGGCCGAGGTCGAGCGCCAATCGGCCAAATTCCCCACCGGCTTGACCTTCGCCTATGCCAACGACACCACCGCCTTCATCGAACTGTCGATCGAGGAAGTGGTCAAGACGCTGGTCGAGGCGGTGATCCTCGTCGTCATCGTCATGTTTGTGTTCCTGCAAAGCTGGCGCGCGACGCTCATTCCGACGATCGCGGTGCCGGTGGTGCTGCTCGGCACCTTCGCGGTCTTCTATCTCGCTGGCTTCTCGATCAACACGCTCACGCTGTTCGGCCTCGTCCTCGCCAT
This sequence comes from Sphingomonas sp. Leaf4, assembly GCF_920939515.1. Classification (NCBI taxonomy): domain Bacteria; kingdom Pseudomonadati; phylum Pseudomonadota; class Alphaproteobacteria; order Sphingomonadales; family Sphingomonadaceae; genus Sphingomonas; species Sphingomonas sp. Leaf4. The sequence continues at coordinate 332,095 of NZ_CAKLBB010000003.1, read as the reverse complement.
CGGCCTGCTGGTCGACGACGCGATCGTCGTGGTCGAGAACGTCGAGCGGCTGATGGAGGAGAACCCCGACCTCACCCCGCGCGACGCGACGATCCAGTCGATGCAGGAAATCCAGGTCGCGCTGGTCGCGATCGGGATCGTGCTGTCGGCGGTGTTCCTGCCGATGGCGTTCTTCGGCGGCTCGACCGGCGTGATCTACCGGCAATTCTCGGTCACGATCGTCGCGGCGATGGTGCTGTCGGTGTTTGTCGCGCTCATCCTCTCACCCGCGCTCACCGCGACGCTGCTGAAACAGAAGAAGCGTGGCGAGGACGGCAGCTTTGAGGGCGGCTGGCTCGAACGCAAGCTGCCGCGCGTCGCGCATGTCGGCGAACGGTTGCGCAATGGCTTCAATTCGCGCTTCGACAAGGGCATCGACAAATACGAACGCGGCGTGATCCACGTTATCGACCGCAAATGGCTCTATCTGCTGATCTATGCCGGGGTGCTCGCCATCCTCGCGCTGCTGTTCTTCCGCCTGCCGACCAGCTTCCTGCCGACCGAGGATCAGGGCGCGGCGTCGATCCGGTTCCAGTTGCCCGCAGGCTCCACCCGCGGCCGCACCGAAGCGGTGCAGCGCGAGGTCGAGAAATATTTCCTGACCTATGAAAAGAACAACGTCCGCACCCTGCTGGTCGTGGCCGGCGGTGGTGGCGGCGGCGCGTCGGGGCAGAATACGGGGCAGGGGTTCATCAACTTCACCGACTGGTCGCAGCGCAAGGGCAAGGACAATGGCGCCGACGCGATCGTCGATCGCGCGTCGTCCGCCTTTCGCGGCTTCCGCGATGCGCAGGTCTTCGCGCTGCTGCCCCCCGCCGTACGCGGGTTGGGGCAGGCGAACGGCTTCACCATGCAGCTCCAGAACGCCGGCGGCATGAGCGCGGCGCAATTCGCCGAGGCGCGCGACAGGCTGCTCGCCGCCGCCAGCGCCGATCCGATGCTGACCGGCGTGCGCCTGTCCGAATTGCCCGACATCGCGACGCTGAACGTCGACATCGACCAGCAGCGCCTCTCCACGCTCGGGCTGACCCAGGGCGACGTCAACAACACGCTGTCGACCGCATGGGGCGGGCGCTACGTCAACGACTTCATCGATCGCGGCCGGGTGAAGCGCGTGTTCGTGCAGGGCGACGCGCCCTATCGCTCCGAACCCGCCGACCTGTCGCAATGGTTCGTGCGCGGCAGCGACGGGCAGATGGTGCCCTTCTCCTCCTTCTCGCGCACCGGCTGGACCGTCGCGCCGACCACGCTGTCGCGCTTTCAGGGGCTGCCCTCGTTCGAATTCCAGGGACAGGCCGCGTCGGGCGTCAGCTCGGGCGAGGCGATGGAGCGCATTGCCGAACTCGCCGGGCAGATTCCGGGCACCAGCGTCGCCTGGTCGGGCCTGTCGTTTCAGGAACGGCTGTCGTCGGGACAGGCACCGCTGCTCTATGGCCTGTCGATCCTCGTCGTGTTCCTGTGTCTGGCGGCGTTGTACGAAAGCTGGTCGATCCCGGTCGCGGTGCTGCTCGTCATCCCGCTCGGGCTGATCGGCGCGATCGCCTTCGTCACGCTCCGGGGCCTCGAGAACGACGTGTATCTCCAGATCGGATTGCTGACGACGATGGGGCTGGCCGCCAAGAACGCGATCCTGATGATCGAATTCGCCGAACAGGCCGAACGCAAGGGCGCGAGCGTGTTCGACGCGGCAATGCAGGCGGCGCGCATCCGCCTGCGCCCGATCCTGATGACCAGCCTCGCCTTCATCTTCGGCGTGCTGCCGCTGGCGCTGTCGACCGGGGCGGGGGCCAACAGCCGCATCGCGATCGGCACCGCCGTCATCGGCGGCATGCTGACCGCGACCATCTTCGCCATCTTCTACATCCCGCTGTTCTTCGTGCTGGTGCGGCGCGGTTTGCGCGGGTTCGGGCGCAAGGAGGCCACGGCATGAAGCGCCCCGCCCTGCCGTTGATTGCGGCATGCCTCGCCGGCTGTTCGATGACCCCGGCCTATGAACGGCCGACCGCCGTCGTGCCGCCGTCATGGCCGGTCGGCGACGCCTATCTGCGCCAGCGCGAGGCGAGCCTGCCCGCGCTGAACTTCCAGCAGGTGTTCACCGATCGCCGCCTGCAGACGCTGGTGGAACAGGCGCTGGTCAACAACCGCGATCTTCGCATCGCCGCCGCCAACATCCGCGCTGCCCGCGCGCAATATCGCATCCAGCGCGCCGACCTGTTCCCGCAGGTCGATGCCTCGGCGCGTTACAGCTATCGCGGCACCGGCGCGGGGGCCACGACCACGTCGGGCACCGGCACCGGCACCGTCGTCAACGGCGGCGGTTCGCCCAGCAGCTTCGCGCTCGACCTTGGCGCCACCGCGTTCGAACTCGACCTGTTCGGCCGCATCCGTTCGCTGACGCAGGCCGAACAGAACCGCTATTTCGCGACCGAAGCCGGCGCCCGTGCCACCCGCCTGACCCTCGTCGGCGACATCGCCGAGGCATGGGCATCCTATGGCGCCGACCGCAGCCTGATGACCATCGCCGAGGCGACGGCAGCCAGCGCCACGCGCAGCGTCACGCTCACCCGCGCCCGGTTGCAGGGCGGCGTCGCCCCGCGCACCGATCTGCGTCAGGCCGAACAGATTCTCGCCACCGCGCAGAGCGACCTCGCCGAACAGCGCACGCAACTGGCGCAGGATGTCAACGCGCTGCAACTGCTGCTCGGCACCCCGGTCGATCCCGCGCTGCTCCCGCCGTCGATCGATGCCGTCCTGCCGACCATCGCCGATCTGCCCGCCGGCATCGATTCGGGGATATTGCTGCGCCGCCCCGACGTGGTGCAGGCCGAGTACGAACTGCTTGCCGCCAATGCCGACATTGGTGCTGCGCGCGCCGCGCTGTTCCCGCGCCTGTCGCTGACCGGCCTCGTCGGCTTCGCCAGCGACGCGCTGCGCACGCTCTTCACTGGCGGCGCGTTCAGCTATTCGGCGGCACCCTCGCTCAGCTACCCGATCTTCCGGGCAGGGGCGGCCCGCGCCGGTGTCGAATTCAGCACCGCGCAGCGCGACGCGCTCCTCGCTACCTACGAACGCACCATCCAGACCGCGTTTCAGGAAGTCTCCGACGCGCTCGCCCGCCAAGGCACGATCGCCGAACAGACCCGCGCCGACCGGGTCAACGTGGCGGCGGCGCAGGACACCTTCCGCCTAACCGAAGCACGCTATCGCGGCGGGATCGACACCTTCCTCACCAGCCTCGACGCGCAGCGGTCCTATTACACCGCGCAACGCCGGCTGGTCGCGACGCAACTGGTCACGGCGCAGAACCGGGTGACGCTCTACCGCACCTTGGGCGGTGACCAGTTGCTTGAGGCGGGGGCAAGCGGCCCGGTGCCGGTCACGCCGCAACCGCGTTAGGCGGGATCGAAATTCGGCTCTGGCAGGGGAATATACTCTCAAATCCCTGCGTTATCCCCGCGCAGGCGGGGATCCATACACGCCGACGCCGGTGATCGAGCCAGGCCCGCTGCGTCTATGGGTTCCCGCCTGCGCGAGAACGACAAAAGGCATGGCATCGGCCGAAGGTCGATCCACTCTAGGGCCGATCGACATTCAACGAAATGGCTTCCCAATCTGCTCCCCTCCCTGACAAGAGTTTCGGGTCGGTCATGCCCCCGGCATGACCTGAACAGTGCGGGGCACTGTTCACCCGAAACTGGGCTGGGGGTGGGTCGGCCCGAGAGGAAACGGTAGCGCTCCACAACCGGCCCACCCACCCCCAAACCCCTCCCTTGTCAGGGAGGGGAGCCGCCAAGCGCCATCGTCTGGCTGAATGTCGATCGGCCCTAGGACTTCATCCGCCTAACCGGGAACGTCGCCCCAGCGAAGGCTGGAGCCTCAAGCGGCTCTCGTCGCGCACTCGCCCCACGAGATCCCGGCCTTCGCCGGGATGACCTTCGTTGCGAGGTCGCTGGATCCAACCCCGTCCGCCCCCGCCGGGTCATCGTCATTGGCGGCGGCCTTGCGCGCCACCCGCCGCGTCCGCCGCGCGCGGAGCCGGCGCACGCCGAACCGCCGGCCGACCCAATGGCGCAGCGACAGCCCCCGTGCCGCCCCCGCCAGCGCCACCGCCGCCAGCGTAGCCTCGATCAGCGCGGCGGTATCGACCATCGTGAGGAAGGCGAGGATTTCCGGGCTGGCCAGCGCCGACACGATAATCATGTCGCCGCCCATCCACGCCACCGCCCCGACCCCGGCCGACAGCATCAGCGCCAGCAGCCAGTGGCCGATCGTCAACCCGTTCAGGAACCGCGCGACCGGCACGACCAGCAACGCCGCCAGCCACCCGGCGATCGGCAGCCCCGGCCAGCGCAGCAACACCAGCAGACCAATGGCGAAGGCGGCAGTCGTCGTCAGCATAAGTTCCCCCTGCGAAACGACATGGGGAGGCGAGCGGCCGACGTAAAGATCAGCCGCCGTCGACGACCAGATCGACCGACGTGCCGCGCCCCTCGGGCGACAGGAACACCGCATAGGCCGCCGGCCCGCGCGTGCCGCCCAGCACATGCTGCTCGCCCTCGGCCTGATGCTCGGTCGAATAGCCGCCCCCCTTGGCGCGGGTGTAATACCAGTCGACCACCCGCCCGATCGGCTGCGCGATCACGAAGCTGACGATGCGCAGCCGGCAACCATCGGCATCGGTCCCCGCCGCCTCCGTCACCCGCGCGTCTGGATGCAGCGCGAAGGCGGCGGGCAGCCGCGTCGCCCATCCGGCCGAATAGCCGACCTTGGCCGCGCATTGCTTGCTACCACCCTGCTGCACGGCCGCCAGTTCGCCCAGCGTCAGCGCCTCGCGCCCGCCCTTGCACGACGGGCAATCGCCCGCCGCCGGCGCCGATTGCAGCGTTTCGTTCGACGCGCTGCTGCCCGCCGCGACGGTGGGCGCGGGGATCGGCGCGGCATAGGGCCGGTCGGGCGGCCGCACCGCATCGCCATTGGCCTGCGCCGCCAGCGTCGGATCGACCATGATCTGGTCCTGAAGCGCCGCCGTCACCGCCGGGTCGGCCGCGTTCGCCTGCGTCAGCTCGGCGTCGAGCGTGTCGAGATTGGGGTTCGCGTCTTTCGCACCCCCGCACCCTGCAAGCAGCAGCAGGGCCGGAACGAACAGGGCAGGGCGGATCATCGACGGCAAGCTCCCGGACAGGACGCGGCACCTTGATCCCGAAGGATTAAGATCGCGTCGACCGGGTCGTCATGGCCGGGAAAACACGCCCGCGCCATTGCTCTCGGGCGCGAAAGTGACCATGTCCGGGACATGTTGAACATCGTCTCGATCGTCATCGGCCTCATCGCGCTGGTCTTCGCCATTCCCGCGCTGCTTCCGGTCATCTCGCTGCTCAACTGGATCGTGTTTCCGATCGCGCTGGTCGGCTTCGTCGTCGGGCTGCTGTCGTCGCGCACTTCGGGACGCAATCTCAACCTCGTGATCCTGCTCGTCAGCGGTCTGCGCCTGTTCCTGACCGGCGGTCTGATCTGAGCGGATGACCGAAGGCGCGGACCGGCGCGGGCTGGCGTTCGGCGTCGGGGCCTATGTGCTGTGGGGCCTGCTGCCCCTGTATTTCAAGCTGCTGGGACCGATCGACGCGGGCGAGATCGTCGCGCAGCGCGTGCTGTGGTCGGCGCTGCTGGTCGCGGCGCTGGTCGTCGCCACCCGGCGCGGTGCCGCCCTCCGCCACGCCTTCGCCGACCGCCGCGCGCTGCTCAACCTCATCGCCAGCGCCGGCTTCATCGCGATCAACTGGCTGGTCTATGTCTGGGCGGTGCTGCACGGACAGGTGCTGGCGGCCAGCCTCGCCTATTTCCTCAATCCGCTGCTCAACGTCCTTCTCGGTGTCCTGCTGCTCGGCGAACGGATGAACCGGGTACAGGCGGTGGCGATCGCGCTGGCCGGGGCTGGCGTCGCGCTGTTCGCCGCCGGATCGTCGCTGGCGGCACTCGGCATCAGCCTCAGCCTCGCGGTCAGCTTCGCGCTCTATGGCCTGATCCGCAAGACGGTGTCGGTCGGCGCGCTCGAAGGGCTGATGGTGGAGACGACGCTGCTCGCCCCCGTCGCGCTCGGCTATCTGCTGTGGCTCGGTCACGGCGAGCCGCTCGCGTTCGAATCGAGCCGGGGCATGGCCGGGCTGCTGGTGCTGGCAGGCGCGGTGACGACCGCGCCGCTGCTGCTCTTCGCCGCCGCCGCGCGCCGCCTGCGCCTCGCGACGATGGGCATGTTGCAGTTCCTCGCCCCCTCGATCCAGTTCGCCTTGGCGATCACCGTGTTCGGCGAGGTGCTGACCCCGGTCCGCATGGCCTGTTTCGCGCTGATCTGGGCGGGCCTCGCGGTCTATGTCGTCGGCGGATTGCCGGGGCGGCGCAAGACCGCCCCGGAAAGCCTTTAACGGCAGACCACCTGCTGGCGATCGACCGACCGGCCGAGCAACGCCCCGCCCGCACCGCCCAGCAGCGTACCGAGCAGCCGCGAATCACCACCCGCGATCACGTTGCCGAGGACGCCGCCGCCCAGACCGCCGATGATGAGGCCGGTCGTCCCGTCGCTGCGCCGACAGTAATAGCGGCCGTTCTGCCCGCGATAGACCCGGTCGTTGCGCGACAGCGAACGCGGCTGATAATAGCGGCCGTCGCGGTAATAGCGGTCGGCGAAATAGCGGTTCTGCCCGCCCTCGAACCGGTTGTAGTTATAGTTGCGATACTGGCGCCAGTCGCGCTGCCCATCGCGTCGGTCGTCGCGCAGGTCGCGGCGGGCATCGCGCACGTCGTCGCGATACTCGCGGCGTGCCTCGCGCACGTCGCGCGGCGAATCCGCCCGGCGGACGTCACGGCGATAATCGCGTCGCGCATCGCGCAGGTCTTCGCGATATTCCTGACGCGGCGTCTGCGCCATCGCCGGGGCAGCGCCCAGCACCGGCAGGGTCACGGCCGCGACCAGCGCGGCAAGGATCGGGGTACGCATCGTTCTCGCTCCAACACAATGGATGATGGCAGCAAGAACGGCGCGTCCCCCGGACAGGTTGCGTGAACGGAAAACTACACCCCGTTCATTTTGAAGTCAGGCGTAATGTTCGCCCGGATAGGCGAACAGCAGATCGGCATCTTCGCCAATCCTTACCGATACTTCGCCCTCGAAGATCAGGCAGTCGCCCGCCGCCCACGCCACGCCGTCGGCCTCGCCCGACCCCGTCACCGGCACGAACCAGCCCTTGGTCCCCGCCGGCACGGTCACGGTGCGATCGCCGCCGCTCCACCGCTCCAGCACGAACTTCGGCCCGTCGACCAGAATGGTGCGATCCGCCGCGATCTTGCCCGGCGCGTCCGGGGCGACGAACGGCCGCGCGTCGGACACCGCGACCCCGTCGTCCAGATGCAGCTCGCGCGGCCGGCCGTAATCGTACAGGCGATAGGTCGTCTCGGAATTCTGCTGGATTTCGATCAGCGTGATCCCCGCGCCGATCGCATGGACCGTGCCCGACTTGGCGTAGAAGAAATCGCCCGGCTTCACCGGCTTCCAGTCGAGCTTGTGCTCGATCGACCCGTCGAGCGCCGCGTCCTTCAACTGTTCGGCGGTCATCGGTTCGAGCGTGCCCAGCGCGATCGTCGAATCAGGTTCGGCGGCCAGCAGCGTCCAGCATTCGTCCTTGCCGCGCGGCAGGCCGCGGGCATGCGCCTGATCGTCGTCGGGGTGGACCTGCACCGACAGTTTTTCGGACGTGAACAGATATTTGACCAGCAGGTCGGGCGTGTCGTCGCCCGGCGTCTTGTACCAGATCTCGCCGACCGGATCGGCCCCTTCGGGCTGATCCGCGAAGCCGAAGCCCAGCTTGTGACGCCCCCAGGGCTTTTCGACGCGGTGCATTTCCAGCTTGGTGACGGGCACGGATTTCGTCCTTTTCAGGGGGGCTATGGGTCGCTGTGCCCCATGCGCGAAAGGGACTGTTCGCGCTACCCCTTGCGCAGTAGAAGCCTAGCCCATGCGTATCGTTCCGTTCCGCGCCTCCGCGCTCGTCCTCGTCGCCATCGCCGGTGCCGGCCTGTCGGGCTGTGCCCGGGGCGGGGCCGGCGCCGGCCGCGACCTTCCCTATGTCGCGCGCGACGTGGGCACGCTCTACACCGCCGCCAAGAGCCGGCTCGACCGGCGGCAGTACAAGGTCGCCGCCGCGCTGTTCGACGAGGTCGAGCGTCAGCACCCCTATTCGGTCTGGGCACGCCGCGCGCAGTTGATGGGCGCGTTCAGCTATTATCTCGACGCCGATTATACCAAGGCGATCGCCGGCGCGCAGCGCTTCCTGTCGGTCCACCCCGGCAACCGCGACGCGCCCTATGCCTATTATCTCATCGCGCTGAGCTATTACGAACAGATCAGCGACGTGACCCGCGATCAGAAGATCACGATGCAGGCGATGGATTCGCTCGGCGAACTCTCGCGCCGCTATCCCTCCACGCCCTACGCCGCCGATGCCCGGCTCAAGCTCGACCTCGTGCGCGATCACTTGGCGGGCAAGGAAATGGAGATCGGCCGCTTCTATCAGCAGCGTGGCCAGTGGCTCGCCGCGCAGGTCCGCTTCCGCTCGGTGGTCGACCAGTATCAAACGACGACCCACGCGCCCGAGGCGCTGATGCGCCTCACCGAAACCTATCTCGCGCTGGGCGTCCCCGGCGAAGCCAAGAAGTCGGCCGCCGTGCTCGGCGCCAACTATCCCGGCACCGACTGGTATCAGCGCGCCTATGACCTGATCGGCGACAAGACCCCGCCGCCGCCCAAGCCGATTCCGATCCGCGCCGCCCCGCCGCCCCCGCCCTTGAAGGGCACGGTGACGGTCGAACCGGGCGATGCCCCCGATGCGACGATCGCCCCGCCGGTCGGCACCACCGCCCCGCCTGCCACCCCGCCGGCCAGCACCCCTTCGCCGAACGGACCCACCGGCGGCAACTGACGACGGCTTGGGGGAGGACGGGGCATCCCGGGCGGCCCATGTCACACGCTACCGCCCGGTAGTTTTTGGGCCGATCGACTGCGATACCCCCTGCCGTCACCCCGGACTTGTTCCGGGGTCTACGGTGCGGCGATCGGTGCGATTTGAGGCGCAAGTGACACCGTCTGCGGCGTGGTGGACCCCGGAACAAGTCCGGGGTGACGATCGGCAGGCGGCCCGCGAGCCCGGAAACGACCACCCCCCCCGCCAGTAATGTGGTACTATCTGCCGACCCCGCCCGGCGCGCGCTGCGCGATGGCTCGGGGCCACACCGCTTCACCACCGCCCACAAAGCCATTTGTTCTTGGACTGTTCTTGGCGTAAGGGTGGCGGCGCGATGCTGATTGCCCTTTCCATCCGCGACGTGGTGCTGATCGAGGCACTCGACCTCGATTTCGCGCACGGCCTTGGCGTGCTGACCGGCGAAACCGGGGCGGGCAAGTCGATCCTGCTCGACGCGCTCGGCTTGGCACTCGGCGGGCGCGGCGATACCGCGCTCGTCCGCCACGGCGCGAAACAGGCCGCCGTCACCGCCACCTTCGCCGTCCCCGCACCCGGCGGCCCGGTTGCCAAACTGTTCGACGACAACGGCCTCGACCTCGAACCCGGCGAGCCGCTCATCATCCGCCGCATCGTCAAGGCCGATGGCGGCAGCCGTGCCTTCGTCAACGACCAGCCGGCCTCGGCCGGGCTGCTCCGCGATCTTGCCCCCCATCTGGTCGAGATCCATGGCCAGCACGACGATCGCGGCCTGCTCAACCCGCGTGGCCACCGCGCGCTGCTCGACGGTTTCGGCCGGATCGACACCGCCCCCGTCGTGCAGGCCTATCGCGACTGGCGCGCCGCCGACGCCGCGCTCGCCGCCGCCCGCGCCGAGATCGAGGTGGCGCAGCGCGACCGCGACTGGCTCGAACACGCCGTCGCCGAACTCACCGCGCTGGCCCCCGAATCGGGCGAGGAGGCGACGCTGGCCGAGCGCCGCCGCGACATGCAGCGCGCCGAAAAGGTCGCGGGCGATCTCACCCAGGTCGACGACCGGCTGGAGGGCGCACAGGGCGCGCTCTCGGTCCTCCGGCAAGCGGCGCGCGGCCTCGAACGCATCGCCGACGCGCATCCGGCACTCGGCGAATCGCTCGCCGCCGTCGACCGCGCGCTGATCGAGGCGGATGCCGCCGCCACGGCGCTGCGCGAAGCTAGCGACGCGCTTGCTTATGACGCCGGCGCACTGGAGGAGGACGAGGCCCGGCTGTTCGCGCTGCGCGGTGCCGCGCGCAAGCACCGCGTCCAGCCCGACGATCTGGCCGTCCTCGCCGGCGATCTCGCCGCACGCCTCGCACTGCTCGAATCAGGCGAGGCCGGGATCGGCGCGCTGGAGGCAAAGGTCGCGCAGGCGCGCGAAACCTATGTGAAGCGCGCCGACCGCGTCGGCAATGCCCGCGTCGCCGCCGCGAAACGACTCGACAAGGCGGTGGCGGGCGAGCTCGACCCGCTCAAACTGGGATCGGCGAAGTTCCGCAGCGTCGTCGTTTCGCTCGACGAGGGCCAATGGTCGGCGGCGGGCCGTGACCGGGTGGAGTTCGAGATCGCGACCAACCCCGGCGCGCCCTTCGCCCCGCTCGCCAAGATCGCGTCGGGCGGCGAACTCTCGCGCTTTATCCTCGCCTTGAAGGTCGCGCTCGCCGAAGAGGGCGGGGCGGCGACGATGATCTTCGACGAGATCGATCGCGGGGTCGGCGGCGCGGTCGCCTCGGCGATCGGCGAGCGCCTCGCCCGCCTCGCCACCGCCAAGCAGTTGCTGGTGGTGACGCACAGCCCGCAGGTCGCGGCGCGCGGCAACCGCCACCTGCTGATCGCCAAGCGCCACGACGGCACCGTCACCCGCACCGGCGTCCGCCCCCTCTCCACCGACGAACGCCGCGAAGAGATCGCGCGCATGCTCTCGGGCGCCGAGATCACCGACGAAGCCCGCGCGCAGGCACTCCGCCTCCTCGAACCGGCGTGACCGCACCGCCACGCACGCCAGACGACCGCTACATCGTCGTAAAGGGCGTGCTGTGGCGCGCCGCCCGCCCCAACCTTACCGACGACCGCCGCGCCGAACTGGTGAAAGCCCTGATGAACGCCCGCCGCGCGGTCGGCGCGGGCCAGCGCGCAGGCGACGAAGCGGCGGTGCGGCAGGCCCGCGACGCAGTACAGGCGGCCAAGGTGGCGCTGGGCGAACGCGGCGAGCCATGGTGGAACGACGGCGCCCCCGACTGGAACCGCCACAAGGTGGAGAATACGCCCTATGCCGCGTGGTGGGCCGGGCGGTAGCCACGCCTGGTGGCGGAAATCTCGGTCACGCCTGTTCCGCCGGCGCCGGTCCGGCAGGTCGATTGCCGATCCGGTTCACCAGTAGCAGTACGAATGGCGTCACGACGACCATGGCGACAAGGCCGATCCCCGGCGATACCATGCCTGCCGCAAATCCCGTTGCGGCGATCACCAGCGGCGACCACATCGACCTTCGGAGCAGGCGGGCGTCCTCGGCCACGGCGGGGTTTCCCTGTGACTGGTGCCGCAACGCGGTTCGAATGACCCAGATATTCACCAGCCCGACGACCAGCAGATAGGCGGTGTAGAAGCCGATCGCGACGCGCAGCAGCGAATAATCGCTGAGGATGGCGGTCGGAAACGGCATGAACGCGATTGCCATCAACAGCAGCAGATTGGCGCGGACCAGCGCCGGGTCGGCGGTATCGATCATCCCCATCAACCGGTGATGCCCGGTCCAGAACCGGCCGATGACAAGGAAGCTGATGATGAAGCCGATATAGTTCGGCAGCAGGTGCAGCAGCGCCTGCGCGAGCGAGTGGTCGCTGACGACGTGCAGTTCGGGCAGCCGTACCTCGATCACCAGCAGCGTCATCGCAATGGCGAACACGGCATCTGAAAAGAAGGTTAGTCGTTCGAGCTTGGCATGTTCACGGTCGTTGGTCATCGTCACCCCCCGGTCGCCTCTCCTTCACCGGTTGCGACGGCGAAGGCAAGCGATCGGACAGCATCCGGGTGGCGATCGTCGCCTGCGCGTCGCCCGTCCTGACCGCTCCGTCGGGCGGTTTGACATTGCCGGTGTCCTACACGTTGCCGACCCGCCATGCTGTGCGCGGCTCTTTGACAACCGCATCCGAACCGAACGCCAGGCCGCGGGCGCGCGCAACCCATCAGAGCGCGTGACCCCTCCGCGCCTCCGCGCGAACCAAATCTTCTTATCCTGTCCGCATCGGGTTGAGAACAGTTCGCAACAAACACGTCACGAGTGTAAACTTTGTCAACTTTGGGGGGAATCGAGCGCTGCAACAGGTCCCGCCACGGGCAAAGCCCGCGTCGTCGGACGGCGCTTTACGCGCCGCCGGCCGGACGCGCCTTGGGCCGCTCGACGTAGCTTCGCTACGTCTCGGTCGGCGCGTCAGATCGCGCTGTTCTTCGCGTCCCCCGTCGCCGGATCGAACATATAATGATGCCACGCAAACACCGTCACCGCACTGCGATGCGGCCGCCACGCCTCGGCCAGAGCACGAATATCCTTCTCGCTCGGCCGCTCGGGCAGGCCCATGATCCGCCCGATCTCCACCTGCACCGCAAGGTCGCCCGCCGGCCACACATCGGTCCGCCCCTCGGCGAACAACAGGTAGATTTCGGCCGACCACCGCCCGATCCCCTTCACCCGCACCAGCGCGGCGATCGCCTCCTCGTCGTCCTCCGGCAGATGGGCGAGGTCGAGCCGCCCGCTGATGACCTCGTCGGCCAGACTGCGGGCATAGCCCGCCTTTTGCCGCGACAGCCCGGCGGCGCGCAGGTCCTCGTCGCTCGCCGCGACGATTCGCGCCGGATCGGTCGGGTCGCCCAGCATCGCCGAAAGCTTCGCCCACACCGAATCGGCCGCCTTGTAGCTGACCTGCTGGCCGACGATCGTGCGCAGCAGCGTCGCATAGCCCCGCTCGCGGATGCGCGGCTCGGGATAGCCGGCATAGGCCAGCGCCTTTGCGAACGCCGGCTCGATCGCGGCCATGGCATCCAGCGAGGTCCGCAACTGTTCGGCGGAAAGGCCCATGGCGGCTTCCTTGCAATCGATCGGAGCGCCCGGCATGGGGCGTGCGATCAGGAGATGAAACGATGCCGAGGCTTACCGTCGTCACCCGCGCAGGGGAAGAACGAACCGTGGACGGAGAGGCTGGCCTGTCGGTGATGGAAGTCATCAAGGACCACGGCTTCGACGAGATGCTGGCGATCTGCGGCGGGTGCTGTTCGTGCGCCACCTGCCACGTCCATGTCGACCCGGCGTTCCTCGACCGCCTGCCGCCGATGACCCGCGACGAGGACGATCTGCTCGATTCGGTCGACGACCGGGCCGCGACCTCGCGATTGGCCTGCCAGATTCCGTTCGAGGATGCGCTCGACGGGCTGAAAGTTCAAATCGCCCCGGAGGACTGACGCCCCAAACGTCGCCCCAGCGCAGGCTGGGGCCTCAAGCGGCGCTTGTCGCGTCTCATCTGCAAGAGATCCCAGCCTTCGCTGGGATGACGTATCTGTCAGGCCTGCCGCGCGATCACCCCCCGTGCGTCGCCACCGCATACAACGCGATCGCCGCCGCGTTCGACACGTTCAGGCTCTCGACCCGGTCCGAGATCGGCAGCTTGGCGAGGATGTCGCAGTGTGCCTCGGTATTCTGCCGCATCCCCTCGCCCTCGGCCCCGACGACCAGCGCGATGCGCTTCGGCCCCAGCGCGTCGCTCAGCAGCGTCTCGGTATGGCCGGTCAGCCCGACGCGCCAATATCCCGCCTCGCCCAGTTCGACCAGCGCGCGCGACAGGTTCACCACCCGCACCCATGGCACGCTCTCCAGCGCGCCCGACGCGGAGCGGGCGACCGTCCCCGATTCGGGCGGGGCATGCCGGTCCTGCGTAACGATGCCGAGGCAGTCGAACGCGGCGGCCGACCGCAGGATCGCGCCGACATTGTGCGGGTCCGTCACCTGATCGAGCAACAGGATCGGCCGGTCGTCGTCGCGCCCCTGTTCGATCAGGTCGGCGAGCCAGATGTCCTCCAGCGGATCGGCCTCGACCACGATGCCCTGATGCGGCGCATCGGCGGGGACGAGCCGCGCCAGATCGGCGACCTCGGCATAGACCACCGGCACGCCCTCGGGCAGCACCAGGCTCGCGCCCATCTCGTGCGTACACCAGATCTTGCGGATGGTGCGTTCGGGATTGTCCAGCGCGGCGAAGGCGGCGTGGCGGCCCCAGAAACGCGGGCGTTGCGGCGATGCCTTGCTCGGGCGGTGTCCTTTGCGGGCCATGTCAGTCTTTCTCAGGAATTGCGTAAGGGTCGGTGGCGACCGGTTGGGTGGGGAGCGGCGGGCGCGGCAGCGGCCGCTCGGCATTGGCGGCGCTTAGCAGCAGCGACGCGAGGATGATCGCGTTCTGCCGCATGTCCGGCCCCTTGATGTGATCGAAGGTATCGATGCTCGTATGGTGCAAGCGGCTGCCATAGTCGAGCGGGTCCTGAATGAACTGATACCCCTGCAGGCCGACCGACTGGAAGAAATAATGATCGGTGGAGCCGGTGCGGCGGTTGGCGACGGTCGTCGCCCCCATCGACGCGAACGGGCTGAGCCAATCTCGTAAGCTCGGCACGGCGGCGACATTGTTCTCGGCGTTGATCCCGCGAATCTTGCCGGAGCCGTTGTCGATATTGAAGTAGGCGGTCATCGCGTCATAGCCGGGCTTCTTCGTGATCGGGAAGCGGCTGGTCCAGCCGTAGAAGCGCGCGAGGCCGCCGTCCCGGCCGCCCGCCGGTTCGGGCCGCGTGGCGATATGCCGCTCGACATAAGCAAGGCTGCCGAGCAGACCCTGCTCCTCGGCATTCCACAGCGCGAAGCGGATCGTGCGCTTCGGCCGGACCTTCAGGGCCGAGAGGATACGCGCCGCCTCCATCACCACGGCGGTGCCCGCCGCATTGTCGACCGCGCCGTCGCCCGCGACCCAGCTATCGAAATGCGCGCCGGCCATGACGTACCCGGCCTGTGCGTCGCTACCCGGCAGATCGGCGATGATGTTGTAGGCGGTGGGATCGCTGTCGTCGAAGCGGACCTTGCTGTCGATCTCGATCGTCGGCGCGGGGCCGCTGACCGCAAGGCGCGCGAGCCGGCGGTAATCCTCCGCCGCGATCTCGACCGCCGGCACGGCGGGGGCGACCGCGCGGGTGAAGAGATAGCCCGAGCCATGCAGCAGCTTGCCGTCGCGCGACGACATGGTTGCCATCGCCACCGCCCCTTCGGCCTTCAGAAACGCATCGAGCTTCTGCGCGAAGTCGAGCCGTTTGGCGCGCCGGTCGGTGTCGGCCGGATCATATTCCGGCTCGCGCCAGCTATCGGCCTTGGCCAGATCCTCGCCGGTCAGGCGGCGGAAGGCGGGCTCGGTCGGTTCCGACCCGGTGCCCGGCCGCGACACCATCACCACCTTGCCGCGCAACTTGCCGCGCCAGTCGGCGAAGTCCTTTTCCTCGGCGATCGGCGCGACGATCACCGGTGCCGCCACCGGGCCGTCGGTGCCCGGCGTCCACGCGATCGGGATCGCGGTCAGCGCGATCACGCGCGGCGTAACCATCCGCACGCTCGACCGCTCGATCGTCCAGCCGCGCCCGAACTCGAATCCCTCGGCGGTGGTGGTCAGGCCCCATTCGCGGAACTTAGCCTGCGTCCAGCGCTCCGCCTCGCGCATCTGCGGCGAATTGGGCAGGCGCGGGCCGATGCGATCGGTCAGGTGCTCGGCGATCGGCATCACCTGAGTCCGGGTGGTGCCTTCGTCGAGGATGCGGTTCACGGCATCGCGGTCGACGCTTTGGGCGGCGAGGGGGGCGGCGATCAGGCAGGTTGCGAGCAGGATGGGGCGCAAACTCGGGGTTCCCTCATGAAAAATGGATGGTCGCGACGCTAAGTTGCCCATGAATATGGCGCAAGCCGTTGACAGCGCCGCGCCGGGACGGCAATGGGCGCGCTCGCTTGAACGGCTGGCCCGTTCAGGTGGCGGCTGGACAGGTGGCCGAGTGGTTAAAGGCAGCAGACTGTAAATCTGCCCGGGTTTCCCGTACGCTGGTTCGAATCCAGCCCTGTCCACCACCGCCCGCGCATTTAGCGCGGCGGTGCTTCGCGGGAAGCAAGACGATCCCGACCCCCATTCTCTTTGTCATCGCCGCGCTGCTCGAAATCGGCGGCTGCTTCGCTTTCTGGAGCTGGTGGCGGCTCGACCGGTCGGTCTGGTGGCTGCTACCCGGCATGGCGGCGCTCGCCGGCTTCGCATGGGTGCTGGCGCAGAGCGACACCGGCGGGGCGGGGCGCGCCTATGCGGCCTATGGCGGCGTCTATGTGCTCGGCGCGGTGCTGTGGGGCTGGTGGGTCGAGGGGCTGGTGCCCGACCGGTTCGATGGGATCGGCGCGGGGCTGTGCCTCACCGGCTGCGCGGTGATCCTGTTCGGACCACGATAGGGGAGGGCGCTGGAGCGGGTAACGGGAATCGAACCCGTGTATTCAGCTTGGAAGGCTGCTGTACTACCATTGTACTATACCCGCCCGCGCGAAACCTGCCCCTGCCACACCCATATCGCCGGGGTCAACCGGTCGCGCGCAGCGCCGCGTGGAAACACTGGCGTTCGCGCGGCGGACACCATAAATCGCGCGACATAATGGCAAAGATCACCACCCCGCGCCCCGTCCGGGGCACCCAGGACATTTTCGGCGATTTCGAGCGGCGCTTCACCCATGTCGCCCAAACCTTCGAGCGCGTGCGCCGCCTCTATTGCTTTGCGCGGGTCGAGGTGCCGGTGTTCGAATCGACCGCCGTCTTCGCCCGCTCGCTGGGCGAGACGACCGACGTCGTGTCGAAGGAGATGTATTCGTTCGAGGATCGTGGCGGCGATTCGCTGACGCTGCGCCCCGAATTCACCGCCGGCATCGCCCGCGCCTATCTGACCGAAGGCTGGCAGCAATATGCGCCGTTGAAGCTCGCGACGCACGGCCCCGTGTTCCGCTACGAACGCCCGCAAAAGGGCCGCTATCGCCAGTTCCACCAGATCGACGCCGAGGTGATCGGCGCGGCCGAGCCGATGGCCGATGTCGAGCTGCTGGCGATGGCCGACCAGTTGCTCAAGGAACTGGGTATCGCCGATGGCGTGACGTTGCAGCTCAACACGCTGGGCGATGCCGAGACGCGCGACGCATGGCGCGCCGCACTGGTCGAGCATTTCGAGGGGCACCGCGCCGACCTGTCCGAAGACAGCCTGAAACGCCTCGACAAGAATCCGATGCGCATCCTCGATTCGAAGGACCCGCGCGACCGGCCGATCGCCGATTCGGCGCCGGGGATCGATTCGTTCCTGACGGCGGAGGCAGCGGACTTCTTCGCCGCCGTCACCGGCGGGCTCGACGCGGCGGGGGTGCAGTGGACCCGCAACGACCGGCTGGTGCGCGGCCTCGACTATTACCGCCACACCGCGTTCGAATTCGTGACCGACCGGCTGGGCGCGCAGGGGACCGTGCTGGCGGGCGGACGCTATGATGGGCTGATCGAATCGCTCGGTGGTCCTGCGACGCCCGGCGTGGGCTGGGCGGCGGGGATCGAGCGACTGGCGATGTTGCTGGAGGAGCCTGCCGTCTCAGGGCCTGAACTGACGGTTATCGCTGACGGCGAACATTCAGGGAATCTTGCGCTTGAAGTCATGGGTCTGCTTCGGAGCAACGGTATCACTTGTGAAATGTATTTCTCGGGTAGCCAGAAAAAGCAGTTCGAACGAGCAAGGAAGCGTGGAACAGGTCGCGTGTTGACAGTGGCTGCCGATTTCACGGGAAGCACCATCGGAGCTGTTCGCATCACCGACATGGAAGCGGGAGCGCGACCGATCCGGCTGCGGACGAAGCGAGCGCTGCGCAAACGGTTCAGCTTGTCTGAGCCATACGGCGAACGTGTGATCTCTCTGGAACGAATTCGTTAATGACCATCGCCCCCGAACGCATCGCCCAGATCGAGGCGCGCCGTGACGAACTCGCCGCGCAGATGGCGACCGGCGACCTGCCCGGCGACCGTTTCGTCGCGGTGTCGAAGGAATATGCCGAACTCGAACCCGTCGCACAGGCGGCGGGCGAGGTCCGCCGGCTGCGCGCCGAGAGCGATAGCCTGACGCACATGACGCAGGACGCCGACGACGACATGCGCGCGATGGCGATCGAGGAGCTGCACGCCAATCGCGGGCAGCTCGAATCGGCCGAACGTGCGCTGGCGCTGGCGCTGCTGCCGCGCGACGCGGCCGACGAACGCGCGGCGATGCTCGAAATCCGCGCCGGTACTGGTGGCGACGAAGCCGCGCTGTTCGCCGGCGACCTGTTCCGCATGTACCAGCGTTATGCCGACAATCGCGGCTGGCGGATCGAGCTGATCTCGGCCTCGGTATCCGACGCGGGCGGCTATAAGGAAGTCGTCGCCAGTGTCACCGGCGCGGGCGTGTTCGCGCGCCTGAAGTTCGAAAGCGGCGTCCACCGTGTCCAGCGCGTGCCCGCGACCGAAAGCGGCGGCCGCATCCACACCAGCGCCGCGACCGTCGCGGTGCTCCCCGAAGCCGAGGAAGTCGACGTCCAGATCGACGAGGCGCGCGACCTGCGCATCGACGTCTATCGCTCGTCGGGGCCGGGCGGCCAGTCGGTCAACACCACCGATTCGGCGGTGCGCATCACCCATCTGCCCACCGGCCTCGTCGTGATCCAGCAGGACGAAAAATCGCAGCACAAGAACAAGGCCAAGGCGCTGAAAGTCCTGCGCACCCGCCTCTACGAAGCCGAACGCGCGCGGCTGGCCGACGAGCGCGCCGGCACGCGCCGCTCGATGGTCGGATCGGGCGACCGGTCGGAGCGCATCCGCACCTATAATTTCCCGCAGGGGCGCGTGACCGACCACCGCATCAACCTGACGCTCCACCGTTTGCCCGAAATTCTGGAAGGCGAGATGGAGGAATTGCTCGGCGCACTGATCGCGCAGGACGAGGCGGAGCGGCTGGCGACGCTGGATGGGTGATTTGGAATCGCGCGAAGGCGCGAAGGCCGCGAAGAAGAAGGGTATTCGCGCCGAGGCGCAGAGGCGCGGAGGGGGTGTGCCCGCCGATCGCGCAGCGATCCGTCTCTACCCCCGGGTTGACCAGAAGAGACGGCACCTGACGGCGCGGAACGTCACCCGACGCGCAACCCCTCCGCGCCTCTGCGCCTCTGCGCGAACAATCTCTTTCTTCTTTGCGCCTTCGCGCCTTCGCGTGATTCCATGACCACGCTCCGCCAGGCGCTGACCCAAGCGACGGCGCGCATCGCCGAAGTCTCTGACTCCCCCCGTCTCGACGCTGAACTCCTCGCCGCCCACGCGCTCGGCTGCACGCGCGAGGCGATGCTGCTGACGAGGCTGGACGACCCCATTCCCGAGGGGTTCGAGGACTTGGTCGATCGCCGCCTGACCCATGAACCGGTCGCCTATATCACCGGCAGCCGCGCGTTCTGGACGATCGAGCTGATGGTCGGCCCCGGCGTGCTGGTCCCCCGCGCCGACAGCGAGACGCTGATCGACGCCGCGCTCGGCCACTTCGCCACCCGCACACCGCAACGCATCCTCGACCTAGGCACCGGTCCCGGCACGCTGCTGCTGGCGGCGCTCGCCGAATGGCCCGGCGCCACCGGCCTCGGCGTCGATGCCTCGCCGGCCGCGCTCGACTATGCCCGACGCAACGGGGCGGCGCTGGGCATGGCCGATCGGGCGCAATGGCGGCAGGGCGACTGGACCGCCGGCATCGACGGTCTCTACGACCTGATCCTCGCCAACCCGCCCTATATCGGCACTGGCGAATCGCTCCCGCACGAGGTCGTCGGTCACGAACCGGGCGAAGCGCTGTTCGCCGGTCACGACGGGCTCGACGACTACCGGCGCATCGTGCCCGATCTTCCCCGCCTTTTAGACAAAGGGGGCATCGCTGCGATCGAGATCGGCCATACCCAAGGCGAGGCGGTCGCCACGCTGGTCCGCGCCGCCGGGCTGTCGGCGACGCTGGTCCGCGATCTGGGCGGCCGGCCGCGCTGCATCCTTGCCGGTTGAACCGAACGGCGGCGCGCCCCATCTTTCCGCTTGGAGAAGCCGGTTGCACCCGCTAAGACCGGTGGCGGGGCAGGCACCATCGACCACGTCGTTGATAGCGGGCAGGGCTCCTTCCATCGTCATGTGCGCCGCCGTCCCGCGGCCATGGCAGGCGGACGGTGCCTTTGCGCATCGCCTCGCGGATTTGCTCGCACCCGGGATCGCGAGATCGACGGACAGGTAAGGACAGGACAACCAACCCTTGATGAACAATCGTCAGGCCGGCCGCCGTCGCGGTCGCGGTGGCCAGCGCCAGCCGGGAAGCGGCGGCGGCAATTCGCGTGAAACCGGCAATCGTATCGACAATCGCGCGCGTGGCAATGCCGCGCAACTGCTCGAGAAATACAAGAACCTTGCCGCCGATGCGCAACGCGCCGGCGACCGGGTGAACACCGAATATTATCTCCAGTTCGCCGATCACTATTTCCGCGTGCTCGAAGCGGGCCGGTCGCGGGTCGAGGAACAGCGCCGCGTGCGCGACGACTTCGACGGCGGCGAGGACGATGATTTCGAGTTCGACGGCGATAACGCCGACGGCGGCCAGCAGGAACGCAGCAGCCGCGACGATCGCCAGCGCGACGATCGCGGCAATCGCGAAGAACGCGGCCAGCGTGACGATCGCGGCAATCGTGAGGAACGGGGCCAGCGCGATGACCGTGGCAACCGCGACGATCGCGGCCAGCGCGAAGAGCGCCAGCCGCGCGTCCAGCGCGACGATCGCGCACCTCGCGAAGACCGTGCGCCGCGCGAAGAGCGTGCCGCACGCGACGATCGCCCGGCCCGTGAGGAGCGTCCGCAGCGCGAACGCATCCGCCGCGATACGCCGCGCAGCATCCCCGGTGCGGGTGAAGTCCGCGCGGTAGAGGGCGAGGTCGGCACGCAGGAAAACGTCGTACCCGAACCCGTCGTCGCCACCCAACCGGACGAGGCCAAGCCGGTCCGTCGCCGCACCCCGCGCGTGCGTGCCGAAGCCGCCCCGCTCGACGCGGTTCCGGCCGAAGCCGCGCCATCGATCGACGCGGATCGCCTGCCGCCAGCACTCTCGACGCCTGATGACGGTGCCGAACGGCCCCGCCGCCGCCGGATCACCCGCGTGAAGGAAGAGGTCGTGCCGCCCGCCGCCTGAGGCGCGAGCGACACGACTGTCGGCAACGGCCCGTACCGCTCGCGCGGTGCGGGTCGTTTCGTGTCAGTTGATCCAGAGGGTTTGTTGCGCGATGACACGCCATCGTCCGCCAGTGCCGTCGAACGCCAGCAACCCTCCCTGACTGTCGCGGCGATCCCGGCGAAGGTCGACAGAGACGAACGCAAGCGTTCCGTACCGGGCTGGCCGTGACAGCCGGATCTGATCGCAGGTGTCGTTGCCGATCGACTGACCATGTCCCAGCCACGCCGGCAGGATGAGAAGCGGGGTGCTGGCGCTCTCGCCCGGTATCGCCGCAACGATCATGGCGATTCCATGATCGATCCGCGCCGCCGTCCGCGGATCGATGGGTCTGCCCGCCATATCGTACCACGATCCTGATCGTGACCGGACCGGATCGGCTGCGGCCGGTATCCGGGCGATCGGTGCGGCCGCCTGTCGCGCCATATCGCCCAGCTCACCGAACGGAGGAAGAGCAAGCATCGGCGTGACGCATTGGCCGGGAGCGGCAACATGCTTCAACGCCGCGCGGATGATCGCTTCGTCGGCACTCGCGATGGCCGGCTGCGGAGCCGGCAGGAACATGACGCTGCCCGTTCCTCCCAGCCGCACCGGCGGAACATAGATTGCCGTTCCGATGCTGGATGGCGACGATCCGGCCGCGCAGCCGCTACCGATAGCCGATAACGCGATCAGACAACCAAGGCCGACCCGCATCCTGCTCTCCTATCCCTGTCAGGGCCGAGCATGCCATCGTCGGGGTGTGACGGCCAGCCACCAACGCAAAAGGGGCGGGACACGCTGCCGTGTCCCGCCTCCATGAAGCCGTGTCCGTACGCGACCGATCAGATGTGAATCGCCTTGCCCCGCACCGCCATCGCCGCTTCCTTGAGCGCCTCGGCATGCGTCGGGTGCGCGTGACAGGTGTAGGCGATGTCCTCGCTGGTCGCACCGAATTCCATCGCCTGCGCCGCCTGCGCGATCATCGTGCCGGCCAGCGACGAGACGATCCATACGCCGATGACGCGGTCGGTCTTGGCATCGGCGATGACCTTCACGAAGCCATCGGTGTCGCGATTGGTCTTGGCGCGGCTGTTGGCGGCGAAGGGGAATTTGCCGACCTTAATCTCGCCCTTGTCCTTGGCCGCTTCCTCGGTCAGCCCGACGCCGGCGATCTCGGGCATGGTGTAGACCACGCTCGGAATCACGTCATGGTTCACGATGCCGGTCTGCCCGGCGATGAACTCGGCGACGGCGACGCCCTCGTCCTCGGCCTTGTGCGCCAGCATCGGACCATGCACCACGTCACCGATCGCCCAGATGCCGTCGACCTTGGTGCGGAACTCCTCGTCGATGTCCACCTGCCCGCGCTGGTTGACGCTCAGGCCCGCCTTGTCGAGCGCGAGGCCCTCAATGTTCGCACGGCGGCCGATCGACACCAGCACCGCGTCCGCGCTGATCGTCGTCGCCTCGCCGCCGGCGGCGGGTTCGACGGTCAGCGTCGCGGTGCCGCCATCGACCGACGCGGCCGTGACCTTGGTCGAGGTCTTGAGGTCGAAGCCCTGCTTCTTGAACAGCTTGGCCGATTCCTTGCGGACCTCGCCGTCGAAGCCGGGCAGGATCTGGTCGGCATATTCGACCACCGTGACCTTGGCGCCGAGGCGACGCCACACGCTGCCGAGCTCGAGGCCGATCACGCCGCCGCCGATCACCACCAGATGCTCGGGCACCTTGGGCAGCGCCAGCGCGCCGGTCGAATCGACGATGATCGCCGCGTCATTGTCCACCTCGACGCCCGGCAGCGGCATCACCGACGATCCGGTGGCGATCACGATGTCGCGCGCGGTGACGGTGCGGTCGCCGACCCTGACCGTGTTGTCGTTCTCGAACGCGGCATAGCCTTTCAGCCATTCGACCTTGTTCTTCTTGAACAGATATTCGATGCCGCCGGTCAGCTCGCCGACCGCCTTGGCCTTTTCAGCGTGCATCTGATCGAGGTCGAGCGTCGCGCCGGCGATGTTGACGCCGAACTTGGCGAGATGCCCGCCGGTCGCTTCCTCGTACAGCTCGGAGGCGTGGAGCAGCGCCTTCGACGGGATGCACCCGACGTTGAGGCAGGTCCCGCCCAGCGTCGCGCGGCCCTCGGCGCACGCCACCTTGAGGCCCAGTTGCGCCGCGCGGATCGCCGCGACATAGCCGCCGGGTCCGGCACCGATCACGAGGACGTCGAAGTCGTAGTCAGCCATTGGTCTCTATCCCGTCCTAGTCGTTGTGGGCGATCACGCGGATCGCGCCGTCGCCGGTACGGCGGCAGTGTGCCGCGAATTGGCGAAGGGCCGGAAGCCCTTGCAGTATATAGTCGATCGCATCGCCGCCGACGAACGTGTCGGCGAGATACACATCGGCTTTCATCATCGCCTTTTGGTCGAACCGGCGGGCGATCGTCGCATCGTCCTGGGCGTCGAGCGCATCGGCGAACGCCTTCATCCGCTCGGGCGCGATCAACCCGATCCCGCCCTCGCCATTCTCGTCCGCGCCCAGTTCGGGCAAGGCGGCGATGATGATCCCGAGCGGATGGCCGACATCGTCGGCCGATCCGGTCAGCAGGTAATGCAGTGCATGCCAGCCCATGTCGAAATCGACGAGGTCGAGGTTCTCGACCCCCTCGTCGAACACGAACGTCTCGAACACCGACGGGTCGGCGACCAACCGGTCGAGGTCGGCATCGCCGGCCCGCCGCAGATAGATCACCATGCCCATCGGTGCCCGATCCTTCTTACAGGTCGATCAGCAGGCGCGTCGGATCCTCGATCGCGTTCTTGAGCGCGACGAGGAACGTCACCGCCTCACGACCATCGATCAGGCGGTGGTCGTAGCTGAGTGCCAGATACATCATCGGGCGCACCACGACCTGACCGTCACGGACGACCGGGCGTTCCTCGATGCGGTGGAGGCCCAGCACCGCCGACTGCGGCGGATTGATGATCGGGGTCGACATCAGCGAGCCGAACACGCCGCCGTTCGAGATGGTGAAGGTGCCGCCCTTCATCTCGTCCATCTTGAGCGTGCCGTCCTTGGCGCGCTTGCCGAAGTCGCCGATCGTCTTCTCGACGCCCGCGACCGACAGCTTGTCGGCATCGCGGATGACGGGGACGACAAGGCCGCCCGGCGCCGACACGGCGACCGAGATGTCGGCATAGTCGCGATAGACGATCTCGTCGCCCTCGATGCTGGCGTTGACCGACGGAATGTCCTTCAGCGCCATCGTCGCGGCCTTCACGAAGAAGCCCATGAAGCCGAGCCGCACGCCGTGCTTCTTCTCGAACAGGTCCTTGTACTTCGCGCGCGCCTCGATCACCGCGGTCATGTCGACGTCGTTGAAGGTGGTGAGCAGCGCGGCGGTATCCTGCGCTTCCTTGAGGCGGCGGGCGATCGTCTGGCGCAGGCGCGTCATCTTGACGCGCTCTTCCTTGCGCGCCGGTGCGGCGCTGGCGGCGGGGGCCGCCGCGGCCGGAGCGGCCGCCGGGGCGGCGGCGGCCGACTTGTCACCGGCGGCGGCGACCACGTCTTCCTTGGTGATGCGACCGTCGCGACCGGTGCCCTTGACCTTGGCCGGATCGACGCCGTGTTCGAGAATCGCGCGGCGGACCGACGGCGACAGTGCGGCGGCATCGACATTGGCATCGGCCGCTGCCGGTGCCTGCTGCGCCGGAGCGGCAGGAGCGGGGGCCGCTTCCTGCTTCGGCGCATCCGCCTTGGGCGCGGGTGCGCTACCGGCGCCACCGGCGTCGATCGTGGCGATCATCGCGCCGACCGACACGGTGTCGCCCGGCTGCACCGCATGCGCGCCCATCACGCCCGCGACCGGCGCGGGCACTTCGACCGACACCTTGTCGGTTTCGAGGCTGGCGATCGGCTCGTCGGCCGCGACCGCTTCGCCCGGCTGCTTCAACCATTCGCCCAGCGTCGCTTCGGTGATCGATTCGCCCAGCGTGGGGACCAGAACTTCGGTTGCCATCGGATTTTCCTCATCTCCCCCGTGTCGGGGGTAATAACACGGTTAGGATGCGGCCTTGCCGGTGGCGCGTTCGCCCTCGGCCTGACGGGTACGGCGGATTTCGTCGCGGACATTGTGGCCGAGCGCATCGGCGACCAGCGCGCCCTGTTCGGCCTGGTGGCGCTTCATCAGCCCGGTGGCGGGCGATGCCGCCGCCGTGCGACCGGCATAGCGGGCACGCGCCACCGGCGCGTTCGCCTCGGCCAGCGCTTCCTCGATCGCCGGTTCGACGAGGAACCACGAACCGTTATTTTTCGGCTCCTCCTGCGCCCAGACCACGTCGGTCAGGTTAGGCAGGCGCTTCAGCCGCTCGACCAGCGCATCGGTCGGGAACGGATAAATCTGTTCCACGCGCACGATCTGCGTGGCGGTGTCGCCCGCCGCGTCGCGTGCCTCGATCAGGTCGAACGCGACCTTGCCCGAACACAGCACCAGCCGCGTCGTGTCCTGATCGGCCGGGGCCGATGGGTCGGACAGCAGCCGCTTGAAATGGCTGTCGCCGAGGAACTCGGCAGCGCTCGACGTCGCCATCTTGTGCCGCAGCAGCGACTTGGGCGTCATGATGACCAGCGGTTTGCGGAAGTTGCGGTGCATCTGCCGGCGCAGCAGGTGGAACAGGTTCGCCGGCGAGGTGACGTTGGCCACCTGCATATTGTCGCCCGCGCACAGTTGCAGGAACCGCTCCAGCCGTGCCGAGCTATGCTCCGGCCCCTGACCTTCGTAGCCGTGCGGCAGCATCATGACGAGGCCGTTGGCGCGCAGCCACTTCGCTTCGCCCGCCGCGATGAACTGATCGATCATGATCTGCGCACCGTTGGCGAAATCGCCGAACTGCGCTTCCCAGATCACCAGCGCCTTGGGGTCGGCCAGCGCATAGCCGTATTCGAAACCGAGCACGCCATATTCGCTGAGCGGGCTGTCCAGCACCTCGAAGCTGCCATGCTCAATGGTCTTGAGCGGCACGAACTTGTGCTCGTCGGTCTGGTCGACCCACACCGCATGCCGCTGCGAGAAGGTGCCGCGACCCGAATCCTGCCCCGACAGGCGGACACCGAACCCTTCCGACAGCAGCGATCCGAACGCCAGCGCTTCACCGGTCGCCCAGTCGAAGCCCTCGCCGCTGGTGAACATCGCCCGCTTGGCGTCGAGCACGCGGGTGAGCGTCTTGTGGACCTGAAGGTCGTCCGGAACGCTGGTCAGCGTGCGGCCGAGCGATTCGAACAACTTCGGGCTGATGCCGGTTTCGACCGAGCGGCGCGCGCCCTCGGCGTCCATCGGCGCGTGCAGCCCCGACCAGCGCCCGGCGAACCAGTCGGCACGGTTCGGCTTGTAGCTCTTGGCCGCGTCGAACTCGCTTTCGAGATGCTGGGTGAACTCGCCGGTCTTGGCGCTGACGAACCCGGCGTCGATCACGCCTTCGTCCTGCAATCGCTTGCCGTAGATGTCGCTGACGCCCGGATGGCCCTTGATCTTGGCGTACATCAGCGGCTGGGTGAACGACGGCTCGTCGCCTTCGTTATGGCCGAAGCGGCGATAGCACCACATGTCGACCACCACGTCGCGGTGGAACTTCTGGCGGAACTCGATCGCCATCTTGGTCGCGAAGGTCACGGCTTCGGGATCGTCGCCGTTTACATGGAAGATCGGTGCCTGCACGCCCTTCGCCACGTCCGACGGATAGGGCGAGCTGCGCGCGAACTGCGGACTGGTGGTGAAACCGACCTGATTGTTGATGATGAAGTGGACGCAGCCACCGGTGTTGTAGCCACGGATGCCGGAGAAGCCGAGGCATTCCCACACGATCCCCTGACCCGCGAACGCGGCGTCGCCGTGGATCAGGACGGGCAGCACCTGCTCATGCGTTTCGAGGTCGCTGCGGAAGGTTTGCTGCGCGCGGACCTTGCCGAGCACGACCGGGTTGACCGCTTCGAGATGGCTGGGGTTGGCGACCAGCGACATATGCACCGACACGTCGTCGAAGGTGCGGTCGGTCGAGGTGCCGAGGTGATATTTCACGTCGCCCGACCCGCCGATGTCGTCCGGGTTGGCGCTGCCGCCGGCGAATTCGTGGAACAGCACGCGGAACGGCTTGGCCATCACGTTGGTCAGCACGTTCAGGCGACCACGGTGCGCCATGCCGTACACGATCTCGCGCACGCCCATCTGGCCGCCGTATTTGATGACCGCTTCGAGCGCGGGGATCATCGATTCACCGCCGTCGAGGCCGAAGCGCTTCGTGCCGACGTATTTGCGGCCGAGGAACTTCTCCCACTGCTCGGCCTCAATGACCTTGCTGAGAATCGCCTTCTTGCCGTCGGCGGTGAACTGGATCGCCTTGTCGCGGCCCTCCATCCGGTCCTGCAGGAACTTGCGCTCCTCCACGTCCGCGATGTGCATATACTCGAGGCCGACGTTGCCGCAGTAATTGGCGCGCAGGATGTCGACGATCTCGCGCACCGTGGCCCATTCCAGCCCCAGCGTGCCGCCGAGATACACCGGCGTGTCGATCTCGGCATCCGAAAAGCCGTGATATTCGGTGCGCAGATCCTCGGGCAGATCGCGGCGGGCGAGGCCCAGCGGATCGAGATTGGCGGCAAGATGCCCGCGCACCCGGTAGGTGCGGATCAGGAGCTGCGCGCGGATCGCGTCGCCGGCGGCCTTGGCCACATCGACCTTGGGCGCGGGCGGAGCCGCCGCCGGAGCCGGCTTGCCGCCGCCCTTGGCCGGCTTGGGGGCCGGTTCCATCTGCGTCGGGTCGAGCGCGGCGGTGAGCTGGTCGGTGTCGGTCAGCGGCCAGCGCTTGCTCTGCCAGCTCGGGTGCTGCGTCGCGCCCTCCAGCCCGTCGAACCACTGACGCCAGCCAGCATCGACCGACGAGGGGTCCTCGCGGTAGCGACCATAGAGCGTTTCCACGAATGCCGGGCTGACGCCGGCGGCGATGTCGAAATCCTGGCCTTCGTAGCCCATGGTCGTTTCCCGTCCGCTGTTGCCCGGTCGAACCGGGCGGTGCCCCGCGCGCGTCGTGGCGCGGGGCGTGTCAGTTCAACCGTTCAGCACTTCGAGCAGCGTCGAACCCAGCTCGCTGGGCGATGCCGCGACCTTGATGCCGGCCGCTTCCATCGCCGCGATCTTGCTTTCCGCATCGCCCTTGCCGCCCGACACGATCGCGCCGGCATGACCCATGCGACGCCCCGGAGGCGCGGTGCGGCCCGCGATGAAGCCGGCCATCGGCTTGCTGCGGCCGCGCTTGGCCTCGTCGATCAGGAACTGTGCGGCCTGTTCCTCGGCATCGCCGCCGATCTCGCCGATCATGATGATCGACTGGGTGGCCTCGTCGGCGAGGAACAGCTCCAGCACGTCGATGAAGTTGGTGCCGTTGACCGGATCGCCGCCGATGCCGACCGCCGTGGTCTGGCCGAGGCCGGCGTTCGAGGTCTGGAACACCGCTTCATAGGTGAGCGTGCCGGAGCGCGAGACGACACCGACGCTACCCTGCTTGAAGATGCTGCCGGGCATGATGCCGATCTTGCATTCGCCCGGCGTCAGCACGCCGGGGCAGTTCGGGCCGATGAGGCGCGACTTGCTGCCCGACAGCGCGCGCTTGACGCGGACCATGTCGAGCACCGGAATGCCTTCGGTGATCGCGACGATCAGCGGGATTTCGGCATCGATCGCCTCGAGGATCGAATCGGCGGCGAAGGGCGGCGGAACGTAGATGACTGACGCATCGGCACCGGTCTTCGACTTGGCTTCGGCGACGGTGTTGTAGACGGGGAGGCCGAGATGCTCGCTGCCGCCCTTGCCCGGCGTCACGCCGCCGACCATCTGCGTGCCATATTCCAGCGCCGCCTTGGTATGGAAGCTGCCGGTTTCGCCGGTCATCCCCTGGGTGATGACCTTGGTGTTCTTGTTGACGAGGATGCTCATCTTCGTTTCCCTTGCTGCTCCGTGGCCGGAGCGAAAATTCGGTTCAGCCCGGCGAACGGATCGTTCGGCATCGGTGCTGTAGGGGTGCCGGATCAGACCGCCCTTCCGGCGTGGTCCGCGACGGAGGCGAAAATTACTCCGCTTCCGTCGCGCCTGTCCCTGGTCCCCGCCAGAGCGGGGAGGCTGCTTACGCCAGCGTCTCGTCGATGCCCTTGCAGGCGACCAGCAGTTCCTTGACCGCGTCGACCGACACGGTGAGGTTCGCCTTTGCTTCGTCGTCCAGCGCGATCTCGACGATCTGCTCGACGCCGCCGGCACCGATCACCACCGGCACGCCGACATACAGGTCGTTCACGCCGTACTGGCCGTCGACATAGGCGGCGGCGGGCAGCACGCGCTTCTGGTCGTACAGATAGGCTTCGGCCATCGCGATGCCGCTGGTCGCGGGCGCGTAATAGGCCGAGCCGGTCTTGAGCAACGCGACGATCTCGCCGCCGCCGCCGCGGGTGCGCTTGACGATCGCGTCGATCTTCTCCTGCGTCGAGCGGCCCATCTTGATGAGGTCGGGAACGGGGATGCCCGACACGGTCGAATAGGAGATGACCGGGACCATCGTGTCGCCGTGCCCACCCAGCACGAAGCTGGTCACGTCCTTGACCGACACCTCGAACTCGTCCGCCAGGAAGTGGCTGAAGCGCGCGCTGTCGAGCACGCCGGCCATGCCGACGACCATGTGGTGCGGCAGCCCGCTGAATTCGCGCAGCGCCCACACCATCGCGTCGAGCGGGTTGGTGATGCAGATGACGAAAGCGTCGGGGGCATTGTTCTTGATGCCCTCGCCGACGGCCTTCATGACCTTCAGGTTGATGCCGAGCAGGTCGTCGCGGCTCATGCCCGGCTTGCGCGCGACACCGGCGGTGACGATGATGACGTCCGCGCCCGCGATGTCGGCATAGTCGTTGCTGCCGATGATCTTCGCGTCGAACCCTTCGACGGGTCCGCACTGCGACAGGTCGAGTGCCTTGCCTTGCGGAATGCCCTCAGCCACGTCGAACAGGACGATGTCGCCAAGGTTCTTCAACGCTGCGAGATGGGCGAGCGTGCCGCCGATGTTGCCGGCGCCGATCAGCGCGATCTTCTTGCGAGCCAAGGTTCTCTCCGTGCAGTCAAACGCGCGGTCCTGCCGCGACGCGCGGGGCAATAAGCGGTTTTGATTGAAGAGACAAGGAAAAACCAATCTTTAATGATAACCAGTCGCAAGAGCAATAGACGAGAGAAACGGCTGAAATCGGATCATACGGCCGTTCGTGCCGAACGCCACGCCCGATCCGGCATGATATTCCTGCCATGCTCTACGCATTTAGCGTCGCGGCAAGTCGCGACTCCTGCTGGCATGGCGCGCCGGCTTTGCTATGCAGGGATAAATCCTGTCCTGCACGAAGGTTTCGTCGATGCCCAGCGCCCGTATCTACCAGATCCCCAAGAACGCGATGCAGTCGGGGCGTGCCAAGACGCACACCTGGATGCTCGAGTTCGAGCCGGCCGAACCAAAGCAGGCCGATCCGCTGACCGGCTGGGCAGGATCGGGCGATACGCGCGATCAGGTGAAGCTTAAATTCCCCTCGCTCGATGCCGCTACCGATTATGCCCGGCGCGAGGGGATCGAGTATCATGTCATACCCGCGCCCGAGCGTACGCTGAAGCTGCAAGCCTACGCGGACAATTTCAAGTGATGCGGCACGCGCTGGTGTTCGCCGCGGTAGCGGTCGCGACCCCGGCCGTCGCCGCGACGCCGATCGCGGGTCGCTATCTGACCGAAGACGGCGCAGGCGTGATCGAAGTCGCGCGCTGCGGCGACAAGGTGTGCGGGCGACTGGTCCGCATCATCAAGGCGACGCCCGGCGCGCCGATGACCGACGTCAACAACGGCGATCCCGCGCTGCGGTCGCGCCCGATCCTAGGCATACCGATCCTGTCGGGCTTTGCCGATGCCGGCAGCGATTGGCGCGGGCGGATCTACGACCCGCGCAATGGCAAGAGCTACAAATCGATCGTGTCGAAGAATGCCGACGGGTCGCTGAAGGTGCAGGGCTGCATCGCGTTCTTCTGCCAGACGCAGTTGTGGAAGCCGGCCAAATAGTCATGCCGACCGAGGTCCGGCTTCGCATCGTTACTGTCGACGATCTGCCGGTCTTTTACGAACATCAATGTGATCCAATGGCTGCGGCGATGGCAGGGTTCGTGTCCCGGCCGCGACCGGCGTTCGATGCGCACTGGCAGCAGATTCTCAACCGGAACGACTGCGAGGTCCGAACCGTCGCTGTCGATGGCGTCACGGCGGGCTATGTCTCCACCTTCATTCGTGAAGGGCAGCGCGAGATCGCCTATTGGATCGGGCGCCGGTACTGGGGGCAGGGCGTTGCCAGTCGTGCCGTCGTGGCGTTCCTCGACATGGCTAGGGAGAGGCCGGTCTCCGCTTCGGTGGTAGCGAGCAACCTTCGCTCGATCGCCGTGCTGCGCCACGCCGGGTTCGCGTGGGTCGAGACGGTAGCCAGAGCGGATGGGGTCGTGGAGCAGGTGTTTCGGCTGGGATAGACGAAGTTCGTTGAACGCGAAAAGGCCGGGAAGGGTATCCCCCTCCCGGCCTTTTCTGCGTCTGGATCTGGCACCGGCGAAGCCGGTGCCCGTCGGTCGGGTCGGTGGCGTTGCCGCCGACCCGCCGGCCGTTCCGATTTTGTGTCGGGTGCAGCCATTGCTGCACCCGTCCAAAATCAGAAGTCCATGCCGCCCATGCCGCCCATGCCGCCGCCGGCGGGCATGGCCGAGGCCTTGCCGTCGTCGGGCAGTTCCGAAACGGTCGCTTCGGTGGTGATGAGCAGGCCGGCGACCGAGGCAGCGTTCTGGAGCGCGGTGCGCACGACCTTGGTCGGGTCGATCACGCCGGCCGCGACGAGGTTCTCGTACGTGTCGGTCGAGGCATTGAAGCCGAACGAGGTATCGGTCTGGTCGAGCAGCTTGCCCGACACGACCGCACCGTCATGGCCGGCATTCTGCGCGATCTGACGCACCAGCGAGGTCAGCGACTTGCGGACGATGTCGACGCCGCGCGTCTGGTCGTCGTTGACGCCGGTGACGCCTTCGAGCGCCTTGGTCGCGTACAGCAGCGCCGTGCCGCCACCGGGGACGATGCCCTCTTCGACGGCTGCGCGGGTTGCGTGCAGCGCATCGTCGACGCGGTCCTTGCGCTCCTTGACTTCGACCTCGGTCGCGCCGCCGACCTTGATGACCGCGACGCCACCGGCGAGCTTTGCCAGCCGCTCCTGCAGCTTCTCACGGTCATAGTCCGACGAGGTGACTTCGATCTGCTGACGGATCGCGTCGGTGCGGCCCTTGATCGAGTCCGCATCGCCGGCACCATCGACGATGATGGTGTTGTCCTTGTCGATCGTCACGCGCTTGGCGGTGCCGAGCATGCCCAGCGTCACCGACTCCAGCTTGATGCCGAGGTCTTCGCTGATGACTTCGCCCTTGGTCAGGATCGCGATGTCTTCCAGCATCGCCTTGCGACGATCGCCGAAGCCCGGAGCCTTGACCGCTGCGACCTTCAGGCCGCCGCGCAGCTTGTTGACCACCAGCGTGGCGAGTGCCTCACCTTCGATGTCCTCGGCGATGATGAGCAGCGGACGGCCCGACTGCACCACCGCTTCGAGGATCGGCAGCATCGCCTGGAGCGACGACAGCTTCTTCTCGTGGATCAGGATGTACGGGTCGGAAAGCTCGACCTGCATCTTTTCCGGGTTGGTGATGAAGTACGGCGACAGATAGCCGCGGTCGAACTGCATGCCCTCGACGACGTCCAGCTCGAATTCGAGGCCCTTGGCTTCCTCGACGGTGATGACGCCTTCCTTGCCGACCTTCTCCATGGCTTCGGCGATCTTCTCGCCGACTTCACGGTCGCCGTTGGCCGAGATGATGCCGACCTGGGCGATCTCGTTGGTGCCCGACACCGGCTTGGAGCGCGACTTGATGTCCTCGACCACCTTGATGACGGCGATGTCGATGCCGCGCTTCAGGTCCATCGGGTTCATGCCGGCCGCGACCGACTTCATGCCTTCGCGGACGATCGCCTGCGCCAGCACGGTGGCGGTGGTGGTGCCGTCGCCCGCGATGTCGTTGGTCTTCGAGGCCACTTCGCGCACCATCTGCGCGCCCATGTTCTCGAACTTGTCCTTCAGTTCGATTTCCTTGGCGACCGACACACCGTCCTTGGTGATGCGGGGCGCGCCGAACGACTTGTCGATGACGACGTTGCGGCCCTTCGGCCCCAAAGTCACCTTCACCGCGTCGGCGAGGATGTCGACGCCGCGCAGGATACGTTCACGCGCGTCGCGACCGAATTTTACGTCCTTGGCTGCCATGGTGGCTACCCTTTCAGATTAGGTTGATCTTAGAAGAAGGAAGAACCGCTCAGCCAACGATGCCGAGGATATCCGATTCCTTCATGATAAGCAGGTCTTCGCCGTTGACCTTGACCTCGGTGCCCGACCACTTGCCGAACAGGATGCGGTCGCCGGCCTTGACGTCGAGCGGGGTGATCGTGCCTGCTTCGGTGCGGGCACCGGTGCCGGCGGCGACGACTTCGCCTTCCTGCGGCTTTTCCTTGGCAGTGTCGGGGATGATGATCCCGCCGAGCGTCTTTTCCTCGGCCTCGACGCGACGGACGAGCACGCGGTCGTGCAGCGGACGGAAGTTCATGCGCGGTTCCCTTATACGTTGAACAGGTCTTGGCACTCACCCGGGGGGAGTGCCAGCGCCCCGGATATGTGGAGCCACCCACCCGCCGTCAACCGCCGCCGGAACAATTTTGCGGTCGGTACGTGCGCTGTATCAGATAAAGCGGGCCGGCACCGCAGAACGCGCGATCGTGCGTTTTCAAACAGCCGCGTCAGACGGTCCGAACCAGTCCCAGCGCCTCGCGGCGGTGCCAGCGGTGGACCAGCAGCACGGCGACCACGAACAGCCCGAGGGCAAGGCCGATCCACACGCCGATCCCGGCGAGCGGCGTCCAGAAGCCTAGCGCCACCGACGTCGCGAAGCCGACCAGCCAATAGCCGATCAGCGCGATCACCATCGGCACCCGCGTATCCTGCACCCCACGCAGCACGCCCGCCGCCACCGCCTGCGCGCCATCGGCCAGTTGGAACAGCGCGGCGATGGCGAGATAGGGCAGCGCCAGCGCGATTATCGCGGCATTGGCCGGCGCGTCGACATCGACATACACCGACAGGAAGGCGCGCGGAAACGCCCAGAGCAGCAGCGCGGTGAACCCCATGAAGCCGGTGCCGACGATCAGCGCCGACCAGCCCGCCCGCGCGATCCATGTCCGGTCGCCCGCGCCATAGGCGAGGCCGACGCGGATCGTCGCCGCCTGCGCGATGCCGAACGGCACCTGGAACAGAAACGCCGCGATCTGGAGCGCGATGGCGTGCGCCGCCACTTCGGTCACGCCGATGCGGCCCATCAGGAAACCGGCGGCGGCGAACAGCGCGCCCTCGAACGTCATCGTCGCCGCGATCGGTAGGCCGAGGACCGCGATCTCGCGCAGCCGGCCCGCCTTGATCCGCCACCAGCGGCCGAACAGGCGGAAGCGGCGCAGCCGCCGGTCGGCGACCAGCACGACCGCATAGGCGAACATCATCGCGGTGGCGGTGACGAGGCTGGCGATCGCCGATCCCTCCAGCCCAAGCGCAGGGAAGCCGGCGTTGCCGAACACCAGCAGCCAGTTGGCGAGGATCGATACGGCAAGGCCGAGCGCGGTGATGACCATTGCCCAGCCGGGGCGGCCGAGCGCGGAGGCGGTGATCCGCATCACCGTGCCGACCAGCGCGGGGATCAATGCCCACAGCAATATGTCGAGGAACGCATCGGCGCGCGCGGCGACGGTCGCGTCCTGCCCGGTGGCCAGCAGCAGCGCATCGCCATGCGCCAGCAGCACCATGAACGGCACGCTGCCCAGCACCGCGATCCACAGCGCCATGCGGAACGATCGCCGCACCTCGCGCACCGCATGGGCACGGGCGCCGCGTTCGGCGGCGATGATCGGCGCGACCGCGCCGACGAGGCCCGACAGCGCGAACAGGATGACGCTGTAGGCATAGACGCCGAGCGTCGCGGCGGCGAGTTCGACCGTGCCCAACCGGGCGACGAACACCACGTCGACCGCATAGACCGCCATTTGCAGCAGGTTCGCCCCGACCAGCGGCGCGGCGAGCCGCAGCGTCGCCGCCAGTTCCGCGCGGGACGTGGGCGGAGCGGCGGGGGCGGCGGCATCGGTCATGGCGCGCCATGTAGAACGTCGGGGCGGGCAGGAACATCCTTCCTGCGCCCGCGATGGAACACCGTGCCGGCCCGCCGTGAAGCCATCTCCACTTTACTCGCCGCCATCCGCCGCTAATTATCGATCCACGATAAACTCCCCGGAAGGAACGCGCGTGAAGCTGGTACGTGGCGCATGGAAATTGCTGGTCGGCATCAAGGACGCGCTGGTGCTGCTGCTCATGCTGCTGTTCTTCGGGGGATTGTTCGCCGCGCTGTCGGCGCGGCCCAATACCCGCGTGACCGACGGGGCGCTGGTGCTCGACCTGTCGGGATCGATCGTCGAACAGCCCGCCGAGGCCGATCCGTTTGCCGCGCTGTCGGGACAGGGCGTGGCGCAGGAGCTGCGGCTGCGCGACGTGGTCCGCGCGCTGGATGCGGCGAAGGGCGACAATCGGGTCAAGGCGGTGGTGCTCG
Source organism: Sphingomonas sp. Leaf4 (assembly GCF_920939515.1). Taxonomy (NCBI): domain Bacteria; kingdom Pseudomonadati; phylum Pseudomonadota; class Alphaproteobacteria; order Sphingomonadales; family Sphingomonadaceae; genus Sphingomonas; species Sphingomonas sp. Leaf4. Next base: position 295,930 of record NZ_CAKLBB010000003.1, on the reverse strand, counting down.
ACATGGACCGCTTCGCCGGGGGCTATCCTGCGACGCTCGCCGAAGTGGGCGACGCGGTCGCGCGGGTGCGCGCCGGCGGCAAGCCGGTGCTGGCCTATGCCACGCTCTATACCGATGGCGCGTATCGCATCGCCGCCAACGCCAGCGAGATCTGGCAGAACCCGTTCGGCGGCACGATGTTTCGCGGACCGGGCGGATCGCAGCTCTATTACAAGGGGCTGATCGACAAGCTGGGGGTCAACGCCCACGTCTACCGCGTCGGCCAGTTCAAGTCGGCGGTGGAGCCGTTCACCCGCGCCGACCAGTCGGAGCCGGCGCGTGCCGCCAACCAAGCGCTGTATGGCGCGATCTTCGACCAGTGGCGCTCGGCGGTGCAGAAGGCGCGGCCCAAGGCGCAGTTGGATGCGTTCCTGACCCGCCCGGCCGAGACGGTGCAGGCGGCGGGCGGCGACGTGGCGCAGGCGAACCTGCGCGGTGGGCTGGTCGACAAGCTGGGCGATCGCATCGCCTTCGGGCAGCGGGTGGCGGCAATCGCCGGGGCCGAGGCGAACAAGCCGCTCGGCAGCTTCCGCACGATCAAATACGCCAACTGGCTGGCGGCCAACCCGCTGCCGACCGGGGGCGATGCGGTGGGGGTCATCACCGTCGCGGGCACCATCGTCGACGGTGAGGCGAAGGCCGGTACGGCGGGCGGCGACACCATCGCCAAGCTGCTGCTCGACGGCCTTGCCACCAAGAACCTGAAGGCGCTGGTCGTCCGGGTCGATTCTCCGGGCGGATCGGTGCTGGCGTCGGAGCGCATCCGGCAGGCGATCCTCCAGGCGAAGGCCAAGGGGCTGCCGGTCGTGGTGTCGATGGGCGGGCTTGCCGCATCGGGCGGATATTGGGTGTCGACGCCGGGGGATGTGATCTTCGCCGAGCCGAACACGATCACCGGCTCGATCGGGGTGTTCGGGGTGATCCCGACGTTCGAGAACACGCTCGCCAAGATCGGGGTCAGCGCCGATGGCGTCGCGACCACGCCGCTGAGCGGCCAGCCCGACGTGACGCGCGGCACCACGCCGGCGTTCGACGCGATCATGCAGGGCAATGTCGAGGACATTTATCGCCGCTTCACCGGGCTTGTCGCGCAATCGCGCAAGCTGCCGCAGCCGCGCGTCGACCAGATCGGGCAGGGGCGCGTCTGGGACGGCGGGACCGCGCGCCAGCTCGGGCTGGTCGATCGGTTCGGGACGCTGGGCGATGCGGTGGCCGAGGCGGCGAAGCGCGCCAAGATCGATCCGGCGAAGGCGCGGGCGGTGTACCTCGACAAGCAGCCGGGTGCGTGGGAGACGATCCTCAAGAGCTATGCCGATCAGCAGCGCGATCAGGGCGATGGCGGGCAGGCGGCGACCGACCTGCTGGGCATGGCGGCGCGCGACCAGCGTGCGGTGGTGGCGCAGGCGCTGGGCGATGCCCGCGCGATGCTGTCGGGCCGCGTCGGGGTGCAGGCACGTTGCCTCGAATGCGCGGGCTTGGGACCAGTCGATGCCTCGGTGAGCGACCGGTCGCTGCTCGACCTGATCGTCGCGAGGCTGGGGCTGTGATCGCGATCCGGGGCGCGCGCAGCGACGACGCGGCGGCGATCGCCGCGATCTATGCGCCCTATGTGCTGGGCGGGACCGTGTCGTTCGAAACCGACGCGCCCGACGCGCGGGCGATCCGCCACCGGATGGCGGCGAGCGACGGGCTGTACCCGTGGCTGGTCGCGACCACCGGCGCGGCGGACGGCGATGCGGTGCTGGGCTATGCCTATGCGTCGAAGTTCCGCGAGCGGCCGGCGTATCGCTATGTCGTCGAAACCTCGATCTATCTGGCCGGTGCCTCGCAGCAGAAGGGCACCGGGCGGCTGTTGTACGAGGCGCTGATCGATACGCTGCGGGCACAGGGCTTCACCCAGGCGATCGGCGTGCTGTCGCTGCCCAACGATGCGTCGATCACGCTGCACGAGGCGGTCGGATTCCGCCGGGCGGGGGTGTACCGTGAGATCGGCTTCAAGCAGGGGCGGTGGATCGACGTCGGCTTCTGGCAATGCCGGTTGAACGAGGCTTCGGTGCCGCCGAAGGAGCCGAGGCCGTTCAGCGAGGTTGGAGTCGTTCGAGCCTGACGCGCCGGGCAAGGTGCAGCGAAGCAGCACCACGCCGCACTAAGGCGGATCGACATTCAGTCGGCCGTGACGCCAGCGAAGACCATTTCCGTCACCCCGGACTTGTTCCGGGGTCCACCGTGCAGCGATCGATGCCGCTCGAAGCACTTGCGACAGCGTTTGCGGCCAGGTGGACCCCGGAACAAGTCCGGGGTGACAAGGGAGGGTGGTGTTTTCGACTACGAACTGCTCCGGAATAGCTGAATGTCGATCGGCACTAGGCGCGTCCGGCCGGCGGCGCTTGCAGCGCCGTCCGACGACGCGGGCTTTGCCCGTGGCGGGCTTCGGTCGTCGGCGATCGGACAGGAGCCGCATCGTCGGCGTGTATGGATTGCGGCCTTCGCCGGAATGGTGGCGCGGGCGTGGCGCTTCACCTTCCGTAATTCCCCCCAAAGTTGACAAAGTTTACACTTGCGGCGTGTTTGTTGCGAGTGATTCTTATTTTTTCGGTGGTTCGGGGCAGAAGAAGGTTTGGTTCGCGCGGAGGCGCGGAGGCGCGGAGAGGGTGTGGGCGCGGCGCGGTTGCGTTTCCGCCTTGGCGTTGGTGCGTTGTCGGGCGGGGCGTGGAGGGCGCTTCGCGCGGAGGCAGGGCGCGCGTTCCGAACGTTCCTGATGGCCGGACGGTGTGGTTGGCACGGAAAGACATCGGGCAGGAACGCATAGTGCGATCCTGCCCGATGGCGACTGGTGTAGGACAGCCGGAAACGTCCCCCGGTGCGTGGTGCGCGACCGGGGGAAGGGATCAGAAGGCGGCGGTCAGCGAGACAACGCCGGTGCTCGCCGCGATCGGGCTGCCGTTGGTGGTCTTGCTGAAGTTCGGCGTCAGATAGAGCGCTTCGCGATCCGAAATGTCGGTGTCGACATAGGCGACGCCCAGCGTCAGGTTCTTGTAGGTGAAGTCGGCGCCGAGCGACCAGTCCCAATATTTGCCGGTGGGGGCAAGGCTAGTGCCGTTCGGCCCGAGGCCGGGGTTGCCGTCCGAATAGCCGATGTGCGCCTTCAGCGTCACCGGCGTGTTCGGCACGCCCGCGGCGGCATCGCCCGAGAGATAGATATTGTCCTGGCGGCTGCCGTCGCCCGCGATCAGCGGGGTGAGCGAACGGGTGAACAGGCCGAGCGAGGTCTGCTTGGGCGCATAGAACACGCCGGCGGTGAGCGTGGCGGGGCCGGCGGTGCCCGAGAGCTTGCCGTAGAATTCGACCACGTCGGTTTCGTCCGCGCCGCCCGGATAGGTGTACCAGGTGACGCCGGCATCGACGGTCGCGGTGTCGAAGGTGTGCTTGTAGCCCGCGATCAGATCGAGTTCGAGGTTCGCGCCGCCGAACGTGCCCCAGCCGGCGAGGTTCGAACCCCAAGTGCCGATGTACAGGCCGCTTTCATGGGCGATGGTGATGCCGCCCTGCACCGCGACGTTCTTGTCGCTCTGCGACACGCCGCGAAAGCGATAGTCGGACGCGACCGACGCGCTGCCGCTGACGGTGATCGGTTCGGGCGGCGCGGTTTCCTGCGCCATGGCGGGAACTGCGGCGGTGGCTGCCAGAATGGTGGCCGGGAGGAAGGTCGAGAATCGCATCGTAAACCCTTTCTGCGGTTACGGGGTGATTCTCCTGCGTTGACGGTCGCCGCGATGGGGTGGACCTTGCTGGTCCGTGCGGTCTGGCCGTCGATGGCGCGAATATGTCGGTATCCGCCGCGCCGCACAATGATTATTGCGTGGCGGGCCGATGCAACGACGCTCGCTGTTGCGTGACGGCAACAGCGGGCATTGGAGGGACGGAATCGCTCTCGTCCAGGGCGGAAACGACATTCAGCCATTCCGGTACAGCGCTTGATCGACAATGCTGCCTTGTCTGTCACCCCGGACTTGTTCCGGGGTCCACCCGGCCGCGTGCGCTGTCGACAGTGCATCGAGCGGCATCGATCGCTGCGCCGTGGGCCCCGGAACAAGTCCGGGGTGACGATGCTGCAGTGCATGTCGATCCGCCCTGATGGTTATCCCCGCGAAGGCGGGGACCCATTGCCGCCGACGTAGCGAATCTGTCGCGACGACGGCGTATATGGATTCCCGCCTGCGCGGGAAGGACGATGGGGTTAACCGCGAACGGCGAGGATTGCGTCGATCTCCACCACTGCGCCGAGCGGGAGGACGGGCACGCCGACCGCGCTGCGCGCGTGGGTGCCGGCGTCGCCGAACAGCGCGACCATCAGTTCGGACGCGCCGTTCGCGACCTTGGGCTGATCGGTGAAGGTCGCCGCCGAATTGACGAACACGCCGAGCTTCACGACGCGCTCGACCCGGTCGAGGCTGCCCAGCGCCTTTTCGGCCTGTGCCAGCACCATCAGCGCGCAGCGTTCGGCGGCGCGGGTGGCATAGGCCAGATCGCGGTCGTCGCCGGCGCGGCCGGTCATCAGCTCGCCGTCGTCGAAGGGCAACTGGCCCGAGAGGTGGAGCAGGCCGCCGGCCTCGACCGCCGGGACATAGGCCGCGACCGGAGCGGCGGCGACGGGAAGGGAGAGGCCGCGTTCGGCCAGTTTCGCAGGGATGTCATATGCCATGGGACGTTCCTTGTGTGGCGGGGCGTGACAGTCAAGCCGTGGCGGGCAGGCCGGCGGCGAAGCGTGCCGCGATCCAGCGCTCCGCCTCGACCCAGTCGTCGATGCGGGCGTTGGAGTGCGGCGCGGGCGGGATGTGGACCGCCAGATCGGGTTCGGACACCATGTGCAGCCGGTGAACCTCGGGCGCGGTCTCAGCGACCGATTCGTGGTGGACGGGCAGATCGTCGACGAACACGGTGACGCTCGGCCCATATTCGGCGACGAGCCGCGCGACCGGTGGTCCCTTGCCCCCCTGATTGCATTCGACGCGGTGGACGATGCCGTGGGTGGCGAGCTGATCGACGCGGTGGGTGCGGCAATGGTCCTGCAAGTTGGTCAGCACGACGATGTCTGCTTGCTCTGCCAGCCGGGCGAGCGCCTCGCGGGCGTGCGGCACCAGCGTCTGCCGGCCCATTTCGGCGGGAAAGAAGCCGTCGAGCTTTTCCCACATTTCTTCGGGCGCGAGGACGGTGCCGTCGGCGCGGGTCATCGAATCGGCGAAGCTGCCGCCCTGCATGCGGAAATCGATGGCGTGCGCTTCGCCGAGCCAGGTGCCGAAATGGCGGACCATGTGCAGCAGCACCTCGTCACAGTCGGTAATGAGCAGGGGTTTCATGGATTCTCCAGTCGGGTGCGCGCGGCGACGAGGTCGGCGGGCGTGAGGCCCAGCGCGTCGGCGCAGGCGATCAGGTCGGGCTCATACGCTTCGAGATGGGCGAGAAGCTGGACCAGCAAGATGGGGTCGCCGGCGCGGGCGCGCAGGTCGGCCGGGTCGATGCCGGTCAGCGACAGGAAGCGTTCGGCGCGCGGGGCCTCCGACATCACCCATGCGAGCGCGCCCAAGGCGGTGGTGGCCGCGTCGTGATTTGTCTCTCGTCCGCGCATCGCCTAGACAGCCTCCTTGCACTCTGGCGGGAAACGAAGCGCGTGGCAAAAAGGGTACTCGTTGTCGAGGACAACGAACTCAACCTGAAGCTGTTCTGCGACCTGCTGCGCGCGCACGGCTTCGTGGTGGAGCCGGTGCGCGACGGGCGCGAGGCGGTGGCGAAGGCGCGGGGGTTCCTGCCCGATCTCATCATCACCGACATCCAGTTGCCGCATATGACCGGGCTGGAGCTGATCGGGCTGCTGAAGGCCGACGCGCGGTTGCGCGGCGTGCCGATCATGGCGGTGACGGCCTATTCGGGGCGCGACGACGAGGAACGGGTGCGTGCCGCCGGGGCCAATGCCTATGTGACCAAGCCGATTTCGGTGGTGCGCTTCGTGGGCGAGGTGCGGGCGTTGCTGCCGGAGTAAAAGGTTGCTCCCCTCCCTGACAGGGAGGGGTTGGGGGTGGGTCGGTTCGCGAGGGAACGATAGCGCCTGCCACAAGCCTACCCACCCCCGGCCCCTCCCTTGTCAGGGAGGGGAGAATCAGCGCAATCCGGTCCGCGCCACCGCCATGGTCAGCAGCGCGGCGATGGCGGCGGCGACCCACAGCATGGCGAGGCCGAGCCAGTGCCAGCCGACCGCGCCGATCGTGACCCCGGCGACGAAGCCGAGCCACAGCAGCAGTTCGGCGCGCAGGCCCGGCGCGGCGGCTTCGCCCAGCAGGCGGCGGGCGAGGCGCTGGCCGATGCGGACGAGGGTGCCGGTCATGTAGGTGAGCGCGACGCGGACCTCGCCGTCCTCGGCCACCACGCCGTTCTGTGCGCCCATCGCGATCGCCAGCGGCAGCAGCGCGAGGGGGAGCGGGACGAAGGCGGTGAGCGCGGCGGCGATTGCGAGGAGGACGGTCACGAGGCCCATCACCGCCTCGCCGCGGCGCTGCGCGCCCAGCCGTTCGGTGGCGGCGGCCCCGGCGATCGTGCCGAGCATCGCCCCGCAGACGAAGGCGAGGATCAGCGCGGCGGCGGTGGCGGCGGCGCCGTTCCAGCCCTGCGCCAGCCCGAGGCCGAGGCGGGTCGAGTTGCCCGACATGAACGAGGCGAAGAAGCCGCCCAGAATCTGGAACGCCAGCGCGTCGACGATGCCGGCGAGCGCGGCGAGGGCGATGGTGGCAAGGGTCGCGGCTGGGGTAAGGCGTCGCATGGGGTCTCGGCTCGGGATCGGCATCAGGGGCAATTCGCGTGAGGCCATGGCGGTTCCGCCTCGTCAACCCGCGCGCGGTACGATACGCGCGGACGATGGTCCCTTCTCCGCAAGCGCTGGGGCAGATGCTCGGCGCGCTCGATCTGGTCGGTATCGCGGTGTTCGCCGCGTCGGGCGCGCTGGCGGCGACGCGGACCGCGCAGACGTTCGTCACCGCCGCGTTCTTCGCGCTCGTCACCGGGGTGGGTGGCGGCACGGTGCGCGACCTGCTGATCGGCGCGCCGGTGTTCTGGGTGCATGGCGCGCCCTATGCCGCGATCTGCGTCGCGGTGGCGACATTGGTGTGGATCACCCCCGAGGACTGGTGGCGCGAGCGCGCGCTCGAATGGCTCGATGCGGCGGGGCTGGCGGCCTATGCGGTGTTCGGCGCGGCCAAGGCGGCGAGCTTCGGCGTGCCGCCGTTTCAGGCGGCGGTGATGGGGGTGCTGACCGCCTGTGTCGGCGGCATCCTGCGCGACGTGCTGGCGGGGGTGCCGTCGATCCTGATCCGGCCCGAACTGTATGTGACGGCGGCGGCACTGGCGGCGGGGCTGCATGTCGTGCTGGTCGCGATCGGCCTGCCGCCGTTCGTCGCCGCACTTCCCGCCGCCGCTGCGGGATTCATGTTGCGCGGGGCGGCGATCCGGTTCCGGCTGGCGCTTCCGGCCTATCGCGGACGGCGTTGAGGTTCGGCCTGTCTGACGGTGGAACGGGCTGGTGCCGCGCAGCCAGGGAGTGCTTATCCCCAGCGGCTGCGGTGATCGTCGTCATGACCTTCGCGGAGCATCGACGCCTGTTCGCGCCAGCGTTCGGTGTCGATCGTGCCGGGGCGCAGACGCAGGTCATCCTCCAGCGCGCGCTCGTCCGCTTCGGTCAGGTTCTCGATCGCCTTGTAGGTCTTGATGCCGCGCTGGCCCAGCGCGGTTTCCAGATCGGGATCGATGCCGCGGATGCGCGATAGATTGTCGCGGCCCCAGCCGAAGAAGCCGCTGCCGGTGCCGTGCGAGGCACTCGCCGCCGCCGTGGCGGTCGCAGCGGTCGCGGTGCCGCGTTCCCTGGTCAGCCGGTCGCGTTCGGCCTCCACCTCGCGCAGTTTCGTCTCGCGGGTCTTGAGGTCGGCGGCGACTTCGGCGCGGTACGCCTTGTGCGCGGCTTCTTCGTCGCGGAAACGCTGTTTCCACTTCTTGCCGCCCGAGGAGGAGGCAAGGCCCAGCAGCCAGCCGGCCAGCAGCAGCAGCGCGAGTACCGCGAATTGGGTCGGCGTCTGGAAGAGCATCGCACAAGTCCCCGTTTGGTTACGGGTCTAGAACGGCTTTAGTGGAGTAGCGTTCCGTTGTCGTTTGATCCACCTCGCGGCGGACAGTACCGCCGTCAGGCAAACCTTACTTGAACGCATCGCTGATGCTGCATGCCGCCGGGCCGAGAATGACGATGAACAGCGTGGGCAGGATGAACAGGATCAGCGGCACCGTCATGATCGCGGGGAGGCGGGCGGCCTTTTCCTCGGCGCGCATCATGCGTTCGTTACGGAATTCGGCGGAGAGGACGCGCAGCGCGCTGGCGAGCGGGGTGCCGTATTTCTCGGTCTGGATCATCGTCGTCACCACGCCCTTCACCGCGTCAAGATTGATGCGGGTCGCGAGGTTCTCGAACGCCTGGCGTCGTTCGGTCAGGAAGCCCAGCTCGATCGCGGTCAGCGTGAATTCCTCGCCCAGTTCGGGATAGGCGCGGCCGAGTTCGCGCGCGACGCGGTGGAAGGCGGCGTCGACGGTCAGGCCGGCCTCGGCGCAGATCACCAGCAGGTCGAGCGCGTCGGGCAGACCCTTGCGGATCGCGTCCGATCGTTTGGTGATGCGGTTCTTGAGATAGAGGTCGGGCGCCTTGTAGCTGAGGATGAAGGTGCCCGCGACGATGCCATATGCCTGAAGCGGGCTGTAATCGGAAAAAACGTCGGTGCCATAGACGAGGTAGAGGATCGGCAGACCGAAGGCGATCGGCAGCATCAGCCGGCCGAAGATCACCGCGACCGCCCAGTCCTTCGACCGGATGCCGGCCTGGAGCAGCTTGATCTGCGCGGTCTTGAGCTGTTCGTCCTGCAACACCTTCAGCGAGGTCAGGAAGGCACGGATGCGGTCGGTCGCCTCGTTCTTCTGGACCAGTTTCGCGCGGCGCTTGCTCGTGGAGGCGGTGATGCCGGCCTTCAACTGTTCGCGCCGGTCGTTGAGCGCCTTTACCCGGCGCTGCATCGGATCGCGCACCGAGGTCGCGGCATAGATCGCCAGCAGCACCGCCATCGCGGCGACGCCCGACAGGATCGTCGCGACCATCAGGACGTCGATGCCGAGCAGGGTCGGACCGTTGGGGTTGCTCAGCATCGCATCAGATCTCGAAGTTAATCATCTTGGCCATGATGAAGGCACCGATGCCCATCCATACCATCCCGCCAAGGCCGGTGACGATCAGCCGGGGGTCGATGAAGAAGGTCTGCATGTAGCTGCCGTTGATGAACCAGATCATCCCGAACACGATGAACGGCAGCGAGCCGATGATATAGGCCGATGCCTTGGATTCGGACGACATCGCCCGGATCTTCAGCTTCATCTGCGAGCGTTTGCGCAGCACGTCGGCAAGGTTGGCGAGCGTTTCGGCGAGGTTGCCGCCCGTTTCGCGCTGGATGGCGATGGTGATGATGAAGAACTGGAATTCGGGCGTGCCGAGCCGGTCGCCGGTTTCCTGAAGTGCTGCATCGAGCGTGCGGCCGATCTTCATCCGGTCGTTGATCGCGCGGAATTCCTCGCCGACCGGGCCGTCGACCTCGTTGCCGACGATGCCCATCGTCTCGGTGATCGGTAGCCCTGAGCGCAGGCCGCGCACCAGCAATTCGATCGCATCGGGGAATTTGGCGGTGAATTTGGCGACGCGCCGCTGGATGAGCTTGCCGACGACGAAATGCGGCAGCCCGGCGCCCACGAACAGGCCGAACAGCAGCGCCAGCAGGAACGGCATGCCCTTGATAAGCAGCAGCAGGGCCGTCACCGCGAACAGGCCGCACGACGCCATCAGATACTGGCCGATCGTCCAGCCCTTGCCGGTCTGGACCAGGCGCAGCTTCAATTGTTCGACGTTGGGCAGGATGCGCTGGGCGGTGCGATCCGCCTTGCTGGTGCGGTTGTTGCCGATCCGGCGAAGCTGCGCGTCCATCGCGACGGTGCTGGCCGATCCGCTGTGCCGTTCGCGCACCGCCAGCAGGCGGCGGCTGGTCGCCCGCCGGGTCGACGGACCGGCGAAGGCGACCGCGATCAGCACGAGCGTGAGTGACGCGCCGGCCATCGTCAGCAGGAGCGGCAGCATCTCCATGGCTATGCGTTCGCCCCCGCCTTTGCCTTGCCCTTGGCGGGCAGGCGCGCGCGCAGCCCGGCGAGCTTGCCGAGCAGCGAGGTGCCGCCGGCCTTGCCGCGTGCCTTGGCCGTCGTCGTGTCGATGTCGTCCTCCGCCATCCGGCACAGTCGCTGGGCAAGCGAGAGCAATGGGGCGACGGTCTTGCTGCCTTTGCCCGCCTCGGCGAGCGGTTTGCCGAGCTTGGCGGATTGCGCGGCGAGCTTGCCGTCGAAGGGGACGAGGAAGTCGATCTTGCGTTCGATCGATCCTTCGAAATCCTTGCGGCTGATCTCCAGCAGCGCGGCGGGCTGAACGCGGTTGGCGACGACCAGCAGCGTCGTCTGCGGCGCGTTGCTGCGGAACCACGACAGGATGCGGATCGCGTCGCGCGCCGCCGCCAGCGTCAGTTCGGTGACGATCACCGCGCTCTGCACGTCGGATAACAGGTGCGGATGCGCGACCAGCATGCCGCGCGGCATGTCGATCAGCGTACATTCGAACGCGGCGCGCATCTCTTCCTGCAACTGGTAATAGGCGGCACCGTCGGTCAGTACCGGCTGGTTGATCGGTGCCTCGGCCGAGAGGACCGAGAGGCGTTCGCCGGCGCGCACCATCGCGCGTTCGATGAACAGCCCGTCGATGCGGCTGGGATTTTCGATTGCGTCGGTCAGGCCGCGCCCGGGTTCGAGGTCGAGCGCCAGCGCGCCGGTGCCGAAATGCACGTCGAGGTCGAGCAGGGCGGTGGTGCGCTTCTCGCGGTCGCTCAGCAGCCATGCGAGCGAGGCGGCGATCGTCGTCGCCCCCGCGCCGCCGCGCGTGCCGACGACGGCGATGGCGCAGTGCGGCCGCTCGACGCTCGTCTCGACCGGCTTGGGCGCGTTGAGCAGCGCCTGCGCCTGGGTGATCGCGTCGCGCACCATGTCGGGGTTGAGTGGCTTGAGCAGATAATCGTGGATGCCGCTGCCGATCAGGTCGCGGTAGAGCCGCACGTCGTTCACCTGACCGCAGGCGATGACGACGGTGCCCGGTTCGCAGACCTCGGCCAGACCGTTGATGTCGTTCAGCGGATCGCCCGATTCGGACAGGTCGACGAACAGGACATGGGGGCTGGCGGCGACCGACAGCGACTGGACGGCGGCGCGCAGGCCCCCGCGCTGGACCTTTTCGGTCGGCCAGCCGTGTTCGGTGGCAAGGCCGCGCAGCACGTCGGTGGAATAATCGTCGCACACGAAGCCGACGAAGGGATCGCGCACGCTCGTCTTGGCGAGGGAGAAGGGGGCGTTCATTACTTGCCGCTCCCCCCGGTCGCGCTGCCGACGCTGTTGGTGATCTGTCCGCCGCCGTTGCCGCTGGGCGCGGCGCGGCGCAGCGCGCCGATCGCCTTGGTGCCGGTGATGGTGTCGGTGGTGCCCATGTCGCGCTGCCCGCGCACCAGATCGCCCGGCGCGGCGACCATCGCCGCGAGGTTGGTGTTCACCGCGCAGCCGAAGTCGGACGAGGTGTGCGCGCCATAATTGGGCTGGCTGAGCCGCGACGTGTCGGGGCAGCCGGGAACGGCGGCGGTCATCCGCGAGACGACGACGCGCACCGTGCCGGGTTCGATCGCGCCTGCGACCGGCGGGACCATGTCGGCGAGCAGCAGCCCGTGGCGCGCGGCTTCGGCGGCGACGTCGGCGCGGACCGCCGGGTCGGCCGACCCGCCGGCATCGACGCCGACCTCGTCACCGTAGCGCAGCCGCATCGTGTCGAGCCAGCCAGCGAGGCGGGCGCGTTCGCCGGTCGCGAGGCCGGCGGGACCGGCGGCGAGGTCCATCGCATAGGCAGCGCGCGAGACGACCGGCTGGTGGACCGATTCGACGCCGCGGTTGGGTGTGCCGCTGCATCCCGCCAGCAGCGCGGTGCCGGAAAGGGCGAGGGCGAGGGTACGGATAGAGAGCATCGGAATATCCCTCACTGATTGCTGAAGCCGGGGGCGACGGCGGGAGTCGCCCGGTCGCGGCGGCGGGGGGCGGGATCGGCGGGCACGGGGGCCGCCGCGCCGGTCGCGGGACGCGCGGGCAGCGGCGTGACCATCGTCGGCACCGGACGCGGGGCGGGGGTGCCGCCGCCCTGCATCTGGCCGAGCAGCACGCGCTCGACATCGTTCGGCGTCTTGTAGCTGTCGGTCGGCAGCGCGATCTGCGTCTGGCTGTCGACCGGTTTGACCAGATAGGGGGTGATGACGATCACCAGTTCGGTTTCGTTGCGGGTGAACCCGTTCGAGCGGAACAGCGAGCCGAGAATCGGCAGATCGCCCAGACCCGGTGCCTTTTCGATCGAATTGTCGTGGTTGTTCTGAAGCAGCCCGCCGATCATCATGCTCTGGCCCGAGCCCAGTTCGACCGTGGTTTCGACCCGCCGGGTCGAGAGTGCGGGGATGGTGGTGCCGTTGATCTGGACCGATCCGGCGGCGGTCAGTTGCGACACTTCGGGGCGGACGCGCATCGAGATGCGGCCGTCGGCCAGCACCGTCGGGGTATAGGCGAGGCTGACGCCATATTGCTTGTATTCGACCGACACCGCGCCCAGCCCCTGGCTGACGGGGATCGGAATCTCGCCGCCGGCGAGGAACGATCCGGTTTCGCCCGACAGCGCGGTGAGATTGGGGTTGGCGAGCGTCGTCACCTGACCCACCCGTTCGCCGAGGTCGAGCGCGCCAAGCACGTCGAGGCCGAGCAATTTACCCGCGCCAAACAGCGACGTGCCGATACTGGCTTTTGTGACCGCGGTAATGCCCGCAGTGAGTTCGGTCGACTGGCCTAGCGGACCGCCGGGGACGAACTGGGGGAAGAAGGCGCGGCCTTGCCCCACGCCGAACTTGAAGCCTCCGGTCGCGTCGGCGGAAGTCAGGTTGACGCCGATATTCTTGACGAAGCTGCGGCTGACCTCGGCGATGCGGACCTGGAGGTTGACCTGCAGCGGGGTCGCCATCTTCAACCGGTTGACGACGGCGATCTTGAGCAGCGCCGCCGGATCGCCGACCGCCACGCCGGGATTGAGCAGCGAGGCGACCAGCCGTTCGACCTGCGCGCTGTCGGCGGGCGAGGCGACGGTGCCATTGATGACCGCGATCTGCCCGACCGTCGTCACCCTGACGTCGGCATCGGGGATCGCCGCGCGCAGCATCCGGTCGATGCCGGTGATGTTCTGGCCGACGCGGACGTTGGTGGCATAGACGATCTGTCCGGCGGCGTTGGTCGCGAAGATCGTCGCCTCGCCGTCGGCCTTGCCGAACAGATGGATCTGGCGCGGGTTGCCGACATAGACGTCAGCGACCGTAGGGTTCGATACCCATACGTCGACGACGGTGCCGGGTAGCGTGACCAGCTCGCCCTGTCCGATCGAGAGCTGCACCTCGCTTGAGGGGCGGATCGATCCGGCGGGCATCGTGCCGACGCGCGCGGCGCGGGTCTGTCGGGCGGGCGACGGCGCGGCGAGTGCGGGCATCGAGGTCGCGACCAGCGCGAGCATGAGCCCGCCCCCAAGCGTACGGCGGATGAAATCAGGGCGCATCAGTTGTTCCCCCCGACCGGCACGTCGGTCACGGTGTTGCCGCGAGTGATCCGCACCACCGGTCCGCGCGGCGCGGGCGGGGCATAGCCGGGGGTGCCGCCGGCGGGCGGCGACGACGGCGCGGCCATGGGCGGCGCGGACATGCCGTCGGGGCCGCCCATGCCCCCCATGCCGCCGGGGGTCCGGCCGGGCACGGTGCTGCGCTGGAACCGCGACACGTCCGCCCCGGTCGAGAAGGTCGACGAACCGTCGATCGGCCGCGCGGCGATGCGTTCGAGCGCGGCCTTCTCCGCCTTGGGATCGCCGTTCGCGGGCAGCGTCACGTCGCCGCTGGCGATCGCTTCCTCAAGGTCGGCACCGGTGTCGGCGATCGAGCGCAGCGACAGCGACAGCGTGCCGACGGTCTGCGCCACCGCGATCTTTTCGGCGATGCGCGGCGTCGCCTCGACGGTGACGGTCGAATAGCCCGAGACGACGGTCTTGCCCTGGTCGTCGGTGTTCTTGTCGGTCCGCTGGTCGGTCGCCAGCACGCGCAGGTTGCGCAGGAACGTCTCCGATGCCTTGAGCGGCGCGCCGTCGCCGCCGCCCGTTACCGTCTGCGTCAGGACGAGGTCGACGCGGTCGCCTGGAAAGACGAAACCCGCGACCGCGCTCTGCGCCGACACCGGCACCGTCACCGCGCGCATGCCGGGCCCAAGTGCTGCGGCAAGGAAGCCGCGGTCGCCGGGCTTCACCAGCGAGCCTTGCGTGATCGGCTGTCCCGCCGGAATGGCGAAGCGGACGACGGTGCCGGCGAGGTTGCGCGCATCGGCCGCCGATTCGAGGTAATAGGCGTTCTCGACCAGTTCCTTGGGCCATGGCTGGAACCGGAGCGAGGCGGCGTCGATGATCGTGCCGACCGGCAGCGCCTTCGTCGCCACCAGCACGCGCGGGCCGTCGACCGGGGCCTCGACCGAATTGGCGGCGGCGACCGGGGCGGGGGCGCCCATCATCAGCGATCGTGCCATGAACGCGGTGATCCCTGCGATCACCAGCGCTCCTACCAACAGGATCAGTTTACGTGCGTCCATGACGTCGATGGCCTTTCGATTCTCTGGCCGGCGGAATGGCGTTAAGCATCATCCCAGAGTGGTTAAGATCGGGTTCGCGAGGATCAGCATGCCGGCGATGGCGATGGCGACGCCGTAGGGGATTTCGGGCACCGCCTCGCTTCGCCGCCGGCGGCGATCGATGACGAACACCAGCGTGATCGCCCCGCCGACGATCGACATGACCAGCAGCATCGACAGCACCGCGCCCGGCGGCAGCCACAGCGCCAGCGCGCCGATCATCTTGACGTCGCCCCCGCCCATCTGCCCCAGCGCGAACGCGCCGACGAACAGCGCGAACACGATCAGCGCGACGAGCGCCTGCAACCCCATGTCCCATGGCGTGAGGCCGAGCGCCCACCACCACAGGGGAGCCAGCAGCGCGATCGCCAGATTCTTCGCGTTCGCGATTTCGCGGGTGCGCGCGTCCTCGATCCCCGCGAACAGGAGCAGCAGCACGAGCGCCACCGCCAGACAGGGGATAAGGATGGGCGTCATGGTCCAACCCCCTAGACTTTAGGGGTTGCGAAACCGTAACCGGGCCCATGGCCGCCCATGCCCTGTACCGCCGCGCGATCCCTTCCGCCGCCACCATTACCCAATGGCAGGCGGCCGACGGCTGGGCGCACCGCCGGTTCGACTGGCCCGCCCCCGCCAATATCGCGCCGCGCGGGGTGATGTTGTTCCAGGGCGGGCGCGGCGACGTGTTCGAGAAATATCTCGAAGCCTTCGCCCATTGGCACGTGCGCGGCTGGCACATCGCGTCGTTCGACTGGCGCGGGCAGGGGGGGTCGGGGCGCTGCACCCCGGCGGGCGACTGCGGCCATATCGACCGGTTCGAGGCGTATCTCGACGATCTCGCCGCCTTCTGGACCAGCCTGCCCGCCGGGGGGCCGCGCGTCGTGATCGGCCATTCGATGGGCGGGCACCTGATGTTGCGCGCGCTGGTGGAGGGGCGGATCGATCCCGCCGCCGCCGTGCTGGTCGCGCCGATGCTGGGACTGCGCGCGCCGGTGGGGCCGCGCTTCGGCGAGGGGATGGCGCGGTTGATCGCCGCGTTCGGCCGGCGCACCCGCGCCGCGTGGAAGGGCAACGAACGGCCGCACACCCTCAAATCGCGCGAGTCGCTGCTGACGCATGACCCGGCGCGCTATGCCGACGAGGTCTGGTGGCAGGGAGCGAACGCCGCGCACCGCACCGGGCCGCCGAGCTGGGGCTGGGTGATCGATGCGTTCCGCTCGACCCGGCAGTTGCGCGCCGATCCGGCGCTGACGACGCTGCGGGTGCCGGTGCAGATGCTGGTCGCCGAAGCCGACGCGCTGGTCGATCCCGCCGCCGCGCTCAAGGTCGCGGCGACGCTGCCCGATTGCGACCTGCTGCGCTTTGGCCCCGAATCGGCGCACGAGATCTTGCGCGAGGCGGATCCGGTGCGCGCTCAAGCGATCGCGGCGATCGACGGCTTCCTCGACGCGCGGGCACCGGCGCGGCGGACGACCCACGCATGACCCGCCAGCGAATCGCGATCGTCGGCGCAGGCATGGCCGGGGCGAGCCTTGCCGCCGAACTGGGCGAGGCGGCGGACGTCGTCTTGCTGGAGGCCGAATCGCAGCCGGGCTATCACGCGACCGGGCGGTCGGCGGCGTTCTGGTCGGAAACCTATGGCGGGCCGCTGGTCCAGCCGCTGACGACGGCGTCGGGGCCGCTGCTCCATGCGCCGCCCGCCGACTTCGCCGAACGGTCGTTCCTGCGTACGCGCGGCGAATTGCTGATCGCGCGCGATCCCGCCGTGCTCGACACGCTTGCCGCCGGGTTCGCCGGCAGCGGGGTGCCGATCGAACGGCGCGATCCGGGCGTGCAGGTGCCGGGGCTGCGCGGGACATGGGACGCGCTGTGGTCGCCGGGCTGCGCCGACATCGATGTCGCGGCGCTCCATGCGGCCTATCTGGCGAAGGCGCGGCGGGCCGGCGTGGTGCTGCGTTGCGACTCGGGGCTGGTCGCCGCCGGGCGGCGGGGCGGGGCGTGGATGCTGACGCTGGCCGACGGGGCGACGCTGGCGGCCGACGTGATGGTCAACGCCGCCGGGGCTTGGGCCGATGGCGTCGCGATCCTCGCCGGCGTGGCGCCGCTCGGCATCCGGCCGTATCGCCGGACCGTGGTGCAGTTGCGGGTCGATCCGGGCGCGCCTGCCGACCTCCCGCTGGTGATCGACGCCGCCGGCGGGTTTTATTTCAAGCCCGAGCCTGGCGGGCGGCTGTGGCTGTCGCCGCATGACGAGACGCCCGACACCCCGCATGACGTCGCGCCCGAGGAGATCGACGTCGCCACCGCGATCGCCCGGTTCGAGGAAGCGGTCGACTGGCGGGTCGAAGCGGTCGAGCGGCGCTGGGCGGGACTGCGCAGCTTTGCGCCCGACCGGTTGCCGGTGTACGGCTTCGACCGCGCGATGCCCGGTTTCTTCTGGTGCGCAGGCCAGGGCGGGTTCGGCATCCAGACCGCGCCCGCCGCCGCGCGGCTGTGTGCGGCGCTGCTGGGGCACGGCCTGCCGCCCGCAGGGGTCGACCCGGCGCGCTACTCGGGGCATAGATTGTCCGAGTAATGTGATGAGCCATTTACGGTAGCGCTAACAATCCCTATTTGGCGTCCAAGGACCGAGCGAGAGGACCATCATGACGATCACCGGCGAACTGTTTCTGGGCGCGAAGCGCGTTGCCCGCGACGATTTGTTCCAGGCCTATGACCCCGCCACCGGCGCGCTGTTCGGCGAAGGCTTTTCGAAGGGTACCAAGGAAGACGCGATCGAGGCGTGCGACCGTGCCGCCGCCGCCGCGCCGCTCTATGCCGCGTTGCCGATCGAGCAGCGCGCCGCTTTCCTCGACGCGATCGCCGATGAAATCGAGGCGCTGGGCGACGAACTGATCGAGCGCGGTTCGCGCGAAACCGGTCTGCCGACCGCACGCCTGACCGGCGAGCGCGGGCGCACCTGCGGCCAGCTTCGCCTGTTCGCCAAGGAAGTGCGCGACGGCGCGTGGCAGCAGCTCCGCATCGATCATGCCGATCCGGCCCGCGCGCCGGTGGCCAAGCCCGACCTGCGGCTGCGCACCGTGCCCGTCGGCCCGGTGGTGGTGTTCGGCGCGTCGAACTTCCCGCTCGCCTTCTCGACCGCCGGTGGCGACACCGCGTCGGCGCTGGCGGCGGGCTGCCCGGTGATCGTGAAGGCGCACCAGGCGCATCCCGGCACGGCCGAGCTGGTCGCGTCGGCGATCATCAAGGCGGCGGAAAAGACCGGCATGCCCGATGGCGTGTTCTCGATGGTGTCGGGATCGGGTCAGGTGATCGGCACCGCGCTGGTCGCCGATTCGCGTGTGCAGGCGGTGGGTTTCACCGGATCGCGCGCCGGCGGCACCGCGCTGATGAAGGTCGCGCAGGACCGGCCGCAGCCGATCCCGGTCTATGCCGAAATGTCGTCGATCAACCCGGTCGTGCTGATGCCCGCCGCGCTCAAGAACCGCGGCGAGGCGCTGGCCAAGCAATATGTCGGGTCGCTCAGCATGGGCGCGGGGCAGTTCTGCACCAACCCCGGCCTCGTCCTCGGCATCGCCGGGCCGGAACTTGATGCGTTCCTCGACGTGGCGGGCGAAGCGCTGCTCGGCACCCCGGCGCAGGTGATGCTGAGCGACGGCATCCACAAGGCGTATGAGGAAGGCCGCGCCAAGCTGGCGTCCAGCCCGGCGGTGACGATCGTCGGCGAAGGGGCCGAGCCCGAAGGCCCGACGCGCGGTCGCGCGGCGATCTTCGCGGTGTCGGGCGAGGATTTCCTCGCCGATCCGGCGCATGCGCATGAAGTGTTCGGCATGTCGTCGGTCGTGGTGAAGTGCGCCGATGCCGCCGAACTGGCCGAGGTGCTGGGCAAGCTGGAGGGACAGCTTACCGCGACGCTCCAGATCGACGAGGCCGATTACGACGATGCCCGCAAGCTGATCCCGGTGCTGGAGCGCACCGTCGGCCGCATCCTGTGCAACGGCTGGCCGACCGGCGTGGAAGTGGGTCATGCGATGGTCCATGGCGGGCCGTTCCCGGCGACGTCGGACGGGCGGACGACCTCGGTCGGCACGCTCGCCATCCACCGCTTCCTGCGGCCGGTGTCGTACCAGGATTTCCCCGAGGCGCTGCTGCCTGACGCGCTGCGCGAGGGGAACCAGAATGGCGCGCTCGCCCGGATCGACGGGGCGTGGACGGTCGGTTGATGGCTTGCCGGGACCGATCGATATTCGGTGATACTCGTTGATGTTCGTCATTCCCGCGCAGGCGGGAATCCATAACCGCTGACGTTTAGGCTGGATTCGCAACGCTGGTGCATATGGGCTCCCGCCTGCGCGGGAGTGACGACAAGGGATGGAGCAGTCGTCCCGCGTCAGCGAACGGAATGTCGATCGGACCTGACTGGAAATAAGGGGGCGGCGGGTCGTTGATCCGTCGCCTTTCTCATGTTCGGAAACATGCCATGGACGACGACACGATCATCGACACGCCCGAGGGGCCGAAGCGCTGGGGCGACTGGAAGAAGAAGAACCCGGTGCAGCTCCCCTCGCGCCGGACCAAGGGCAAGACATTGCCGAACAAGGTGAAGCTGCGCACCGACGAATGACGGCAACGAGCCGGCTTCCGCTGCGGCGGTGATGGGTGCACAGCAGCGTCGGACAGGCGGGAGAGCAGGCGATGGCGACGGCGACACGGGTTTCCTTCGGAACGCTGGATGGCGCGCCAGCCGAGGCGATCGAACTGGCGGCGGGCGCGCTGTTCGCCCGCATCCTGCCGTTCGGGGCGACGCTGCATGCGCTGCACGTTCCCGATCGGGGTGGCGAGGCGGCCGACGTGCTGCTCGGCTATGACGACGTGCAGTCGTATCGCGACCGGCCGGGCTGGTACGGGGTGACGGTGGGGCGCTATGCCAATCGCATCGCCGGGGGGCGTTTCACGCTCGACGGCGTCGAGTATCCGCTGGAGATCAACAACGGCCCCAACCACCTCCACGGCGGATCGGACGGGTTCGACCAGCGGCTGTGGCATGTCGCGAAGGTCGCGGCGGACGAGGATACGGCATGGGTTCGCCTCGAACTCTACAGCCCCGATGGCGATGCCGGTTATCCGGGCACGCTGCACGCCAGCGCGACCTATATGCTGGACGAGGACGGGCTGACGATCACCTATCGCGCGACGTGCGATGCGCCGACCGTCGTCAACCTGACCAACCATGCGTTCTTCGACCTGTCGGGCATCGGCGAGGCGATGGCGCAGCGGTTGATGCTCCATGCCGACCAGTATCTGCCGGTCGATGCGACCTCGATTCCCACGGGCGAGCGGCGCGCGGTGGCGGACACGCCGTTCGATTTTCGCGTGCTGCGCCGGATCGGCGAGGGGCTGCGCGACGGACGCGACGACCAGATCGTCATCGGGCGCGGTTACGACCATAATTTCATCGTCGACGGCATCGCGGGCGCGCTGCGTCCGGCCGCCGTGCTGGCGTGTCCGGCATCGGGGCGGGTGATGACGATGAGCGTCACCGCACCCGGCCTGCAACTCTATACCGGCAATTTCCTCGACGGGACGAAAGGCGGCAAGAACGGGCGGCTGTACCGGCAGGGCGATGCCGTCTGCCTCGAACCGCAGGCGTTTCCCGACAGTCCCAACCGGAGCGATTTCCCGAGCGCGCGGCTGAACCCCGGCGAGTCGTGGCAAAGCGTGATCCGCCTGACGTTCACCCTCGCCGACGCTGCGGCATAGCGGCGAGGCGCTGCCCGATTATTGCGTCGCCGCAGGGCTTTATTGCGTTTGCGGCATGGGTGCTTGACGAAGCGACAAGGCTTTGCGAACGGCTTTACCCCTATGAAGCACCCCCTTCTCCTCGTCGCGGCCACCGCGGCGTTCGCCCTGTCGGCCTGTGGCCAGCAGCAGCCCGATGAACTCGACACGCGCGCGCCCGATCCGCTGGCGTCGCAGCTCGCCAACCGGCCGAAGGCGGAACTGCCGCCGCCGGTGAAGGCAAGCGTCACCTTCCGCTGCAAGGACAACAGCCTCGCCTATGTCGACTTCTTCGAAGGCGACACGCAGGCGAACTTCCGCGCCGACCAGAATGCGGTCCCGACGCGGCTGAAGGCCCCTGCCACGGGCGAGCCGCTGGTCGCCGAGGGTGGCTACAAGCTGACCGGCACGCCGAAGTCGATCACCCTGACGCAGCCCGGCAAGCCCGCGCAGAGCTGCACCGCCTGATTTCCGGCGCGGCGGCTCCCCTTCCGGACCGCCGGACCGTATCGTACCTGACGAGGCCGGTGGAAATTCCACCGGCCTTTTTTATGGGTTCCAACGGCCGATCGCCGGCCCTGGAACCGGCGTCCTCGTGGTGAGGAACGGGATTTCCGGCCCGATCGACCATCCTCTCCGTACCGTCACCCCGGACTCGTTCCGGGGCGACGGTGTATCCGGATCGGTCCGTTCAGTATTTTACCCGCGTCGCGCGCAGCTTGTAGCGCTTGAGCGCGTCCTGCACGCTGCCGTCGCCCGCCAGATGGCCGGCACCGACCGCGATGAACACCGTGCCCGGACGGGCCATGCGGTCCTCGATCCACTTGGCCCAGCGCGCGTTGCGATCGGTCAGCAGGACGCGCTTCAATTCGGGGGTGTCGACCATCTCGGCGTTCATCGTCGCCGCCAGCGCCACCGGATCACCCTTCGCCCAGTCGGCGACCATGGTGTCGATCATCTGCCCGGCCTTGGGCAGTTCCTTCACCGTCTCGGTCAGGAACGTCACCTGCGCCGCGTCCGACAGCGAATCGAAGAAGCCGAACTGTTGTTCGAGCGTCTCCAGGCCCGTCACCGGCTTGCCCGCCGCCTTGGCCGCGGCCGAGATCGTCTGCTCGGCGCCGCTTGCCGGATCATAGCCCTGCTTCTGGAGCGTGACGAGCATGAGCGTGGAAGCGGCGAACCACGGATCGAGCGGTTCGAGCGCGCCTTCGGGAAGGCCGGCATCGGCGACCGCCTTGGCATAGGCCGGACGTTCGGCGGCGGGGAGCTTCTCGCTCAGCTTCGGGCCGGTCATGTTGACCGCCGACTTCATCACCGCCGCCTGCGCCTGTTCAGGCGTCGGCATCGGGATTTCGAGCACGACCTCGTTCGACTTGTCGAACGCGGTCTTCACCGCTTCGTCGAACCACGACAGGCCGGGCTTCAGGACGTGGATCGTCCCGAACAGATAGATGGTGGTGTCCTTGTCCTTGACCACCCACAGCGCGGGATCGGCATCCTTCGTCGCCGGTGCGGCGGTCGCGGCTGCCGGTGCGGGCGCAGGCGCGGTCTGGGCAAGGGCGGGGCCGGACAAGAGCGCCAGCGCGGCGCCGATGTACGGCAAGATCCTGGATTTCATAACGTCCCCCGTTGGTGTCGCCTCCACCGGCGACGGCCGCAATCTAGCAGCAGGCGATGCGCCGGGGTAGCGAGCAATCGTCGTTTTTCGATATAGATTGCGCCCCCTTGGGATGGCGGAACGTCGGGCGGAGGCGCTTCGTTGACGGGGGTGAGATGCCCCCTTCCGGGGCAGCGCCGGGACCTCCGCCATGCTGCAAGCGCCGATCGATGCCGCCGTCCGTACCGCCGTTCCGTCGCCCGAGGTGGTGAGCGCCGCGCTGGCGGAGGTGCTGGCGACGCGGTCGTTGCTGTTCGTCGCCGCCGACGAGGGGCGCGCGGCACGGGTCGCGGCGCTGCTGGCGGCGTTCGTGCCCGAGGGCGAGGTCGTGCATCTGCCGGCGAGCGACGCGCTGCCCGGTGACGATGCGCCTGCGTCGCCAGCCAATGCCGGGGCGCGGGTCGCGGCGCTGCGGCGGTTGCGGGTGGCGAGCGCCGGGGGGCGGAGCGTGGCGTGCATCACCACGCCCGAGGCGACCGCGCTGCGCGTCGCGCCGCCGGCGGCGTTCGATGCCGCGCCGCCGGTGCTGCGGGCGGGCGATGCGATCGACATGGGCGGTTTCGCCGATCGCGCGGTGGAGCTGGGCTATGTCATCGACGACCGGGTCGACGAGCCGGGCGAGGTCGCGGTGCGCGGCGGGGTGATCGACCTGTTCCCAGCCGATGCGGCGGGGCCGGTGCGCATCACGATCGAGGACGATCGGATCGTCGCCATCCGCCGCTACGATCCGGTGACACAGCGCAGCGATGCCGATCTGGATGCCATCGTCATCGGCCGTGCCGCCGAGCCGGTCGTCGCGGACGGCGTGCCGCTGACCGATCACCTTCCCGATGCCGCGATCGTCTCCGACGCGCAGGTGGGCGAGCGTCGCCAGCGGTTTCTCGACCTTGCCCGCGATGCCACCCACAGGCGGCGGCGCGACGATGCGACGCTGGTAGATGGCGAAGATTGGGACACAGCGGTCGCGGCACGCGAGCGGATCGAGCTGCCGCCCGCCGGCGATTGCCCGCCGCGCTTCGTCACCGGCAACGCCCCGGCGCGTGCGTTCGGCAGGTTCGCGCGCGGAGTACTGGCGGATGGCCGGCTGGTGCTGGCGGGCAGTCCGCGCGACCTGCGCTTCCTTGCCCCCCGGCTGGCGACGCTCGGCCGGACCGACCCGGTCACGATCGGATCGTGGGCCGAGGCGGTGGAGGCGGCACCGGGCAGCGCGATGCTGCTGACCGCGCCGGTCGATCGTGGCTTCGTCGCCGGTGGCGTAACCGTGGTGGCGGGCGGCGACCTGCTCGGCGGACGCGCGCGTGGCGACGAGCTGGCGGTATCGAACGGGGCGCTGTTCGCGGAAGGCGGCGAACTGCGCATCGGCGACGTGGTGGTGCATGAGGATTTCGGCATCGGTCGCATCACCGGACTGGAAGCATTGCCGGGCGAGGAAGGCGGCGACGCGATCGTGCTGGACTATGCGCGCGAGGCCCGGCGGCTGGTGCCGGTGGTGGAGGCCGACCGCATCTGGCGCTATGGCGCGGAAGGCGACGGCGTGGCGCTCGATGCGCTCGACGGGACGAGCTGGCAGAAGCGGCGTGGCGCGATCGATGCCGCCATCGCCGAGAGCGCGCGCGAGCTGGCCGCGATCGCCGCCGAGCGTGATGCGCGGCAGGTGCCGCCGATCGAGGCCGATGTCGCGGCGTACGAACGCTTCGTCGCCGGTTTCGCCTTTACCGAAACGCCCGATCAGGCGCGCGCCATCGCGGCGGTCCGCGCCGATCTGGCGAGCGGACGGCCGATGGACCGGCTGGTCATCGGCGACGTCGGCTATGGCAAGACCGAGGTGGCGTTGCGCGCCGCCGCGATCGTCGCGCTGGCCGGGCGGCAGGTGGCGATCGCCGCGCCGACGACGGTGCTGGTGCGCCAGCATCTCGACAGCTTCACTCGCCGCTTCGCCGGCACCGGCATTGCGGTCGCTGGCCTCTCGCGGCTGTCGAGCGCGGCCGAGAAGAAGCGGGTCAAGGCGGGGCTGGCCGACGGATCGATCGGGGTCGTGATCGGCACGCAGGCGCTGGCCGGCAAAGGCGTGGCCTATGCCGATCTTGCGCTGACCGTGATCGACGAGGAGCAGCGGTTTGGCGCGGGCGACAAGGCGAAGCTGCGGGCCTTGAGCGATCATGTCATGACGTTGTCGGCGACGCCGATCCCGCGCACGCTGCAATCGGCGATGATCGGGTTGCAGCAATTGTCGGTCATCGCGACGCCGCCCGCGCGGCGGCAGCCGATCCGTACGACGCTGGGCGTGTTCGACGATACGACGGTGCGCACCGCCTTGCTACGCGAACGCTCGCGCGGCGGGCAGAGCTTTGTCGTGGTGCCGCGGATCGAGGATATTGCCGCGCTGGAGGAGCGGCTGCGGCGGCTGGCGCCCGAACTGGGTGTCGTTGTCGCGCACGGCAGGATGGCGGCGGCCGAGATCGATGAGGCGATGGTCGGCTTCGCGCAGGGCGATGGCGACGTGCTGCTGGCGACCAACATCATCGAGGCGGGGCTGGACGTGCCGCGCGCCAACACGATGATCGTCCACCATGCCGACCGGTTCGGCCTGTCGCAGTTGCACCAGTTGCGCGGGCGGGTGGGGCGCGGCGGGCGGCGGGGGCAGGTGCTGCTGACCACCGAACCCGACCGGCAGGTGGGCGAGGCGACGATGCAGCGGCTGCGCACGCTGCAGGCGTTCGACCGGCTGGGCGCGGGCTTCGCGATCAGCGCGCGCGACCTCGACCTGCGCGGGGCGGGCGATCTGGTCGGTGAGGCGCAGGCCGGGCACATGAAGCTGATCGGCATCGACCTGTACCAGTTTTTGCTGACCCGCGCGCTGCGCGCGGTGCGGGGCGAGACGGTCGATCGCTGGGTGCCCGAGGTGCATCTGGGGCTGGCCGGGTGCCTGCCCGAAACATGGATTCCCGAGGCCGAGGTGCGCCTTACCCTCTATGGCCGGCTGGCGCGGGTCGGCGAGGAAGGCGCGCTCGATGCGTATGAGGAGGAACTGGCCGACCGGTTCGGGGCGTTGCCGCTCGAGGCGCAACGGCTGATCGATCTGAAGCGGGTGCAGTTGCTGGCCTGTGCCGCCGGCATCGCCAGGATCGATGCCGGGCCAGCGGCGATCGCGCTCACCCCGCACGGCAAGGCGGCGATGCCGGAGGCGGCCGGGCTGGCCGGGAAGAACGGCCGCTGGATATTGGCGGAACGGATCGAGGATGCGGCCGACCGGCTGGCGCGGGTGCAAGAGGTGCTGGCGGAGATCGCCGGGTAGCCGTCTGCGGTGACGGGTCGCGGATCGGCTGTGCAGCCCACCTGTCGTCATTCCCGCGCAGGCGGGAATCTATACACGCCAACGGTTCGACCCGATTCCGTACGGTAGCGTCTATGGATCCCCGCCTGCGCGGGGATGACGATGTGGGGTCGAGGGTCGTTTCTCCGCCCCGATCAGTCTTCCATGATTTGGCTGTTGGTCCGTGTATCGCGCATCCGCAGGTACACGATCAGCGAGATCGCGATCATCGCCGTCACATACCAGTAGAAGCCCTGTTCGAACTTCGCGTCCTTGAAGCGCAGCGCGACATATTCGGCGGTGCCGCCGAAGATGGTGTTGGCCAGCGCATAGGGCAGCGCCACGCCCAGCGCGCGGATATGGGCCGGGAACAGCTCCGCCTTCACCACCGCGTTGATCGAGGTATAGCCAGTCACGATGACGAGCGCCGCCATCACCAGCAACCCGGCAATCACCGGATCGCGCGTGTGCTCCAGCGTCGAGAAGATCGGATAGGTGAACAGCACGCCCGCCACCCCGAACGCGATCATCAGCGGCTTGCGCCCGATCCGGTCGCTCAGCGCCCCCGCCACCGGTTGCAGCAGCATGAAGACGAACAGCGTGACGGCGTTGATCTGGCTCGCGACCTCGCGGCTGAAGCCCGAGGTGTTGACGAGGAACTTCTGCATGTAGATCGAATAGGCATAGAAGGCGAGCGTGCCCCCGGCGGTTAGCAGCATCACCACCGCCGTTTCCTTGGGATGCTGCGTCACCAGCAGCCAGAAGCCCGATTTGGGCGCGCCCGCCGCCTTGGCGGCGGTGAAGCTGTGGCTCTCCGCCAACCCCCGCCGGATGTAGAACACCACCACCGCCAGCACCGCGCCGATGCCGAACGGAATGCGCCAGCCCCATGCGTCGAGCGCGCCTTCCGACAGCGTCGATTGCAGGATCAGCAGGACGAGGATGGCGAGCAACTGGCCCGAGATCAGCGTGACATACTGGAACGACGAGAAGAACCCGCGCCGGTCCTTGCCCGCCATTTCGGAGAGATAGGTGGCGCTGGCGCCATATTCGCCGCCGACCGACAACCCCTGCATCAATCGCGCGATCACCAGCAGCACCGGGGCGGCGACGCCGATCGTCTCGTACCCCGGCGTCAGCGCGATGATGAGCGAGCCGGCGCACATCAGCGTGACCGACACCGACAGGCCCGATTTGCGGCCGTGGCGATCGGCATAGATGCCCATGATCCACGCGCCGATCGGCCGCATGACGAAGCCGACCGCGAAGACGGCGGCGGTGCTCAGCAACTGCGCGGTACGATCGCCGTCGGGAAAGAAGTGCGGCGCGAAATACAGCGCGAACGCGGCATAGACATACCAGTCGAACCATTCGACCAGATTGCCGGTCGATCCGCCGATGATGGCTTTCAGCCGGGCGGCGCGGTCCGGCGCGGCGCCGGGCAGGGGAGGTTTGGTGGCCATTGCCAAAGGCTAGGCCGTGGCGGCGGCCACGCCAACCCCCGAAACGAACGACGCCGCCGACCCGCTGTGGGTCGACGGCGTCGCCATCGCGATGACGCTCGATCAGCGCAGGTCGAGCATCACCACCGATCTGGCCGGCAGCGTGACGGTGAGCGTGCCGTTCTGCACCTGCGCGCCGGTGAAGGCGGCCGGCGTCACCACGTTCGGCGCGTCGAAGCTGTTGTGCGCGGTGATCGTCGGCGCGGTCAGCACCCGGCCGGTGACATTGGTGCCGGCGATGCCGGTCAGCGCCGCCTGCACCGTGGTCGGCCGGTTGGGATCGGCGTTCGACATCGCGACATGGATCACCCCGTCCTTGCCGCGTACCGCCGAGGCCGACACCGCCGGGATCGACCACTGGTCGCGCGAATAATAGGGGCTGGCGACCGTGATCGGCAGCACCGTGCCGTCGATGAACGGCTTGTACATCTCGAACACGTGATAGGTCGGCGTCAGGACCATCTTCGGCCCGTCGGTCAGGATCATCGCCTGGAGCACGTTCACCATCTGGGCGATGGCGGTCATCTTTACCCGGTCGGCGTGCTTGGCGAAAATGTCGAGGTTGATCGCGGCGACCAGCGCGTCGCGCATCGTGTTCTGCTGGCGCAGGAAGCCCGGATGCGTGCCCGGGTCCTGCCCGTACCACGTCCCCCATTCGTCGACGGCCAGCCACACGCGCTTCTGCGGATCATATTTGTCCATGATCGCCGAATGCTTGGTGATGAGCTCGTCCATCTTGTAGGTCAGGCTCAGCGTTTCCGCCCAACCCGCCTCGCCGAACTCGGTCGGCGAGGCCTTGGGCGCCCAGCCGCCGGGGACGGTATAGTAATGGAGCGAGACGGCATCGATCTGGCCGATCGCCTGCCGCATCATCACTTCGGTCCAGTTATAGTCGTCGACGTTGGCACCCGAGGCGATCTTGAGGATGCGGCTGCCGCGCGGCGACTTGATGAAGGTGGCGAAGCGGCGCGTCTCGTCCGCCGCATATTCGGGGCGCATGTTGCCGCCGCAGCCCCACAGCTCGTTGCCGATGCCGAAATAGGGGACTTTCCACGGTTGCTTGCGGCCGTTCTTCGCGCGTTCGTCGGCGAGCGTGCCGGCCTCCTGCGTCATATATTCGACCCACTCGGCCATTTCGCGCGGGGAGCCGTTGCCGACGTTGCCCGAGATATAGGCCTCGGCCCCGACCTGTTCGGTCAGGTCCATGAACTCGTGCGTGCCGACCGCATTGTCCTCGGTCACGCCGCCCCAATGGGTGTTGATCTTGACCGGGCGCTTGGCTTTCGGGCCGATCCCTTCGCGCCAGTGATATTCGTCGGCGAAACAGCCGCCGGGCCAGCGGATGACCGGCACGCCGAGGCGCTTCAACGCCGCCACCACATCGTTACGAAAGCCGCGCGTGTTGGGGATGGTGCGGTCGTTGCCGACCCACAGTCCGCCATAGATGCCGTTGCCGAGATGCTCGGCGAACTGGGTGAAGATGCGCTTGTCGTAGGTCGGGCCGCCCTGATCGCCGCGGATCGTGACCTTGGCCGGCTCGTCCGGTTGCGGGGTGGGGGCGGCGGTCTGCGCCGAGGCGGTCGTCGCGATCAGCGCGCAGGCGGTGCCCACGAGCCAGTGGCGGGCATGGCGGCGCAGGCTGCGCGCCAGTGTCGGTCGGGCCTTGGGCATGAAGCTCCCCTCTCCTGTTTTACTTGTCTGACTAATGGATAGCCATGCTTTCCCCGGCGATCAAGCGCCAAGTCGGACCGTGCGCGCTTTGCGTCCGGCGGGCGGGCAGGGTATGGAAGCGGCCTGCCCCTTTTCAACGAAGCGAGTCATCCCCTTTGAATCCTGTTCCCCAGTCGTGCGGCCTCGTCGCGGTCCTCGGCGCCCCCAATGCCGGCAAGTCGACGCTGGTCAATGCGCTGGTCGGGCAGAAGGTGGCGATCACCAGCCCCAAGGCGCAGACGACGCGCACCCGGTTGATGGGCATTGCGATCGAGGGTGCCACGCAGTTGCTGCTGGTCGACACGCCGGGCATCTTCGAGCCGAAGCGCCGGCTCGACCGGGCGATGGTGTCGGCGGCGTGGGAAGGCACCCACGGCGCGGATGCGGTCGCGGTAGTGGTCGACGGCCGGGGCGGGATCGGCCCCAAGGTCCGCGCGATCGTCGAGCCGCTGGCCGACCGCAAGGAGCCGAAGCTGCTGATTCTCAACAAGGTCGACATCGCCGACAAGCCGCGCCTGCTCGACCATGCCGCGCGGCTGCACGAGATGGCGGCGTTCGAGGAAACCTTCTTCGTCAGCGCGACGACCGGCGACGGCTTGCCCGAGATGAAGGCGGCGCTGGCCAAGCGGATGCCCGAGGGGCCGTGGCATTTCCCCGAGGATCAGGTGAGCGACGCCACCGACCGGATGCTGGCGGCCGAGGTGACGCGCGAGCAACTCTATCACCAGCTTCACGAGGAATTGCCCTACGCCAGCGCGATCGACACCGAACGCTATCTGGAGCGCGAGGACGGATCGGTCGAGATCCACCAGCAGATCTATGTCGCGCGCGAGACGCAGCGCGCGATCGTGCTGGGTAAGGGCGGGCAGCGGATCAAGGAGATCGGCGCGACCGCGCGTAAGGAGTTGCAGGAACTGCTCGGCGTGCGCGTCCACCTCTATCTCCACGTCAAGGTGAAGCCCAATTGGGAAGAGGACCGGATGCTCTACCGCGACATCGGGCTTGACTGGGTGGAGTGAGCGCTGAGGAGTTCGTCGACCCACGCCGGCACCAGTACGCTGGCCGGGCCGAGGCGGCTTTCGTCGAACCGGTCGGACCCGGCCGAGCGATCGAGGTTCAGTTCCAGCGTCGCCGCGCCGACATGGTTGGCAAGCTCGACGAACCCGGCGGCGGGATAGACCGCGCCCGACGTGCCGATCGAGACGAACAGGTCGCAACCTGCGATCGCGTCCTCGATCCGCTCCATCTGGTAGGGCATCTCGCCGAAGAACACGATGTCGGGGCGCAGCCGGGGTGCGGCGCAGGCGGGACAGATGCTGCCGGGTGACAGATCGCCATCGCGCGGTCGCCGGTCGCCGCAGCGCGGGCACAGTTGCGACTTCAACTCGCCGTGCATGTGGAGCAGCCGCTTCGCGCCGGCGCGTTCGTGCAGGTCGTCGACATTCTGGGTGACGATCACCAGCTCGCCCGGCCATGCGGTATCGAGCCAGGCGAGCGCGTTATGCGCCGGGTTGGGGTAGACGCCGCCAAGCGCCGCCCGGCGCAGGTCGTAGAAGCGGTGGACGAGATCGGGATCGGCGCGCAGTGCCTGCGGGGTGCAGACGTCCTCGACCCGGTGCCCTTCCCATAGCCCGCCCGGCCCCCGGAACGTAGCGATGCCCGATTCGGCGGAGATGCCCGCGCCGGTGAGGATGACGATGTTGCGGATGGTCGTTCTCGCGAAAGCTGGGGCGATTTCTGTCGCTTGCGTCGATCGCCTATGAAACCGGTATGATGCTGAAAAAATCGCTGCCGGTTGCATTTGAAAGGCAGGGACCCAGCATTCGTGCGTCCGCTGCACCTGCATCCTGATAGATTGAGAAGCAATACCGCCGGGCTTCGTCAAACGCTTCTGGACGGGACCGAATGCTGTCAAAGGGAAGGTAGCCGGATTCTTTGACAATGGCGCGGCGCGCGTTCGTCTCCGAGTGATTGGCCGCTATCAACGAATAGTCCTGCTCATCGAAGCATTTGGTGTTTGCTTCGTATCGTTCGATGCAGAATCGATACGCACGATCCCGCATGGCTCTGGTATTCTTCGACCAGTTTGCGTCGGAAATTTTCCAATCGGCAGTTGATCCAAATTTTGCAGCACGTTGCGCAGCATCGATCCGGTCGGATGTTGCGTCGCCAGGCAAGGACGAGCAACCGGCAAGGATGAACAACAGAAAAATCTGCGGCTGAATTCTGCCCATTCTGAACCCGTTGCCCGTCAAGCAGCTAACACCGAAAGCATGTATCGATCCTTGGCAGCAGCGTCGGGTTGAGGGGGAAGGCCATGACCCGACGCAACCGGATCGACGGAACGATCCGTGCTGCGACTCACGGCAGCGGCAGGGTATCCTTCGTTTCGATGTGTTCGATCTGTCCGGCGGTATGGAGAACCGAATAGATGGTGGCCGCCGCCAATAGTGCCAATGCGCTGATTGCTATCAACATTGTCTTGCCTCTCTTCCGATGACCGGCATCGGGGTGGAGTTCAAGGTATGATTATTATCACCTATTCGCGGCCCTTCAAAACGGGTTCCCGGCGGAGTGAAGTATTTTCTTGGAAAGCCGGTCGCCGGAGGATGCGCCGACCGGGCGGCGCGCCCCTCGACAAGCGGCGGGGCGTTGCGCCAGACGGGCGGCATGGCCCGCTTGATCCTGTTCAACAAACCTTACGGCGTATTGTCGCAGTTCACCGATCGCGGCAGTCCGACCGCGCGCGCGACGCTGAGCGATCATGTCGCGCTGCCCGGCGTCTATCCCGCCGGACGGCTCGACCGCGACAGCGAGGGGTTGCTGCTGCTGACCGACGACGGCCGGTTGCAGGCGCGGATCGCCGATCCCCGCTTCAAGCTGGCCAAGACCTATTGGGTGCAGGTGGAGGGCGCGGTCGACGAGGCTGCGATGGCACGGTTGCGGCAGGGGGTGGTGCTGAACGATGGGCCGACGCTTGCCGCAGAGGTCGCCGCGATCGATCCGCCGGTGTTGTGGGAGCGGGTGCCGCCGGTGCGCTTCCGCAAGTCGGTGCCCGATCACTGGCTGTCGATCACGATCCGCGAGGGCCGCAACCGGCAGGTGCGGCGGATGACGGCGGCGGTCGGGTTGCCCACGCTGCGGCTGGTGCGCTGGCGGGTGGGGGAATGGTCGTTGGACGGGTTGGAGTCGGGAGCGTGGCGGGAGGCGTAGCGTACTGCCACGCTCCCTTCCGGCGCTTCGCGCCTCCCTCTCTCTCCCCTGAAGGTGAGAGGGGTTTATGCCGCGTTCTGGTCGATGCCTAGTTCGCCGAGCTTTCGATAGAGGGTGGAGCGGCCGATGCCGAGGCGGCGGGCGACTTCGGTCATGCGGCCGCGATAATGGCCGATGGCGAGGCGGATGACGTCGGCCTCGATCTCGTCCAATGCGCGCAGATTGCCGTCGGGGCGGAACAGCGTGACGCCGCCGGCATCGCCGTGGCGCGGCGGGGCGATGCCGGGCCGTGCCTCGCCGCCGTCGGCGATCTGCGCGATCTGCGGGAAATCGGCACGGGTCAGCGCATCGCCGTCGCACAGCACCGCCGCGCGGAACAGCGCATTCTGTAGTTGGCGGACGTTGCCCGGCCATGCATAGGTCGAGAGCAGCGCGATGGCATCGTCGGTGATGCCCAGTTGGCGCAGGCCCGGCTGCTGCGCGATCCGCGCCATCAGGTGGCGGGCGAGCGCGGGAATGTCGCCGCTGCGGTCGCGCAAGGGGGGGATCGTCACCTGCACCACGTTCAGCCGGTAATACAGGTCCTCGCGGAAACGCCCGGCCTCCACCTCCACGCTGAGCGTCTTGTTGGTCGCGGCGATGACGCGCACGTCGACCTCGCGCGGGTGACGTGCGCCGACCGAATGGACCTCGCCCGATTGCAGCACGCGCAGCAGCTTCACCTGCGCCTCGAACGGCATTTCGCCGACCTCGTCGAGGAACAGCGTGCCGCCGTCCGCCTCCTGAAACCGACCGGTCTTGCGTTCGAACGCGCCGGTGAACGCGCCCTTTTCGTGACCGAACAGTTCGCTTTCGACGAGGTTGGTGGGGATCGCGCCGCAATTGACCCGGACGATGGGCTTGCGCGCGCGTGGGCTGGCGGCGTGAATCGCGTCGGCGACCACTTCCTTGCCGACGCCGCTCTCACCCTCGATCAGCACCGGCACGCGGGCGCGTGCCGCCTTGGCGGCGATGGCGAGCGCGGCGCGGAAGCGGGGTGCGGAGCCGACGATCTCGTCGAAGGCGAGCGGGGCAGAGAGTTTTTCGGTGAGCGGGCGAAGTTCGCCGCTCGCCTCGCCGCCGGCCGCCACGTCGAGCGCGGCGAGCAGCCGTTCGGCAGCGATCGGCTTGACGAGGAAATCGCTCGCCCCGCTGCGCATCGCCGCGACCGCACCCGCGACCGATCCGTTGGCGGTGAGCATCAGGATGGGGAGCGCGGGGCGATGGCGGTGCAGTTCGCCGATCAGCGCGCCGGCATCGGCATCGGGCGACCAATGGTCGAGCAGCACCGCGTCCAGCGCCGCGCCATCCGGCGTGGCGAGCATCGCGATCGCCGCCTCGGCATCGGCGGCGAACACCGTGCGCCAGCTACGCCTGGCGGCGATGGCGGCGACCAGCCGGCGCTGCGCCGGTTCGTCGTCGATGACCATCAGCACTCGCTGTCCGCCTCGCATCATCGCCCATCCCCGTTGTCCATCGTCCCGTACCGGGGCAGTTCTAGGCGGCATCGTGTAAAAACGCCCTTAATGGCACGGATGGCCTGCGGGGCTTGGCGACGGGCGACGGGCACGGTACGGTGCGTCCAAAGAGCCGTCCGACAAGCGGACGCACAGGAGAGCCGACCATGGCGACCAACGGCCGACCGCCCGCACATCCGGGCACCTACACCAGCTTTCTGCGCTGGTTCACCTGGGGGACCATTTTTTGCGCGCTGCTGGCCGCGCTGGTTGTCTGGCTGATCGCATCCTGAGATGCGGATCGCCGTTCTTGCCGAACAGGCTCCTGACGAACGCCGCGTCGCCGCCACTCCCGAAACCGTCCGCAAGCTGATCCAGCTCGGCGCGTCGCTCGCCGTGGAGGCGGGGGCGGGGGCCGGGGCGTCGATCGATGACGCTGCCTATGCCACCGCTGGCGCGACGGTTGCCGACCGGGCGGCGGTGGTCGCCGATGCCGAGATCGTCCTGGGGGTACAGGGTCCCGCGGCCGACAGCATTGGCGGCGTGAAGCCCGGCGCATGGCTGGTCGGCGCGCTCAACCCCATCGGCGAGCGGACGCGGGTCGACGGCTATGCTGCGCTCGGCGTCGAGGCGCTGGCGATGGAGTGGATGCCGCGCATCACCCGCGCCCAGTCGATGGACATATTGTCGTCGCAGGCGAACCTGGCCGGATACAAGGCGGTACTCGACGCCGCTGCCGCCTATGGTCGTGCGTTCCCGATGATGATGACCGCGGCGGGCACGATCAGCGCCGCGCGGGTATTCGTGATGGGCGTGGGCGTGGCGGGGCTGCAGGCGATCGCGACCGCGCGGCGGCTCGGTGCGCAGGTCAGCGCCACCGACGTTCGATCGGCGACCCGGGAGCAAATCCAGTCGCTGGGCGCGAAACCGATCTTCGTCGAGAAGGTGGCGGGGATCGAGGGTGAGGGCGCGGGCGGCTATGCCGGCGAAATGAGCGCCGAATACAGGGAAGCACAGGCCGAGCTGGTGTCGGGCCATATCGCCAAGCAGGACATCGTCATCACCACCGCGCTGATCCCCGGCCGCCCCGCGCCGCGTCTCATCACCGATGCACAGGTCGCCAGCATGCGCGCCGGCAGCGTGATCGTCGATCTGGCGGTCGAGCAGGGTGGCAATGTCGAGGGCAGCGTGGCGGGGGAGAGCGTGGTGCGCCACGGCGTCACCATCGTCGGCCACCGCAACGTGCCCAGCCGGCTGGCGGCCGATGCCTCGGCGTTGTTCGCGCGCAACCTCTACAACTTCCTCGCCGCCTATTGGGACAAGGAGGCGGGCCGCCCGGTGCTGCCCCCCGACGACGAAGTGACCCAGGCGATCGTGCTGACGCGCGGCGGACAGGTGGTGAACCCGCGCCTGTCGACCTGACCCCAGCCAGAGGACACGGACCCATGGACTTTCTCTCAATCCTGTCGATCTTCGTGCTGGCCTGTTTCGTCGGCTATTATGTCGTGTGGTCGGTGACGCCCGCGCTGCACACCCCGCTGATGGCGGTGACGAACGCCATCTCCTCGGTCATCATCGTCGGCGCGCTGGTGGCGGCGGCCGCCGCCGGGGTGCCGGAGGCCAAATGGCTCGGGCTGCTTGGCGTGGTACTGGCCAGCATCAACATCTTCGGCGGGTTCGCCGTCACCGAACGCATGCTTGCCATGTACAAGAAGAAGGGCTGAGGGGATGCACGAGGCTGCACCGGTCAATCCATGGGTCGCGCTCGCCTATCTGGTAGCGGGGGTGTGCTTCATCCTGGCGCTGCGCGGACTGTCGTCGCCCGCCACCAGCCGGCGGGGCAATCGCCTCGGCATGATCGGCATGGGGATCGCGGTGGTCACGACGCTGGTGACGCACGTGCCGGGCACCGCCATCTGCATATCCGAGGAATGTTCGGTAGGCCGTTTCGACATCGACTGGATCACCGTCGTCGAGATTCTCGGCGCCATCGGCCTCGGCGCCGTCATCGGCCTCGTCACCGCCAGGCGGATCGCGATGACGGCCATGCCGCAGCTCGTTGCCGCGTTCCACTCGCTGGTGGGGCTGGCCGCCGTGCTGGTCGGGATCGCCGCCTATCTCAATCCGGGCGCGTTCGGCATTTCCTCGCTGGTCGTGCCGATGATCGGACAGCCGTTCGCGGTCATCAACCCCGTCGCCAAGGTCGAGATGGCGCTGGGCGTCGCGATCGGGGCGATCACCTTTTCCGGGTCGGTCATCGCGTTCCTGAAACTGAACGGCAACATGGGGGGCAAACCGATCCTGCTGCCCGGTCGCCATGGCATCAACCTGGGAGTGCTGGTCGGAATCCTGCTATGCGTCGCGGTATTCGCGCATGGCCAGGATACGTGGCCGTTCTGGACCATTCTGGTGGCGTCGTTCGCGATCGGCTTCCTGCTCATTATACCGATCGGCGGGGCGGACATGCCGGTCGTCGTCAGCATGCTCAACAGCTATTCGGGCTGGGCGGCGGCGGCGATGGGCTTTACCCTTGGCAATACCGCGATGATCGTTACCGGCGCGCTGGTCGGATCGTCGGGCGCGATCCTGAGCTACATCATGTGCCGTGCGATGAACCGCAGCTTCCTGAGCGTGATTGCCGGCGGCTTCGGCGCGACCGACAGTGGCGGCGCAGGGAGTGGTGCGGCGATCGACCGGCCGTGGAAGCGGGGATCGGCCGAGGATGCCGCGTTCCTGATGAGCCAGGCCGAACAGGTCATCATCGTGCCCGGATACGGCATGGCGGTCGCGCAGGCGCAGCATGCCCTCAGGGAAATGGGCGACAAGCTGAAGGAACATGGTGTCCGCGTGAAATATGCGATCCATCCGGTCGCGGGTCGGATGCCGGGGCATATGAACGTGCTGCTCGCCGAAGCGAACGTGCCGTATGACGATGTTTTCGAGCTGGAGGACATCAACGCCGAATTCGCGCAAACCGACGTCGCCTTCGTCATCGGCGCCAACGACGTGACCAATCCGGCGGCCAAGACCGACAAGACCTCGCCGATCTACGGCATGCCGGTGCTCGACGTCGAAAAGGCGAAGACGGTGCTGTTCATCAAGCGGTCGATGGGCGGCGTCGGCTATGCCGGGGTGGATAACGAACTGTTCTACCGTGACAATACCATGATGCTGCTCGCCGACGCCAAGAAGATGGTCGAGGAGATCGTCAAGTCGATCGAATAGACCGTCCGCTGCCGGCTGGCCTTTGCCCCGATCCACCGCCATAGCGGCGCGATTCAACCAAGGGGAATGACGGGTGGGGCTGGGGTTCGACGGGTTTTCGAGCGGGGCGACGGACGTGCGACGGGCGATCGTTATCGCCTTTGATCGCGCGGGTGGCGACATGGCGGTGCGCGCTGCGGCGCATGGCGGGGTGCAGGTGGTGGCGACTATCACCGGCGACGACGTCGTCGCGGCGGCGCTGGACGGAATCGCCCATGCCGACCTCCACCTGATCGAAACCGCCGGGGCTGGCGCCGACCTGCTCGATACCGTCCTGCCGGTCCTGCGCGAGCGGGCGGTGCGCGACCGGGCGCGGATGATCGTGGCGTTCGGCGCGGAGCAGATCGACACGGTGACGCTGCATCTGCTCGGCGGTCCGGCCGATCTGCTGTGCGATGCCGGCTTGTCCGACCGGGTGGCGGCGATCGCGCTGGGCCGGGCGGCGGCGGCGGGGGTGCGCGAGCGCGACCCCGACAGCGAGCGGCTGCGGCGGCTGAACGAGGAGGTCGCGCGGATCGCCGAGGTGCTGGCGCGGCTGGCGCGTGGCGAGGGCGATGCCGGCGGGAGCGTGCGCGACCGGTCGAAGGACTATGCCGCGCCGCCGCCCGCCGGGGTGATGGGAACCGTGACCGCCGCCGAGGTGCGCGGCGCGATCCGCGCGCGGCGGCTGCGCGGGCAGTATCTGCCGGCCGAGCTGTTCGCCGATCCGGCGTGGGATATGCTGCTCGACCTGTTCGCCGCATGGCTGGAGCGCACGCAGGTATCGGTGTCGAGCCTGTGCATCGCCGCCGCGGTGCCGCCGACGACCGCGCTGCGCTGGATCGGGATGCTGGTCGATGCCGGCCTTGTCGAGCGGCGCGACGATCCGGCCGACCGCAGGCGCGCGTTCATCGTCCTGACCGCGCGGGCGGTGGCGGGGATGAACGGCTATGCCGGGGCGGTGGCGAGCGCTGGACTGGGCTGGGCGTAGGCATCTGTCTGAAACGCGCTGACGCGCGTTTTGCGGTGCCGGCCCGCTCCCCCGCCCGGCCACTCACTCAGGATACGCTGTGGGTGGCCGGGCGGGGGAGTGGGCCGGCACCGCCTCCACGTCAGTGGAGCGGACTCCAACAAGGGGGCTTGCAACTGGCGGAAACCACGGTATTCCGCCGGTTCCCCGCTAAGGGGCGCTTAGCTCAGTTGGTAGAGCATCTCGTTTACACCGAGAGGGTCGGCGGTTCGAGCCCGTCAGCGCCCACCACGCAAGGACCGTCCGAACCCGGAGCACGGCGATGCGGCGACTGACCGACAGGATTTGTGTCGTGACCGGCGGTGCGCGCGGTATCGGCCGGGCGATCGTCGAACGCTTCCATGGCGAAGGCGCGCGGGTCGTGCTGACCGACATCGATGCCGCAGCCGGACAGGCGGTGGCCGAGGCGATTGGCGTGCGCTTCGTGGCGCTCGACGTGCGCGAGGAAGGCGATTGGGCGCGGCTGGCCGAAGCGGTGCCGGTGGCCGATGTCGTGGTCAACAATGCCGGGGTGACGGGGTTCGAGCAGGGCATGGTGCCGCACGATCCCGAACATGCCAGCCTTACCGACTGGCGCGCGGTTCATGCGGTCAACCTCGACGGGACGTTCCTCGGCTGCCGCTATGCGATCGGGGCGATGAAGGCGGCGGGCGCGGGGTCGATCGTCAATATCTCGTCACGATCGGGACTGGTCGGTATTCCCGGCGCGGCGGCCTATGCCGCGTCGAAGGCGGCGGTGCGCAACCATAGCAAGAGCGTGGCGCTGTATTGCGCGCAGCAGGGGTGGCGTATCCGCTGCAATTCGGTCCACCCCGCCGCGATCCTGACGCCGATGTGGGAAGCGATGCTGGGCGACGGGCCGGACCGCGCGGCTCGGATGGCGGCGCTGGTCGCCGACACGCCGCTCAAGCGCTTCGGCAGCGTCGAGGAGGTCGCCGCCGTCGTGGCGATGCTGGCGTCGGACGAGGCGGCGTACATGACCGGCAGCGAAGTGCATCTCGACGGCGGGCTGCTCGCCGGATCGGCGGTATCGCCGGGGTAGAGCGCTCGCGCGTTCCGGCGTAAGAGGGCGCGATGCGGCAGGGGACATAGCGCTTGAACGGGATCGTGCTGTTCGTGGTCGCGATCGGTTATGCCGCCGTGTTGTTCGCGGTGGCGTGGGCCGCGCGGGCGCGGCGACCGGGTCCGCGCGAACGGCGGATCGTCTATACGCTGGGCCTTGCGGTCTATTGCAGTAGCTGGACCTTTTATGGCGCGGTCGGCAGCGCGGTGGCCGATGGCTGGGCCTATCTGCCGATCTATCTGGGGCCGATCCTCGTCTTTGCGTTCGCGCCCCGGCTGCTCGCCCGGCTGGTTGCGGCGGTGCAGGCCGATGGCGCGACCTCGATCGCCGACTTCATCGGCGCGCGCTTCTCGCGCAGCCGGGGGGTGGCGGCGCTGGTGACGCTGATCGCGCTGCTCGGCACGATTCCCTATGTCGCGCTCCAGTTGCGCTCGGTCGGCACGACCTATGCCGCGCTGGCGGGGATGGCCGATGCGACGCGGCCGATGATCGCGACTTCGCTTGTCTTGGCCGGATTCGCGATCGGGTTCGGTACGCGGGTCGACGGGCGCGGGCGGGCGGACGGCGCATTGCTGGCGGCGGTGTCGGTCGAATCGCTGGTGAAGCTGGCCGCGTTCGCCGCCGTCGCGCTGTTCGCGGTGCTGCTGGTGACAAATGCCGATTCCGGCATGCGCGCGGCGGGCATCGCGCGGTTGCGACAGGGCTTTGCACAGCCGCCTGCCGCGCTCGACTTCGCGGTGGTGACGATGCTGGCCGCCGCCGCCGTGCTGTGCCTGCCGCGCCAGTTTCATGTGAGCGTGATCGCCGCCGCGAGTCCCGCCGATCCGGTGCGGGCGCGCTGGCCGTTCGTCGGCTATCTGGCGTTGTTCGCGGTGCTGGTGGTGCCAGTGACGCTCGCCG
This sequence comes from Sphingomonas sp. Leaf4, assembly GCF_920939515.1. Lineage (NCBI taxonomy): Bacteria > Pseudomonadati > Pseudomonadota > Alphaproteobacteria > Sphingomonadales > Sphingomonadaceae > Sphingomonas > Sphingomonas sp. Leaf4. Next base: position 256,097 of record NZ_CAKLBB010000003.1, on the reverse strand, counting down.
GACTGACCGATCCGGCGGGGGTGCGGCCCGACCTGCTGGTCATCGGGCTACCGCTGTCGGGCGGCGCGCCGGGGCTGGCGCTGCTGGGGTTCGTCGGCGGGTTTTCGGCGGCGACGGGCATGGTCGTCGTCGAGACGGTGGCGCTGGCGACGATGGTGTCGAACGACCTGATCGCGCCGCTGCTGTTGCGCCATCCGCGCCTCGGGCGATCGGCGCAGGTCGGTCGGGTGCTGCTGTGGGTGCGGCGCGGCGTGATCCTCGGCATGATGGCGGTGGCGCTGGGCTATGCGCTGCTGACGCCCGCCGGGCAGGGGCTGGCGGCGAGCGGTATCGTCGCCTTTGCCGCGATGGCGCAGTTCGCTCCGGCGCTGCTGCTGGCGGTGGCGCATGGCGGGCGAGATCCCAAGGCGGCGATGGCCGGGCTGGCGAGCGGACTGGCGGCGTGGGGGCTGTTGCTGTTCGTGCCGGTGCTGATCGGCCACCCGATCGTCGTGCTGCCATCGGTGGGCGGGGCGGGGCCGCTGACGATGGGCGCGCTGGCCGCGCTGGCGATCAACGCGCTGGTGCATTGGGCCGTGGCGCGCAGCCGTGCACCGCGGCTGGCGATCGTGCGCGACGCGCGGGTGGCGCCGGTGCGCGACCTGCCCGAACTGGTCCGGCTGGTCGCGCGCTTCGTGGGCGAAGAGCGGGCGGCGAGCGAACTGGGCGAGGGCACCCATGTCGACGCCCGCGCCGCACGGCGGGCCGAACGGCTGGTGGCGCAGGTGGTCGGCGTATCGTCGGCCCGGCGGCTGGTGGCCTCAGCGCTGTCGGGCGAGGGGCTGGACGTGGCCGAGGTCGCGCGGATGCTGGATGCCAGCGGGCAGAGCCTGCAATTCTCGCAAGGGCTGCTGGCGGCGACGCTGGAGCATATCGATCCGGGGGTCAGCGTGGTCGATGCCGCGCTGAACCTTGTCGCGTGGAATCAACGCTATATCGACCTGTTCGGCTTTCCGGCGGGCATGATCCGGGTGGGCGCGCCGGTGGCCGATGCGATCGCGTTCAATGCGCTGCGCGGCGATTGCGGTCCCGGCGAGGTCGACGATCATGTCGCGCGGCGGTTGGCGCATATGCGGCGCGGGCGGCGGCACAGTTTCGAGCGGGTGCGCAGCGACGGGCGGGTGCTGAAAACGGTCGGCGGACCGATGCCGGGCGGCGGCTATGTGATGTGTTTTTCCGACATCACCGCCGAGGCGCAGGCGTTGCGCGCGGTGGAGACGGCGCGTGCCGAGCTGGAACGGAGGGTCGCCGAACGGACCGTCGCGCTGACGCACGCCAATGCCGCGCTGGCGCGGGCGACCGCCGACAAGACCCGGTTTCTGGCCGCTGCGAGCCACGACCTGTTGCAGCCGCTACATGCCGCACGGCTGTTCACCGCCGCGCTGGCGCGCGGGGCGGACGATCGCCAGCAACCATTGGTGACGCGGATCGACCAGTCGATCGCGGCGGCGGACCAGCTTTTGCGCGCGTTGCTCGATATTTCCAGGCTGGACGCCGGGGGGATCGTGCCGGTGGCGACGCGGTTTGCGGTGCGTGACCTGCTCGCCGAACTGGTCGACAGTTTTGCCGATCAGGCGCGGGCCAAGGGACTGCGGTTGCGGCTGGGGGCGGGCGATGCGGTGGTCGGGACCGACCGGGTGCTGCTGCGATCGATCGTGCAGAACCTGCTGGGCAATGCGGTGCGCTATACGGCCCGGGGGGGTGTGGTGATCGGGGTGCGGCGGCGCGGGGGGCTGGCGCGGATCGAGGTGGTCGACAGCGGGCCGGGTATCCCCGAGGACGCGCGGGGCCGGGTGTTCCGCGAGTTCGAGCGGCTGGCGACGGCCGAGGATGCCGGGCTGGGGCTGGGCCTCGCCATCGTCGCGCGGACCGCGACGCTGCTGGGGGCGGCGGTGGACCTCGACAGCCGGGTCGGGCGGGGCAGCCGGTTCGCGGTGTCGCTGGCGATCGGGCAGGGGCCGGTGGTGACGGCACCGGTGCGCGCGGTGCCGCAGGCGGTGCGGCCGCTGCGCTGCCTGATCGTCGACGACGACGCCGGGGTGCGGCGCGGGATGGCGGCGCTGGCGGCCAGCCGGGGGCATGGGGTGCGGATCGCGGCGGGGGCGGACGAGGCGCTGGCCCAGGTGGAGGGCGTGGCGGTGGCGTTCGTCGACCATGATCTGGGCGGGACGATCGACGGGCTGACGCTGATCGGGCAGCTTCGGGAGCGGGTGCCGGGGCTGCGCGCGGCGCTGGTGACGGCGGATGCCAGCCGGACGCTGGCGGAGGCGGCGCGGGACATGGGGGTGGCGGTGTTGCTCAAGCCATTGTCGGGGGAGGTGTTCGATGCGTGGGTAGCCGCGCCGGGCAAGGCGTAGCGCAGCTACGCCGAGCCGTCCAAGGCGCGGCCGGCCGGCGGCGCTGCCAGCGCCGTCCGACGACACGGGCTTTGCCCGTGGCGGGCCTGGGGGTGATCGGAACGACTTCCGGTCAGGAGGCGCGTCGTCAGTGTGTATGGATTCCAGCCTTCGCCGGAATGACGAAGCGCGCCGGGCTGCCCATGGCGGGGCCGTCACGACCCGGCCAAAGTTTACAAAGTTTACACTAACGACGGGTTTGTTGCGATCGGTTCGCGACTGGCTCGTTCCTGTATCTGGCGAGGTTCGCGGGTGGTCGACGGTGGGAAAGAGCCGGTGTGACTATGGCCGCCGCCGGGGCAGTAGGACAGCGGTTTTGCTTCCCGTTCCCGCCGCGCCGATGGTAGCATCACACCCCTGTGTGGGAGCCAAGGGGGCGAGGATGCGACGGGCGAGGGCAGGACGGATATTCGGCGCCACGATCGTCGCGGGGATCGCCGCGCTTTCCGCAACGGCGCGGGCGGAGGCTCCGCCGGGAGCCTGCCACGGCGAAGCGGCGGTCTGCCGGACGTTGTGGCGGGGGGAGGCCGAACTGGCATCGATGCTGGTGTCCGGCGACGTGCGCATCGTCGAGCGGCTGTTCGCCGGGGATGCGGTCTGGTCGCTGGCCAACGGCGAGCGATGGACCAAGCGGGAGGCGATCGCCGCGCTGCGCAACGCGCCACGGATGACGCGGAGCCGGTTGCTGCGCGCCGACGTCCATCAGCATGGCACGGTCGCGATCGTGGTGTGGGCAGAACAATGGCACGACCCGGCGACGAACCGCGAGGCGCAGTCGTTCGGGACCGATACATGGCTGCGGCGGCAGGGGCGCTGGCAGATCATCGCGTCGCAGGAGGCGCGCCTGCCGCCGGCGTCGGCGCGATGAGGCGGTTCGCAAGGCGATCGATCGGGGCGTGGCTGCTGGTGCCGGCGCTGGGCATGGCGAGCGTGTCGTCGGGCGGGACGCGCGGCGTGCCCGCCGGCGACGCGCTGCCCTGTCCGCTCGATGCGCCGTATGACGGCGGCAATGTCTTTGCCCGGATCGTGCGGGGCGAGTTGCCGGCGTCGATCGTCGCGCAGGATGCGCGGGTGATGGCGATCATCCCGCTGGAGTGGGAGCGCCCCGGCCACACGCTGGTCATCCCGAAACGGCCGGTGCGCAACCTGTACGATCTGCGGGACCGTGATCTGGTGGCGGTGATGGCCATGGTCCGCCGGGTGGCGACCGCGCAACGCCGCGCGCTGGGCAACAGCGGCTTTTCGTTGCAGCAGAACAATGCGAGCAACCAGCATGTCTGCCACCTGCATGTCCATGTGATCCCCGATACGCCGCGCGTGCCACGGGTGCGGGCCAGCCGTGCGGAGATGGAGGCGATGGCGCAGCGGTTGCGCGCCGCGCTGCCGGCGCGGTAATCGAAGGCTATCCCGTTACCTCGACCCCCAGCGCGCGGGCGGCCAGCGCCGCCTGTGTCCGGTTGCCGACGTCGAGCTTGCGCAGTACGGCGGTCATGTGCGCCTTGACCGTGGCTTCGGCCATGCCGAGGTCGTGGGCGATCTGTTTGTTCAGCCGCCCGGCCAGCACGCCGAGCAGGACGCGCAGTTGCGTGGGGGTGAGCGAGGCGACGCGGGTGGCGATGTCGTTGTCGTCGGGCGCGTCGGTGGCCATGCGGTCGCCCGCCAACGCGGCGGCGATCGCCGCCTCGATCTCGCTCAAGCCCGCATCCTTGCCGACGAAGCCGATCGCGCCGAAGCGGGCGACCTGCGCAAAGGCCGCCGCGCGGTCGGCGCCCGATATGACGAGGATCGGGACGGCGGGCGCCTCGGCATGGAGCAGCGCCACGCCGCTGTAGCCGATGGCGCCGGGCATGTTCAGGTCGAGCAGGATCAGCGCGAGGTCCTGCGCCTGTTCCACCGCCTGTACCGCGCGGTCGAGCGAGCCGGCCTCGACGATATGTGCCGCCGGAGCCACCGCCATGATCGCGACGCCCAACGCCTGGCGGAACAGCGGATGGTCGTCGGCGACGAGGATGGTGGTCATCGGGTAGTCCGTGGACGCCGGATGGCCTTGCACCCGTGCGAGCGGAGGGCCGGGGTCATGCAGAACGATGGCTCGACTACGCCCCTCCCTGAAAGGGAGGGGCTGGGGGTGGGTCGGCCAGCGAGGAAACACCGGCGTTCGACAACCGGCCAACCCACCCCCGACCCCTCCCTTTCAGGGAGGGGCGTAGTGAAGGGTCGGCCTGTCCTTGCCTCTCGTCCGTGCGGCGGTACGGTTGCGCCGGAGGGTGACGCCGTCCTCCTCACGCCGGGCGGATACGCTCGGCGACCAGCGTGTCGACGACCGACGGGTCGGCGAGGGTCGAGGTGTCGCCGAGGTTCGCGGTGTCGTTCTCGGCGATCTTGCGCAGGATGCGGCGCATGATCTTGCCCGAGCGGGTCTTGGGCAGACCGGGCGCGAATTGGAGGGCATCGGGGGTGGCGACGGGGCCGATCTCCTGCCGGACCCAGTTGCGGAGTTCGGTACGCAGCGCGTCGGACGGTTCCTCGCCCGCATTCAGCGTCACATAGGCGTAGATGCCCTGCCCCTTGATGTCGTGCGGCATGCCGACGACGGCGGCCTCGGCGACCTTGGCGTGGGATACCAGCGCGCTTTCGACCTCGGCGGTGCCCATGCGGTGGCCGCTGACGTTGATGACGTCGTCGACCCGGCCGGTGATCCAGTAATAGCCGTCCGCGTCGCGCCGCACCCCGTCGCCGGTGAAATATTTTCCGGGATAGGTCGTGAAATAGGTCTGGAAGAAGCGATCGTGATCGCCCCACACCGTCCGCATCTGCCCCGGCCAGCTATCGGCGATGCACAGATTGCCCTCGGTCGCGCCGTCGAGCACCTTGCCTTCGGCATCGACGATGACCGGCTGCACGCCGGGCAGCGGCTTGGTCGCGCTGCCGGGTTTGAGGTCGGTGGCATAGGGCAGCGGCGAGATGAGGATGCCGCCGGTTTCGGTCTGCCACCAGGTATCGACGATCGGACAGCGGCGGTCGCCGACGACGCGGTGATACCAGTCCCACGCCTCCGGGTTGATCGGTTCGCCGACCGATCCGAGGATGCGCAGCGACTGGCGGCTCGCCTTCGTCACCCATTTGTCGCCCTCGCGCATCAGCGCGCGGATCGCGGTGGGGGCAGTGTAGAAGATGTTGACGCCGAGCCGGTCGATCGTTTCCCAGAAGCGGCCATGGTCGGGATAATTGGGCACGCCGTCGAACATCACGGTCGTCGCGCCATTGCTGAGCGGACCATAGACGACATAGCTGTGCCCCGTGACCCAGCCGATGTCGGCGGTACACCAGAACACCTCGCCCTCGCGGTAATCGAACACGTCGCGGAAGGTGGTGTGCGCCCATACCAGATAGCCGCCGGTGGTGTGCAGCACGCCCTTGGGCTTGCCGGTCGAGCCGGAGGTGTAGAGGATGAACAGCGGGTCCTCGGCATCCATCGGTTCGGGCGGGCAGTCGGGCGAGGCTTGCGGGAGCAGGTCGTGGAGCCAGAAGTCGCGGCCGTCCTGCATCGCGACGGTGCCGCCGCTGCGGCGGATGACGATCACGGTTTCGACGGCGGGCGCATGGGCCAGCGCCTTGTCGACATTGGCCTTCAGCGGGATACGCTTGCCGCCGCGACAGCCTTCGTCGGCGGTGATGACCAGCTTGCTGTCACAATCGACGATGCGGTTGGCGAGGCTGTCGGGGGAGAAGCCGCCGAACACGATCGAATGGATCGCGCCGATGCGGGTGCAGGCGAGCATCGCCGCCGCCGCTTCGGGGACCATCGGCAGGTACAGGGTGACGCGGTCGCCCTTCTTCACGCCCTTGTCCTTCAGGACGTTGGCGAAGCAGCACACCTGTTGGTGGAGTTCGCGGTAGGTGATGCGCTGCGTCTCGCCCGGCGCGTCGCCTTCCCAGAGGATGGCGACCTGATCGCCACGCTCGGCGAGATGGCGGTCGAGGCAGTTGGCCGACACGTTGGTCTGCCCGTCGGCGAACCAGCGGATGCGGAAATCGGCCTCGTCGAACGAGGTGTCCTTGACCTGCGTATAGGGCCGCGACCAGTCGATGCAGGTGCCGCCGTCCTGCCAATAGGCTTCGGGATCGGCGACCGAGGCGGCGGTGCGCGCGTCATACTCGGCCTTGTCCAGCTTGGCCGCGTCGTCCTTTGGGGCGGCATGGATCGTCTGGGTCATATCTCTCTCCTGTATTCCCTGATCTGCGCTCGTGCGGGCGTGCGTCAAGCCGTGCGGGCGTACGACCAAGGTCTTACTAGGCGATGTGCGGCGCAGGCGTGACACTGGCGCGGCAAGGAGGTGCGGCGAACGATCGCGCCCCTGCATCGGGCCGGTTTTCCGCTTCTCCCCTCCCTGACAAGAAAGGGGGCGGGGGTGGGTCGGCCCGCGAGGTCAGGTAAGCGCGCGATAACGGGCCTACCCACCCCAGCCCCTCCCTTGTCAGGGAGGGGAGGTAAACACCCCGGCCGACAGCGACCGGGACATAGGAGAGGATGCCGTCATGGCGGACACGACGACGGCCGGGGCGCACCCCAAGGGTCAGAACGAGAAGCTGGTGATCGCGGCCTCGTCGCTCGGCACGGTGTTCGAGTGGTATGATTTCTATCTCTACGGGCTGCTCGCGACCTATATCTCGAAACAGTTCTTTTCGGGCGTCAACGAGACGACCGGGTTCATCCTTGCGCTGGGCGCGTTCGCCGCCGGCTTCGCGGTGCGGCCGTTCGGCGCGCTGGTGTTCGGGCGGATCGGCGATCTGGTCGGGCGCAAGAACACCTTCCTCGTCACCATGGGGATCATGGGCCTGTCGACCTTCGCGGTCGGGCTGTTGCCGTCGTACCAGACGATCGGCGTCGCCGCGCCGATCATCCTCGTATTGCTGCGCATCCTTCAGGGGCTGGCGCTGGGCGGCGAATATGGTGGGGCGGCCACCTATGTCGCGGAACATGCGCCCGACGGGAAGCGGGGGCTCTACACCAGCTTCATCCAGACGACGGCGACGATGGGGCTGTTCGCCGCGCTGCTCGTCGTGATCGGCTTTCGCAACGCGCTGGGCGAGGAGAGCTTCGCCGGCTTCGGCTGGCGGTTGCCGTTCCTCGTGTCGATCCTGCTGCTGGGCGTGTCGATGTGGATCCGGCTGCAATTGTCGGAAAGCCCGGTGTTCCTGAAGATGAAGGAAGAGGGCAAGACGTCGAAGGCGCCGCTCACGGAAGCGTTCCTGCGCTGGCCGAACCTGAAGGTCGTGCTGATCGCGCTGTTCGGGGCGGCGATGGGCCAGGCGGTGGTGTGGTACACCGGGCAATTCTATGTCCTGTTCTTCCTCGAAAAGATGATGAAGGTCGACGGGGCGACGGTGAACGTGCTGCTGGCGGTATCGCTGGCGCTGGGCACGCCGTTCTTCGTGTTCTTCGGCTGGCTGTCGGACAAGATCGGGCGCAAGTGGATCATCATGGCCGGCTGCGGGCTGGCGGCGCTGACCTATTTCCCGCTGTTCGGCGCGCTGACGCAGGCGGCCAATCCGGCGCTCGCCGCCGCGCAGGCGAGCGCGCCGGTGCGGGTGATCGCGCATGACGCCGACTGCTCGTTCCAGTTCGATCCCGTGGGCAGCAACAAGTTCGATGCCAAAAGCTGCGACATCGCCAAATCCTATCTGGCGAAGAACGGCATCAGCTATACCAATGTCGAGGCGCCGGCGGGCACGATCGCCAGCGTGCAGGTGGGCAATGCCGCGCTGACCGCGCCCGATCCGGCGACGGTGGACGGCGCGGCGCGGGCCGCCGCGATCACCGCCTATCAGGGCGAGATCGCCGCCGCGCTGGTCGCCGCCGGTTATCCGGCGAAGGCCGATCCGGCGCGGATCGACACGGTCAAGGTCGTCGCGATCCTGTGGTTCATGGTGATCCTCGTCACCATGGTCTATGGCCCGATCGCCGCACTGCTGGTCGAGCTGTTCCCCAGCCGCATCCGCTATTCGTCGATGTCGCTGCCCTATCATATCGGCAACGGCTGGTTCGGCGGCTTCCTGCCGACGACGGCGTTCGCGATGGTCGCGGCGACCGGGGATATTTACTACGGCCTGTGGTATCCGGTGGTGCTGGCGGCGGTGACGCTGGTGCTGGGCGTGCTGTTCCTGCCCGAGACGTTCCGGCGCGATATTCGGGCGTAGGGGGGCGTTACCTTTGCTCCCCTCCCTGACAAGGGAGGGGTTGGGGGTGGGACGGACCGCGAGGATAGCTGTGCGCTCAACAAGCGGCCAACCCACCCCCGACCCCTCCCTTGTCAGGGAGGGGAGAAGTCGTCAGCCTGCCGCCAGCGCCTGTAGCGCGGCTGCCAGAACGGCCGGGTCGCCGGTGATCCGCACCTGCTTCACCCGCGCGGTGTCGCCTTTGACGATCGTTACCTTGCCCTTCGCGATCCCCAGTTCTTTGGCGAGCAAGCGCACCACTTCGGCGTTGGCCGCGCCGTCGACCGGCGGGGCGGCGATGCGCAGCGTCAGCGCGGTGCTGCCGTTGCCCAGCGGCACCACGCCCGCCAGTACGCTGCGCGATGCCTTTGGCGTGACGCGCACGCTCAGCGTCGCGCCGTCGGCATCAAGGGTGAAGGGCGGGGGCATCGTCGCTGCCTGACGCCGGATCGGCACGCTGCGCAAGGGGCGTGGTTTTCATGTGTCCGCGATGGCACTATTTCGCGTGCTGCGGCATTCACCCGGCATGACCGCCGCTCCCGTAACGATCGCGACCGCGACGCCGACCCGACCGTTGTCGATCCCGATCTTCCGCGCGATCTGGATCGCGTCGATGGCGTCGAACTTCGGCGGGCTGATCCAGTCGGTCGGCGCGTCGTGGATGATGACCTCGCTGGCGTCGTCGCCGCAGATGATCGCGCTGGTGCAGGCGTCGACGACGCTGCCGATCATGTTCTTTTCGCTGTGGGCGGGGGCGGTGGCCGACAATCTCGACCGGCGGCGGGTGATGCTGGCGGCGCAGGGGTTCATGCTCGCTGTTTCGGTACTGCTGGCGGTCTGTGCGTGGCAGGGGGTGCTGACCCCGTGGTTGTTGCTCGCGTTCACCTTCCTGATCGGCTGCGGCACCGCGATCAACGGCCCGGCGTGGCAGGCGTCGGTCGGCGACATGGTGCCGCGCAGCGTCCTGCCGAGCGCGGTCGCGCTCAATTCGATGGGGTTCAACATCGCCCGCAGCTTGGGGCCAGCGATCGGCGGCGCGATCGTCGCGGCGGCGGGGGCGGCGGCGGCGTTCCTGACCAATGCGTTGAGCTATATCGGGCTGATCGTGGTGCTGGCGCGGTGGCGGCCGACACGCGCTCCGCGCCTGTTGCCGCGCGAGCGGCTTGGCCTCGCGATGGCGGCGGGGGTGCGCTATGTCCGCATGTCGCCGAGCATCCGTACCGTGCTGATCCGCGCCGCGCTGTTCGGGCTGGCGGCGAGCGCGGTGCCGGCGATGATGCCGCTGATCGCGCGCGACCTCGTGACCGGCGGGCCGCTGACCTATGGCGCGCTATTGGGCGCGTTCGGGGTGGGGGCGGTCGGCGGGGCGCTGGGCAGCGTGCGGCTGCGGCGGCGCTGGTCGACCGAGCGGATCGTGCGCGCGGCGGCGAGCGCGCTGGCGACGGGCGCGGTGGTGGCGGGGTTCAGCACCATCCTGCCGCTGACGCTCGCGGCACTGGTGGTGGCGGGCGCGGGCTGGGTCGCGGCGCTCAGCACGTTCAACGTGACGGTGCAGATGGCCGCCCCGCGCTGGGTCGTGGCACGCGCGCTGTCACTGTATCAGATGGCGGCATTCGGCGGGATGGCGGCGGGAAGCTGGCTGTTCGGATCGGTCGCCGACACGCACGGCGTCACGCTCGCGCTGGCGGCGGCGGGGGGCGTGCAGATGCTGAGCGTGGTTCTGGGCCTGCGCCTGCCGCTGCCCGACATCGAGACGGCGAACCTTGATCCGCGCGGGTGGGAGACGCCCGATACGCAGGTGCCGGTCGAGCCGCGATCCGGGCCGGTGGTGGTGACGATCGACTATCGCATCCGGGCGGGCGACATCGTCGCGTTCCTGGGAGTGATGGCCGAGCGGCGGCGCATCCGCCGGCGCGACGGTGCGCATCACTGGGCGCTGCTGCGCGACCTCAACGATCCCGAATTGTGGATCGAGCGCTATCATGTGTCGACCTGGCTCGACTACATCCGCCACAACCAGCGGCGCACACAGGCCGACGACGCCAACAGCGAGGCGTTGCGGGCGCTCCATCAGGGCGAGGCGCCGCCAAGGGTCCACCGGATGATCGAGCGCCAGACGGGGTCGCTGCCGATGGCAAGGCTGGAGGGATCGCGCGAGATGGCCGACGCGCTGACCGATCCGACGCGGTCAAATTAGGGGGTGCATAACTCCCCTCCCTGACAGGGAGGGGTTGGGGGTGGGTTGGCCTGCGAGGGAACGCCGGCACCTGCCTCAAGCCTACCCACCCCCGGCCCCTCCCTTGTCAGGGAGGGGAGGGAGCGAAAAGGCGGGCGGGGGCAACGATCCATGCTAGGCGCGGCCACGACTTTGGCCGATGGGGGCAGGCGAAGGGGAACCCGATGTCCGCGCCCGATTTCTCGCTGCTCGCCAAGCGTCGCTATGGCCCGTTGTTCGCCGTCCAGTTCCTGAACGCGATGAACGACAATCTGCTGAAGTTCGCGTTGCTGTTCCTCGCCAATTTCACGCTGTACCGCGACCAGCCCGACAAGGCGGCGGCGCTGGCGACGATCGCGACCGGCGTGTTCATCCTGCCCTATTTCCTGTTTTCCGGGCTTGCCGGGCAGATGGCCGATGCGTGGGACAAGGCGCGGCTGATCCGGTGGGTCAAGGGGATCGAGGTCGGCATCATGGTGCTGGCGCTGGCCGGGTTCCTGCTGCCGTCGCTGCCGGTGCTGCTCGTCTGCCTGTTCGGCATGGGGCTGCATTCGACGGTGTTCGGGCCGGTCAAATATTCGATCCTGCCGCAGCATCTGCGCCCCCACGAACTGATGGGCGGCACGGGACTGGTCGAGGCGGGGACGTTCGTCGCGATCCTGAGCGGGCAGTTGCTCGGCAGCCTGATCGCGCCGTTGCATGCCGGGATCGTCGCGACGGTGCTCGCGATCGCGGGGTTCGTGATGGCGCGGCGGATACCCGATGCGCCGCCGATGGGCACGGTCAAGATCGATCGCAATCCGCTGCGCAGCCTGTGGGGCGTACTGAAGGCGGCGCATGGGCCGCGCGGTATCTGGCTGGCAATCACCGGGATAAGCTGGTTCTTCGCGATCGGCGCGGTAATCCTGTCGCAGTTTCCGCCGTTGGTGTCGGGGACGCTGGGGGCGACCGCCGGGGTGGTGACGCTGTTCCTCGCGATCTTCAGCCTGTTCGTCGCGATCGGATCATTGCTGGTCAACCGGTTGCTCAAGGGCAAGGTTTCGGCGCGCTACGTGCCCGCCGCCGGGCTCGCGCTGGCGCTGCTCCAGATCGATTTGTGGTGGAGTTGCACGCATTTCTCGGTGGTGACGCCGGGGGCCGGGGTGCGGGAGTTCGTGGCGACGCCCGATAGCTGGCGGTTGATGGCCGATCTGGCGGGGATCGCGCTGTTCGGCGGCATCTTCGTCGTGCCGCTCTATGCGATCCTCCAGACGCGCAGCCCGCCGGACAAACGGTCGCAGGTGATCGCCGCCAATAACATCGTCAACGCGGTGGTGACGGTGGCACTGGTCGCGCTCGTCACGACGATGCTGGGGGCGGGGATGGGGGTTCCCGCCAGCTTCGCCGCGCTGGGGATCGTGTCGTTGCCGGTGGCGGTGGCGTTGCTGCGGTTGCCCGATGACGGGGTGTGGCCGTTTCGGTGATCGGCTGACGTCATCCCAGCGTAGGCTGGGATCTCGTGGTTGTCGTGCGGGGCAAGAGCCGCTTGAGGCCCCAGCCTTCGCTGGGGCGACGGTTTGGGGCAGAGGAGGTCAAACGCGGCTATTCGTGCCGGAGCGCATCGATCGGGTTGAGGCTGGCGGCGCGGCGGGCGGGGAAATAGCCGAACACGACGCCGATCAGCGCCGAGACGCCGAACGCCATCAGGTTCACTTGCGGCAGGAACAGGAACGGCAGGTCGCTGGCCAGCGACAGCGCCGCCACCGCACCCTGCGCGATCAGCAGGCCGATCAGGCCGCCCAGACACGACAGCGCCACCGCCTCGACCAGAAACTGGAGCAGCACTTCGGAGGCGACCGCGCCGATCGCGAGGCGGATGCCGATCTCGCGCGTGCGTTCCGTCACCGATACCAGCATGATGTTCATGATGCCGATGCCGCCGACGAGCAGGCTGATCGCGGCCACCGCCGAGACGATGGTGGTGAGCAAGGTCGTCGTGCTGGTGATCGTCGCGGTGATCTGCGCGGTGTCGAAGATGTTGAAATCGTCTTCCTTGCCGCCGGCGATGTTGCGGCGTTCGCGCAGCAATTGCGTCAGCGACGCCTGCACCGCCGCGCCGTCGTAGGTCGGGTTGACGCCGACCAGCATCAGGCGGATGTCGCGGTTGCCGGTGAAGCGGCGCTGCACCGTCTTGATCGGCATGATGACGACATCGTCCTGATCTCCGCCGAACCCGCTCTGGCCGCGCGTCGACAGCGTGCCGACGACATCGCAACTGATCGAGCCGATGCGGAAGCGCGATCCCACCGCCTCGCCGCCGGCGAACAGGTTGGTCTTGACGGTGTTGCCGATGATGCAGACCGATTTGCCCGCCGCTTCCTCGGCCGGCGTGAAGGTGCGGCCCGATACCAACGGCCACGGCTGGACGGTGAAATAGGCGTTGGTGGTGCCGTTGATCGTCGTCGACCAGTTGGCGCCGTTATAGATCGCGGTGGCAGTCGATTGCGCCTGCGGGGCGACGGCGGTGACGCCGGCGATCTGGTCGCGGATCGCGTCGACGTCCTCGGGCTTGAAGTCGGACGGGCGCGGGCCGCCGCCGCCGCGCCCGAAGCCCTGCCCCGGGCGGACCTGCAGGATGTTGCTGCCCAGGCTGGCGATATTCGACTGCACCGCGCTGGTCGTCGCCTGTCCCAGCGTCGAGATGGTGACGACCGCCGCCACGCCGATGATGATGCCGAGCGTGGTCAGGAACGAGCGCAGCTTGTGGCGCAGGATCGAGCGGATCGCGAGGAGGAAGGTGGTGCCGAGCATCTAGGGTCTGTCCTGCGGAGATTGAAGTGTCGTGATTGCCCTGTCGTGTTCGTCCGGCAAGGAGCGGGCCGCAGCAGGTAGCGGCGCTACCTGCAAGTCCTGCGACGCAGCCGGCGGGCACGACAGGGCAACCGCCTTGCGGCGGGCCGATTTTGATCCGGAGCGGCGTCGCTCGTCGGTCACGATGCCATGGCATCGCTCCGCTCCTCGCTTCTTGCCCCGGATCAAAATCGGCTCCGTCACGACGCTTCAATCTCCGCAGGACAGACCCTACGCCTCCACTGCCTCGCCCTGGGCATGCTGCGCCTCGATCCGCTCGACCAGTCCGTCCTTGAAATGGACCACGGTGCGCGCGAACGCGGCCATCTCGCTTTCGTGCGTCACCATCAGGACGGTGATGCCGCTGGTGCGGTTGAGGTCGGTCAGCAGGTGCATGATTTCGACCGAGCGTTCGGAATCGAGGTTGCCGGTCGGCTCGTCGGCGAGCAGCACGTCGGGGTTGGTGACGATCGCGCGGGCGATCGCGACCCGCTGCTGCTGGCCGCCCGACAGTTCGGCGGGGGTATGGTCCCACCAGCGATCCAGCCCGACCTTTTCGAGCGCGGCCATCGACGCGCGCCGCCGCTCCGCCTTGGCATCGCCGCGATAGAGCAAAGGCAGTTCGACATTCTCCAGCGCGGTGGTGCGGCTGAGCAGGTTGAACCCCTGAAACACGAAGCCGAGATAGTTGCGCCTGAGCAGCGCGCGCTGGTCGCGGTCGAGCCGTTCGACATGGTGGCCGCGGAACAGGAAAGTGCCGCCGGTCGGCACGTCGAGACAGCCGAGGATGTTCATCGTGGTCGACTTGCCCGACCCCGATGGCCCCATCACCGCGACGAAATCCCCCGCCGCGATGTCGAGGTCGACTCCTTTGAGCGCCTGAAACTGTGTCGCGCCCGCGCCGTAGCTTTTGGTGACGCCGCGAAGCTGGATGAGGGGCACGTCAGCCACGCGGAGCCCCGCCGCCCTTCGACGCGCCACCCTTGGCGCTGCCGGCCTTGCTGTTCTCGTCGGCGAGTTGCGCGGTGATAACCTTCATGCCGGGCTTGAGGCCGCCGCCGGTGACTTCGGTCATCGCGCCGTTGCTGTTGCCGGTGGTGATCTGGACCGGTTGCGGCTTGCCGTCCTGCCCGACGATATAGACGGTCTGTTGCGAGCCGCGACCGATCGTCGCCGCCTTGCCCGCGCCACCGCCGCGACGACGGCGCGGCGGACCGAACGCGCTCGCGAGGCCGCCACCGCTCGCCGAAGCGTCGGCGTCACTCGGGCGGAAGCGCAGCGCGGCGTTGGGGATTAGGAGGGCGCGCGGGCGCTCCAGCGTCACGATCTCGGCGGTGGCGGTCATGCCGGGGCGCAGTTTCAGGTCCGGGTTCGCGACCGAGAGGGTGGCGGCATAGGACACGACCTGTCCGGTGGTGGTCGCCGTGCTGGTGGTCGACGACGCGGTCTGCGCCGAGAGGTTGGAGCCGAGATCGACCCGGGTGATCCGCGCCGGGAAGGTTTCGCCGGGAAAGGCGTCGACGGTGAAGTCGGCACGCTGGCCGCTCTGGACCTGCCCGACATCGGCCTCGTCGATCGCGACCTCCAGCTTCATGCCGCGAAGATCCTCGGCAATGACGAACAGCGTCGGCGTGTTGAATGACGCGGCGACGGTCTGCCCCGGTTCGACCTGCCGCGCCAGCACCACGCCGTTGACCGGCGAGCGGATGATCGCACGGTAGCGCTGCGTCTGGCTGGAGTTGAGCTGGGCGCGCGAGGCCTCGACGTTCGCCTGCGCCTGCCGCACGCCGGCGACCGCGCGCTGGACGGCGGCCTGCTGCGTCTGGAGTTCGGTGGCCGAGGGGACGCGCCCGCCCGACAGGCGGCGGACGTCCTCCAGCCGTTGCAACTGGGCGCGCGCCTCGTTGAGCGTCGCTTCGGCGGTCGCGACCTGCGCGCGGTTGGCGTTGACCTGTGCCTGCCCCTGGCGGATCGCATCGTCCAACTGTTCGGGATCGATCAGCGCCAGCGGCTGGCCCTTGATGACCCGGTCGTTGACGTCGGCCACCACCTGCGTGACGAGGCCCGACAATTGCGATCCGACCTCGACCTGGTTGGTCGGGGCGAGCTTGCCGGTCGCGGAGACGGTGACGGTGAGCGGGGCCTGTTCGACCGCCTGCGACACATAT
This sequence comes from Sphingomonas sp. Leaf4, assembly GCF_920939515.1. Taxonomy (NCBI): domain Bacteria; kingdom Pseudomonadati; phylum Pseudomonadota; class Alphaproteobacteria; order Sphingomonadales; family Sphingomonadaceae; genus Sphingomonas; species Sphingomonas sp. Leaf4. Next base: position 240,231 of record NZ_CAKLBB010000003.1, on the reverse strand, counting down.
TGCGGGGCATCGCCGCCCTTGACGCAGCTACGTACCGCGAGGCCGAGCAGCACGACGCCCAGCGCGATCAACGCCCATTTCAGCCATTTGCGCCAGCGGGGCTGCGGCTTCACGCGCAGGAACTGGTCGAGATCGGGTTGCGTCGGCTCGGCCATCAGCGGTCCTCGGTATATTGGGCGCGGTCGGGGGTGGGAAGTGCTGCGGGATCGGGGATGGCGGCGTCGCTCCATCCGCCACCGAGCGCCGTCATCAACTGGACGAGCGCGCTCGCCCGGTCGGCGCGCGCCTGCACCACGCCGTTCTGCGCCGACAGCAGCGAGGCTTCCGCTTGGTTGAGCGTGGTGAAATCGGTGAGGCCGGAGCGATATTGCAGCCGTGACAACAGCGCGAAGTTGCGCGCGGCGTCGGCGGCGACGGTGAACTCGCGCTCACGGCGCGTGGCGGTGTCGAGCGACACGATCGCGTTCTCGACATCCTCCAGCGCGGTCAGCACCGTCTGTTTATACGCGGCGAAGGCGGCATCGGCGGCGGCGCGTTGCCCGCGGACTTGCGCGCGCAGCCGCCCGCCGTCGAAGATCGTCTGCGCGATCGAGCTGAACAGGCGGCCGTTGATGATGTCGGTCAGCGCGCCGAACGAGGTGGCGTTGGTGTCGATCGATCCGCCGAGGTTGAGTGCGGGATAGAGTTGCGCGGTCGCCACGCCGATCTGCGCGACGGCGGCGGCGAGGTTGCGCTCGGCGGCCAGCACGTCGGGGCGCAGCCGCAGCGTGTCGGCGGGGATGCCGGTGCCGATCCGCGCGTCGCCCACGGGAATCGCGGCGGGCTGACCCAGTTGCGCCCGCAGCGCGCCGGGGGCCTGTCCAGTCAGCACGCCGAGCCTTGCAACGGCGGCGGCATAGCTCGCCTCGATCGTCGGCAACTGTGCGGCGGTCTGCGCGCGGGCGGTGCGCGCCTGTTCGACGTCGAGCGAGGAGACGAGTCCGGCCTGCACCCGGAAGCCGGCGATCTCCAGATTGTCGTCCTGCAGTGCGATCGAGGCGCGGGCGTTGGCGAGCTGCGCCTGCGCCAGCCGCGCGGTCAGGTAATTGCGCGCGATCTCCGACTGCACCGACAGCAGGACGGTCGCATAGTCGTAGCGCGTTGCTTCGAGTTGGGCGCGCGAGGCGGCGATGCCGCTGCGGATGCCGCCGAACAGATCGGTCTGGTAGCTGGCGTCGGCGCCGACCGAAAAACTGTTCGACGCGCCGATGTTGCGCTGGACGATGGTACCGTCGGGCAGGGTGGTAGTGCCGCCGCCGCCGCGCAGCACCTCCAGCCGCGAATAGCTGCCCGAGGCGGAGAGTTGCGGGAACAGCGACGACCGGCTGACCGCCAGTTGCTCGCGCGCCTGCGCCAGCCGGGCGACGGCCTGCGCCACCTCGAGGTTGGTGGCGGCGGCCGAGTCGACCAGTCGCACCAGCAGCGGATCGTCGAACCGCTGCCACCAGCGCGTCAGGTCGGTGCGCGGGGCAGCGGCGGTCGGCACCGAAAAGGCGGGGGGCACGCCCAGCGTGGCATCGACCGGCGCGCGATAGGCGGGGCCGGTGGTACAGGCGGTTGCCAGCAATGCCGGACCAAGCAGGACGGATCGACGGAGCATCGATAAACGATATGTCGATCGCGACGGTTCGTCCAGCGGGAAACTGTCGCAGTTTGTCGCGTGGGTTCGATCCGGTCCTGCGTCGCTCGATCAGGCCCCGAACGCCGCCGCGTTCCGCAGATCCTCGACGAATTTGCCGAATTCGATGTCGGCGGCGGCCGGATCGGGCAGGCGCAGCAGGTAGCTCGGGTGGACGGTGATCCAGCCGGTGCCGCCGTCGGGGAGCGTGAGCGGCCGGCTGCGTTCGCGGCCGATCGTCACCGCCTTGCCGGTGAGCGAGCGGGCGGCGGTCGCGCCCATCGCGATCGTCATCTTCGGGCGGACGATCGCGCGCTCCTGTTCGATCCACCAGCGGCAGGCGTCGATCTCGCCCACGCCGGGCTTGGCGTGGATGCGGCGTTTGCCGCGTTGCTCGAACTTGAAATGCTTGACCGCATTGGTGAGGTAGACGCGCGAGCGGTCGAGCCCCGCCGCCGCCATCGCCCGGTCGAACAACTGCCCGGCAGGGCCGACGAAGGGGTGGCCGGCAAGGTCCTCCTGATCGCCCGGCTGTTCGCCGACGATCATCAGCTCCGCATCGACCGGGCCTTCGCCGAACACCGTCTGCGTTGCGGGTTTCCATAACGGGCAGCGGGTGCAGGCGGTGGCTTCGTCGCGCAAGGCTTCCCATGCGGGCAGCACGTTGCCCTGCGGCGCGGTGCGGGCAGTCTCGATCATCGCGGCCTCCCGTGCCTGTGCGCCCGCGATCAGCGCCGGGACGAGCGCGGTTTCGGGCATGTTCTTCCAGTATTTGCGCGGCATCTCCTTGAGCATCGCGCCCTTCTTCAGCCGGGCGGGATTGAAGATCGATGCGTAATAGGTCTTCCACACCTCCTCGACCGGATCGCCGTCGGGCGCGTCGGCCCTGGTCGCGCCCGGCCCTTCGGCGAGCGCCTTGCCGTCCCAGTGCAGCGACAGTTCGGGCGTCAGGATCGACCAGTGCATCACCGCGAAACGGTCGACGAAGAAGCGCGCATTGCGGCGGACGATATGATGCTCGGGTTCGAACCATGCGACGAAGCGCGGGCCGGTATCGTCGGCGATTTCGCGGAAGCGCAGGAAGGCGCGCATCTTGTGGATGTCGCGGCGGACCGCCTTGGCCATCTCCTCCAGACGGCGCATCGCGGGGTCGGCGCGGTCGTCGATCAGCCGGGGTTCGGCGACGAGGCGAACCAGCATCGCATAGAGCAGCGCGAAACGTTCGGGCGCGGCGTGGAGGATCGCGGTCCTTGCCAGATCGACGAAGGCGCGTGGCACGCGGAACGGGGCGGGGTCGGCGGTGATCGCCTCGTCACCGAACAGGTCGGTGGGGAGGTCGCCGACCTGCCAGACGACGTCGTGCGGCGGCACCCGTTCGGCGATCAGGCGACGGGCGGCGTCGCGCCACCCGTCGAAATCATCCGCGCTGGCGAGCGCCGCGACTCGCATCAGTCGCGGTCGTCGCCCGCTTCGCCCGCCTTGGCCAGTTCCGCCTCGATCGGCTTGCGATCCTCGAACACCCGGGCGATGCGGGCTTCCTCGGCATCGCTCAATTCTTGCGCCGCGGCGGGGAACATCTCTTCCTCCTCCTCGTCGATATGGTGTTCGTAGCGATGGCGCATCTCGGCGAAGCGCTCGTTCCATTCGTTGCTCGCCGGATCGAGTTTCGCGATCTCGCCCAGATAATCGTCGATCTCCTTGTGCTCGGACACCGAATGGCGCGCTTCGTCGCGCAGGTCGGGGTTGGCGAGCATCGTCGCGTAGAGCGCTTCCTCCTCGGCGGCGGCATGGGCGGTCACTTCGATGCGGAACGATTCGAACAGGTCGGCGCGGTCGGTGGCGGAAGCGGAATCGATCCGCCGGAGCAGGTCGCGGTGGCGATCGTGATCGGCCTTCAGATCGGCGTAGATGCGGGCGTCGGCCATGGCGGGGTCCTTGTCGGGGAGGGAAGACAGGGCAACGGCGGGGGCGGGCGGAGGTTTCTCTTGCGAGGGATTTGCAGGGGAAGGGGTGGTCTGGTTCTTGCCGTTCGTCACCCCGGCGCAGGCCGGGGTCCATGGATACGGAGCGGTGCACCTCCATCGACAAGGCTTGTATCCATGGATTCCGGCCTGCGCCGGAATGACGAGGTGGTCAGGCCGCGAACAGCTCCAGTTGCTCGCGTTTCGGTGCCACGACCGGGCGCAGTTCGGCGCGGTCGGACAGGACCACCGGGCGCCAGTCGCTGGCGATGATGAACGGGCGCAGCTTCGTGACTGAGACGGTCAGCCGGCCGACATCGGCCAGCGTCAGTTGCCGCCAGCGCCGCGCCGACAGGATCGAGCCCACCGCCTTCATCCCCAGCCCCGGCACGCGCAGCAGCATCTCGCGTGGCGCGCGGTTGACGTCGACCGGGAAGCGGTCGCGGAATTTCAGCGCCCAGGCGAGCTTGGGATCGATGTCGAGCGGCAGCATGCCGGTCGCGTCGTCGGCGGCGGCGCGGACGTCCTGCGGCGAATAGTCGTAGAAGCGCATCAGCCAGTCGGACTGGTACAGCCGGTGTTCGCGCATCAGCGGCGGGCGTTGCAACGGCAGCACGGCGGACGCCTGCGGGATCGGGCTGAACGCCGAATAATAGACGCGGCGCAGGGCATAACGGTCGTACAGCGTCGATGCCTTGGTCACGATGTCGCGGTCGGTCGCGGCATCGGCGCCGACGATCATCTGCGTCGATTGCCCGGCGGGAGCGAATTTGGGGGCCGACTTGTAGCGTTTGCGCGCATCCTGACCGTCGGTGATAGCATGGGCGACGTCCTTCATCGCGCCTTCGATCCGTTCGCTAGATTTCTCGGGCGCGAGGCGCTTGAGGCCGCCGACGGTCGGCAGTTCGACGTTGATCGACACGCGATCGGCATGGACCCCGGCGAGGCGCACCAGTTCGGGATCAGCGTCGGGGATCGTCTTGAGGTGGATATAGCCGCGAAAGTCGTGATCCTCGCGCAGCGACCGCGCGACCTCGACCATCTGTTCCATCGTGTAGTTCGACGACCCGATGATCCCCGAGGAGAGGAACAGCCCCTCGATATAATTACGGCGATAGAAGCTGAGCGTCAGCGCGACGACCTCCTGCGCGGTGAAGCGCGCGCGGCGGACGTTCGAGGATTTGCGGTTGATGCAGTAATGGCAGTCGAAGATGCAGCTATTGGTCAGCAGGATCTTGAGCAGCGAGATGCAGCGGCCGTCGGGGGCATAGGCGTGGCAGATGCCCATGCCTTCGGTCGAGCCCAGCCCCTTGCCGTCGCGCGAGTTGCGTTTGGCGGTGCCGGACGATGCGCACGACGCATCATATTTGGCGGCATCCGCCAGGATCGCCAGTTTCTCGCGAGTGTCGAGTTGCGCCATCTGTTCAATATATGTTCGCATGGGGCCGGCGGCAACCATCACCGGCGGTGCCGGTTGTACCGGCAGGACAGAGGCGAGGATATGGGCGATGGATAGCAGTCGGATGGCGGGCGCGGTCGCAGGCGGCGTGCTGGCGGGCCTCGGCATCACCGCGTTGCTGATCGCGGGCGAGCGCAGGAGCGGCAAGCCGTCCGAACTGGCGGTGTTGGAGCGCAAGGCGGCGGAGAAGCTGGGACTGGAGACACCGCCGGCCGACCGGCTGCCCTCGGCCGGCGAGCAGGCGGTGGTGCAGGGCGGGCATTTGTTGCTGTCGGCCGCTACCGCCGCGACCTATGTCGCGATCACGCGCGACGATGTGGCGGTCATCCCGTCGGGCGTCGGGTTCGGGCTGGCATTCTATGGCGCGATGCACTGGATCGTCGGGCCGCTGCTCGGCGTCAAGCAACCCGAATGGCGCGCGGGCAGGAGCACGATCGGCCTGCACGGTGCCAATCACCTGATCTTCGGATTGCTGACCGCCGCCGGGGCGCAGTTCGCCCGGCGGCGGTGATCGGCGCTATTCGACCTGATCGAGATAGGCGCCATAGCCCTCGGCCTCCATCGCGTCGCGCGGCACGAAGCGCAGTGCCGCCGAGTTGATGCAGTAGCGCAGGCCCCCCCGGTCGCGCGGACCGTCGGGGAAGACATGGCCGAGATGGCTATCGCCGCCCGCCGAGCGGACTTCGGTGCGGACCATGCCGTGGGTCACGTCGCGCAGTTCGGCGACGTTGGCCGGCTCGATCGGCTTGGTGAAGCTCGGCCAACCGCAATGCGAATCGAACTTGTCGGCCGACGCGAACAGCGGCTCGCCCGAGACGATGTCGACATAGATGCCGGCGCGCTTCTCGTTCAGATATTCGCCGGTGCCGGGGCGTTCGGTGCCGCTCTGCTGCGTCACGTAGAATTGTTCGGGGGTCAGGCGGGCGATCGCCGCGTCGGTCTTGCGATAGTCGGTCATGGGGACTCCGTGGGAGAACGATGGGACCGATATGGGGAGCGGTCGCGCGCGTCCAACCACGCGCAACCGCTCCGTCCGCTTCCGTATCAGGCGAGGGTCAGTCCGACATCGACATTGCCGCGCGTCGCGTTCGAATAGGGGCAGATGGTGTGCGCGGTATCGACCAGCCGCTGCGCATCGGCGGGGTCGAGGCCGGGGAGCGCCACCCGAAGATCGGCGGTGATGCCGAAGCCACCCGCCGCCTGCGGACCGATGCCGACCGTCGCCGTCACCTGCGTATCGTCGGGCACCTTCAGCTTCAACTGCTGTCCGGCGACCTTCAGCGCGCCGATGAAACAGGCCGAATAGCCCGCCGCGAACAATTGTTCGGGGTTGGTGCCGTCGCCACCCGCGCCGCCCAGTTCGCGCGGCGTCGACAGCTTGGCGGTGAACCGGCCGTCCTCGCTGGCGGCGGTGCCTTCGCGGCCGCCGGTGGCGGTGGCGGTGGTGCGGTATTTGACATCGACGCTCATGCTGGTTCCTTTCGCTATAATCTATATCGCGATATATATCGGTGCGGCATAATGTCCAGTGCGAAGCTTGGGGACGCTTCGTCAAGGGTGTAGGGTACGGTAATGGACGCTTCGATCCCGCTCGACCGGCAGCTTTGCTTCGCGCTTTATGGCGCGTCGATGGCGATGACCCGGGTGTACAAGCCGCTGCTCGACCGGCTGGGCATCACCTATCCACAATATCTCGTGCTCCATGCGCTGTGGGAAGTGGACGGGCGGACGATCGGCGCGATCGCCGAGCGGCTGGCGCTCGAGTCGAGCACGGTCACGCCGCTGGTCAAGCGGCTGGCTGCCGCCGGGCTGGTGACGCGCGAACGCGCGGCGCAGGACGAGCGGCAGGTGCTGGTCCGGCTGACGGATGCCGGCCGGGCGATGCGGGGCGACAGCCATTGTCTGGCGCAGACGGTGTTCGCGCGGACCGGGCTGGACGAAGGCGGCATCGCCGCGCTGACCGCCGAGGTGCAGGCGCTGCGCCGGGCGTTGGCGGGGGACGAAAAAGCCTAGCGCGTCGAGAGGAAGCGTTCGCGTTCGCGGGCGAAGCGTTGGCGCATGCGTTCGACCTCGTTGATTTCGGTCGCGTGCATGAACGATTCGAGGACGCGGGTGATGTGGCCGCGCATCGCCTGGCCGGCGCGTGCGCCGTCTCCCGAACGCAGCGCGTCGAGAATGGCGACATGCTCGTCGTGGCGCGGAAAGACGCCGGCGGCATGCGCCTTTTCGCTCATCAGCAGATATTGCGGCGAGCGGTTGCGCGCCTGCCACAGCATGTCGATCACCGCGACGAAGCCGCTGTTGCCGGTCGCCCGTGCGATCGCGAGGTGAAAATCGCGGTCGGCGCGTTCGCTCACCTGATAATCCTCGGCCGCCGCCATTTCGGCCAGCAACCCATCCAGTTCGGCGAGCGCGTCGGGGGTGATGCGGCCGGCGGCGATCGTCGCCACCTCGCCCTCCACCGCGCGCCGCGCCTCCAGCACCTCGAACGGGCCCATGTCGGGATAGGCGGCGATGCCGCCGCGCGGCACCGAGGCGACGACATAGACGCCCGATCCCATCCGTACCTCGACCATCCCGTCGACTTCCAGCGCGATGATCGCCTCGCGCACCGTCGGGCGCGACACGCCATAGGTCTGCGCCAGCACCCGTTCGGGCGGCAGGCGCGCGCCGATGGCATAGTCGCCCTCGGTGATCTGCCGTGCGATGTCGGCCGAGACTTTCACATAGAGTCGGTAGTTGCCCGCGTCGTTCATGCCACGGGGCTAACCGAACGATCGACGATGTCAATTCCGGCTCGACGACCCCGGCCACATCGCTTAGGTCAGGCCAATAACCAGATTGGTATGACAGGAGTGGGTGATGCGCATGCGACAGACGATGCGGTGGTTCGGTCCGTCCGATCCCGTGTCGCTTCGGGACATTCGACAGGCGGGGTGCAGCGGCGTGGTGAGCGCGCTGCACGCGATCCCCAACGGCGAGGTCTGGCCGGTCGAGGCGATCCGCGAACGTCAGGCGCTGATCGAGGCGGCGGGGATGACGTGGGACGTCGTCGAGAGCCTGCCGGTGTCGGAGGCGATCAAGACCGCCGGCCCCGAACGCGACGCGCATGTCGCGGCGTATCGCGAGAGCCTGACCAATCTTGCCGAATGCGGCATCCGCGTCATCACCTATAATTTCATGCCGGTGCTCGACTGGACGCGGACCGACCTCGGCTGGGAACTGCCGACGGGGGCGAAGGCGCTGCGCTTCGAGCTGGATGCGGTCGCGGCCTATGACGTGCATATGCTCCGGCGCGCCGGCGCGGAGGCGGCGTATGACGCGGCGACGCTGGAGCGCGCGGCGGCGCGGTTCGCGGGCATGGACGAGGGCGAGCGGACGGCGCTGGAGCGCACGATCATCGCCGGGCTGCCGGGCAGCGAGGAAGGGTTCACCACCGCCGATTTCGCGCAGGCGCTGTCGGCCTATGCCGGGATCGATGCCGAGCGGCTGGCCGAGCATCATCTGGCGTTCCTGCGCGACGTGTGTCCGCATGCCGATGCGCTTGGCGTGCAACTGGTGGTGCATCCCGACGATCCGCCGATGCCGCTGTTCGGCCTGCCGCGGGTGGTGAGCACCGCCGCCGATCTCGATCGCCTCTTCGCCGCCGTGCCCAATGTGTCGAATGGCCTCTGTCTGTGTACCGGATCGCTCGGCGTGCGCCCCGACAACGACTTGCCGGCGATGGTCGAGCGGTTCGGGTCGCGGATCGGCTTCCTCCATCTGCGCAACGTCGCGGCGGACGCGCCGGGCGCGTTCCACGAGGCGGAGCATCTCGACGGACAGGTCGACATGGTCGCGGTGGTGCAGGCGGTTCACCGGCTGTCGGTGGCGGAAGGCCGGTCGATCCCGATGCGGCCGGACCATGGGCACCAAATGCTCGACGATCTCGGCAAGTCGGGGAGCAATCCGGGCTATACCGCGATCGGGCGGTTGCGCGGGCTGGCGGAGCTGCGCGGGCTGGAGCGAGGGGTCGAGGCGCTGAGCAAGGCGTAGCGCGCGCCGGGCAAGGTGCAGCGCAGCAGCACCGCGCCGTACGAGGCGCGCGCGGCCGGCGGCGCTGGCAGCGCCGTCCGACGACACGGGCTTTGCCCGTGGCGTGGCCTTTGGTTTGGCCGAACGGCGCGCCGGGCGAGGCGTGGCGAAGCGGGGGACGGACGTATTCCCGCGGCGGATGCGCGGCAGGAGCCGCTTGAGGCCCCGGCCTTCGCCGGGGCGACGGTTCGGTGCAAAGAAATCAGGCGTCAGGTCGTACCGGACGAAGTACGCCTGGGACCAATCGAGATTCGGTCGGACAGTGAGCCTTGGCATCTCCCCTCCCTGACAAGGGAGGGGCCGGGGGTGGGTTGGCCCGAGAGTGAACGTACGCGCTTCACAACCGGCCGACCCACCCCCAACCCCTCCCTTGTCAGGGAGGGGAGCAGGTCGAGGGCGCTTCGTTGCATGTCGATCGGTCTGGCCGGCAGCGCGGGCAGCGCCGTTCTACACCGGAAGCCTTGCCCTGAGCGGCATCCGGTATTTGCCCAATTCCCCCCAAAGTTTACAAACTTTACACTCACCGCACGTTTGTTGCGATTGGTTCGCAACCATGGCCGGCGATGACGCTGGTGGATCGGTGGACCCCGGAACGGTTCCGGGGTGACGATCTGTGTGCGGTGAGGGCCGGGCATCGGGCGAGTATGCGCCGGTCGATGCCGTGTAGGACAGGGTTGTGTCCGAACGCGCGCTTGCCGGGCGTGCGGGCGATCCCCGCGAGCCGGGCCGCCTGACGTAGATCGCGGGTTGGGGGCACGCGGAGGCGCGAAGGGCGCGGAGGGGGTGCGTTCGGGACGGCCGCCGGTTTTCGAGCGCTGGCCGGTGATTGCAGCGCTGCCGCATCCCCCAAAACAAAGCCGCCGCCCGGTTGCCCGGACGGCGGCCTGTCACGTCATGCTGTCCCGAACGATCAGTCGTTCAGATACTCGCCCGCATCGGCGTCGGTGCCGGTGCCCGAGGGCACGACCTCGGCCAGCGGATCGGCCGCACCCTGACCGTCGCGGGCCGAGCGTTCCAGTTCGGCGGCGTGCTCTTCCTTGGCCGAGTGCGGCGCGACGAAGCCGGCCAGCGCCTTTTGCTGCGCCCGCAGCGCCACGTCGCGCGACGTGGCGGCCACGCGCAGGCGGTTCATGCCCGCACCGGTGCCCGCCGGGATGAGCCGGCCGACGATCACGTTTTCCTTCAGGCCGTTCAGGCTGTCGATCTTGCCCTGCACCGATGCTTCGGTGAGGACGCGGGTCGTTTCCTGGAACGAGGCGGCCGAGATGAACGAGCGCGTCTGGAGCGAGGCCTTGGTGATGCCGAGCAGCACCGGCTTGCCCTGTGCCGGAGCCTGACCGCGCTCCAGCTTGGCGTTGGCCTCGTCCATCTCGTCACGGTCGAGCTGTTCGCCCGCCAGCAACGTGGTGTCGCCGCCGTCGGTGATCTCGACCTTTTGCAGCATCTGACGGACGATCGTCTCGATGTGCTTGTCGTTGATCTTCACGCCCTGGAGTCGATAGACGCCCTGGATTTCGCTGACGAGATATTCGGCCAGCGGCTCGATGCCGAGCGTTTCCAGAATGTCGTGCGGGTTCGGCGAACCGCCGATCAGGTTGTCGCCACGCTTGACGTAGTCGCCTTCCTGAACGTCGATCACCTTCGACTTGGGGATCAGATATTCGACGACGTCGCCGCCATCCTCGGGCTGGATGCCGATCTTGCGCTTCGCCTTGTAATCCTTGCCGAAGATCACGCGGCCCGAAACCTTGGCGATGATCGCCGCTTCCTTCGGGATACGCGCTTCGAACAATTCGGCGACGCGCGGCAGACCGCCGGTGATGTCGCGGGTCTTGGCCGATTCGCGGGCGACACGGGCAAGAACGTCACCCGCCTGCACCTGCGCACCGTCCTCGACCGACAGGGTCGCGCCGGGTGCCAGCATGTAGCGCGCGGCCTCGCCCGAGTTGGCGTCGAGCAGGGTCATGCGCGGCCGCAGATCCTCCTTCGACTTGGTCGTCACGCGATATTCGATGATCTCGCGCTGGGCGATGCCGGTCGCTTCGTCGACCCGCTCGGTGACGGTCTTGTTCTCGATCAGATCGATGAACTTCACCGTACCGCCGGTTTCGGTGATGAGCGGCGCGGTGAACGGATCCCATTCCGCCATACGGTCGCCCTGCGAGACGATGTGGCCATCGTCGAACAGCACATAGGCACCATAGGGGATGCGATGGACCGAGAGGTCGCGGCCGTCCATGTCGACGATCGCGATCTCGCCCGAGCGGCTGAGCACCACGCGGCGGCCACGCTGGTCTTCGATCAGGCGCAGGTCGCGGAATTCGACCGTGCCGTCGACCGGCGCTTCGAGGTTCGACTGCTCGTTGAGCTGCGCCGCGCCACCGATGTGGAAGGTACGCATGGTGAGCTGCGTACCCGGTTCGCCGATCGACTGCGCCGCGATGACGCCGACGGCCTCGCCGATGTTGACCGGCGTACCGCGGGCCAAGTCACGGCCGTAGCAGGTGCCGCAGACGCCGACCTTGGCTTCGCAGACCAGCGGCGAGCGGATCTTCATCGCCTGAAGCCCCATCGCCTCGATCCGCGCGACCATCGGTTCGTCGAGCAGCGTGCCCGTCGGGAACACGACTTCGCCCGTCTTGGGATCGGTCACGTCCTCGGCGGTGGTGCGGCCGAGGATGCGTTCGGCCAGCGAGGCGATGGTGGCACCGCCTTCGATGATCGAGCGCATTTCCAGCGCGCGCTGCGTGCCGCAGTCTTCCATGATGATGACGCAGTCCTGCGACACATCGACCAGACGGCGGGTCAGATAGCCCGAGTTCGCCGTCTTGAGCGCGGTGTCGGCCAGACCCTTGCGGGCGCCGTGGGTCGAGTTGAAGTATTCAAGGACGGTCAGGCCTTCCTTGAAGTTCGAGATGATCGGCGTTTCGATGATCTCGCCCGATGGCTTGGCCATGAGGCCGCGCATGCCGGCGAGCTGCTTGATCTGTGCCTGCGAACCACGGGCACCCGAGTGGGCCATCATGTAGATCGAGTTGATCGGCTTCTCGCGGCCCTTGTCGGGACCGTCCTCGAAGCGGCGGACCGCCTTGATCTCGTCCATCATCGACGTCGCCACCTGATCGCCGCAACGGCTCCAGGCGTCGATCACCTTGTTGTACTTCTCCTGCTGGGTAATCAGGCCGTCCTGATACTGCTGTTCGAAGTCCTTCACCTGGTCGCGCGTTTCGTCGACCAGCTTGTCCTTGTCCGGCGCGATCAGCATGTCGTCCTTGCCGAACGAGATGCCGGCCTTGAACGCATGACGGAAGCCCAGCGCCATGATCGCGTCGGCGAACAGCACCGTCTCCTTCTGGCCGGTGTGGCGATACACCTCGTCGATGACGTCGCCGACGTCCTTCTTGGTCAGCAGGCGGTTGACCGTCTCGAACGGGACCTTGTGCGACTTGGGAAGGGTTTCGCCCAGCAGCATGCGGCCCGGCGTCGTCTCATAGCGCTTGAGATACTGGTTGCCGGCCTCGTCGGTCTGCGGAACGCGGCTGGTGATCCGGGTGTGCAGCGTGACGGCACCGGCGTGGAGCGCCTGGTGCACCTCCGCCATGTCGCCCAGCAGCATGCCTTCGCCCGGCTCGTTCGTCTTTTCCATCGACAGGTAATAGAGGCCCAGCACCATGTCCTGCGACGGCACGATGATCGGCTTGCCGTTGGCGGGCGACAGGATGTTGTTGGTCGACATCATCAGGACGCGCGCTTCCAACTGTGCCTCGAGGCTCAGCGGAACGTGGACGGCCATCTGGTCGCCGTCGAAGTCGGCGTTGAACGCCGAGCAGACCAGCGGGTGAAGCTGGATCGCCTTGCCCTCGATCAGCACCGGCTCGAACGCCTGGATGCCCAGACGGTGGAGCGTCGGCGCGCGGTTCAGCATGACCGGGTGCTCGCGGATCACCTCGTCGAGGATGTCCCAGACTTCCTTGCGTTCCTTCTCGACCCACTTCTTTGCCTGCTTGAGCGTCATGCTCAGGCCCTTGGCGTCGAGGCGCGCGTAGATGAAGGGCTTGAACAGCTCGAGCGCCATCTTCTTCGGCAGGCCGCACTGGTGCAGCTTGAGTTCGGGACCGGTCACGATGACCGAACGGCCCGAATAATCGACGCGCTTGCCCAGCAGGTTCTGGCGGAAGCGGCCCTGCTTGCCCTTGAGCATGTCGGACAGCGACTTGAGCGGACGCTTGTTGGCGCCGGTGATCGTACGGCCGCGACGGCCATTGTCGAACAGCGCGTCGACCGCTTCCTGCAACATGCGCTTTTCGTTGCGGACGATGATGTCCGGCGCGCGCAGTTCCATGAGGCGCTTCAACCGGTTGTTGCGGTTGATGACGCGGCGGTAGAGGTCGTTCAGATCCGAGGTGGCGAAGCGGCCGCCGTCGAGCGGCACCAGCGGGCGCAGTTCGGGCGGGATGACCGGCACGACGTCGAGGATCATCCATTCGGGACGGTTGCCCGATTCGAGGAAGCTCTCGACGACCTTCAGCCGCTTGATGATCTTCTTGGGCTTCAGTTCCGACTTGGTGACGGCCAGCTCTTCGAGCAGGTCGCGCTTCTCGCCTTCGAGGTCGAGGTCGATCAGCATCTGCTTGACCGCTTCCGCGCCGATGCCGGCCGAGAAGGCGTCCTCGCCATACTGGTCCTGCGCGTCGAGCAGTTCGTCTTCGGTCAGGAGCTGATATTTGTCGAGCGCGGTCAGGCCCGGCTCGATCACGATGTAGCTCTCGAAATACAGCACGCGCTCGAGCTGCTTCAACTGCATGTCGAGCAGCAGGCCGATGCGCGACGGCAGCGATTTCAGGAACCAGATGTGCGCGACGGGCGCGGCCAGTTCGATATGGCCCATCCGCTCACGGCGGACCTTCGACACGGTGACTTCGACACCGCACTTTTCGCAGACGATGCCCTTGTACTTCATGCGCTTGTACTTGCCGCACAGGCACTCGTAATCCTTGATCGGACCGAAGATGCGCGCGCAGAACAGGCCGTCACGCTCGGGCTTGAACGTGCGATAGTTGATCGTCTCGGGCTTCTTGATCTCGCCGAACGACCACGAGCGGATACGCTCCGGCGAGGCGATGCCGATCTGGATCTGGTCGAAGGTCTCCGGCTTGGCCACCGGGTTCGCGAAATTGGTCAGTTCGTTCATGATCTTACCTCATAGCCCTCGCCCCTTCAGGGGAGAGGGTTGGGAGAGGGGAAGTGCGGAGAGGGCAGATATTCTGCCCCTCTCCCCGACCCTCTCCCCTGAAGGGGAGAGGGAGTAGGAGGGTTACTCCGCCGCCTCGGCCAGGCCGTCCTTCTCTTCCAGGCTGCTCAACTCGATGTTGAGGCCCAGCGAGCGCATTTCCTTGACCAGCACGTTGAAGCTTTCGGGGATGCCGGCCTCGAAGGTGTCGTCGCCCTTGACGATCGCTTCATAGACCTTGGTGCGGCCGACCACGTCGTCGGACTTCACCGTCAGCATTTCCTGGAGCGTGTAGGCGGCGCCATAGGCCTGGAGCGCCCACACTTCCATTTCCCCGAAGCGCTGGCCGCCGAACTGCGCCTTGCCGCCCAGCGGCTGCTGGGTGACGAGGCTGTACGGCCCGATCGACCGCGCGTGGATCTTGTCGTCGACCAAGTGGTGCAGCTTCAGCATGTAGATGATGCCGACCGTTACCATCCGGTCGAACTGGTCGCCGGTGCGCCCGTCGAACAGGATCGACTGGCCCGAGCTGTGCAGCCCGGCGAGTTCCAGCATGTCCGACACGTCGCTTTCGCGCGCGCCGTCGAACACCGGGGTGCCCATCGGCACGCCCGTGCTGATGTTCTGCACCAGTTCGTGGAGCTGCTCGTTCGAACGGCTGTCGATGTCTTCGGCATAGTGATCGCCGTAGATCTCCTTGAGCCGATCCTTGACCGCCGCCGGCATCTCGCCGCCGACCGCGTCCGGGTTCGCCTCGCGCCAGTCGCGCAGCGAGCGTGCGACCTGCATGCCGAGGTTGCGCGCCGCCCAGCCCAGATGCGTCTCGAAGATCTGCCCGACGTTCATGCGCGACGGCACGCCCAGCGGGTTGAGCACGAGGTCGACCGGAGTCCCGTCCTCGAGGAACGGCATGTCCTCTTGCGGCAGGATGCGCGAGATGACGCCCTTGTTGCCGTGACGGCCGGCCATCTTGTCGCCCGGCTGCAGCTTGCGCTTCACCGCGACGAACACCTTGACCATCTTGAGCACGCCCGGCGGCAGCTCGTCACCACGCTCCAGCTTCTCGCGGCGATCGTGGAACTTGTCGGTGATGCGCTTCACCGCTTCGTCATACTGCGCCTTGATCGCTTCGAGATTGCCCTGCGCCGCGTCGTCGGCGACGGCGAACCGCCACCATTCGTGACGATCGATCTGGTCGAGCAGGTCGCGGTCGATGACCACGCCCTTCTTGACGCCCTTGGGCGCGGCGGTCGCGGTCTGCCCTTCGAGCATCTCGCGCAGACGCGACCAGGTGGCACGGTTGAGGATGCCGCGCTCGTCGTCCGAGTCCTTCTTCAGACGCTCGATCTCCTCGCGCTCGATCGCCATCGCGCGCTCGTCCTTGTCGATGCCGTGACGGTTGAAGACGCGGACGTCGACGACCGTACCCGACACGCCCGGCGGGAGACGCAGCGAGGTGTCGCGCACGTCGCTGGCCTTTTCACCGAAGATCGCGCGGAGGAGCTTTTCCTCCGGCGTCATCGGCGATTCGCCCTTCGGCGTGATCTTGCCGGCGAGGATGTCGCCCGGCTCGACCTCGGCACCGATGTAGACGATGCCCGCCTCGTCGAGATTGCGCAGCGCCTCTTCACCCACGTTCGGAATGTCGCGGGTGATGTCTTCCGGCCCGAGCTTGGTATCGCGCGCCATCACCTCGAACTCGTCGATGTGGATCGACGTGAACACGTCGTCCTTCACGATCCGTTCGGAGATGAGGATCGAATCCTCGTAGTTGTAGCCGTTCCACGGCATGAACGCGACCAGCGCATTGCGGCCCAGCGCCAGCTCGCCGAACTCGGTCGACGGACCATCGGCGATGACCTCGCCGGCCTTCACCACGTCGCCCACCTTCACCAGCGGACGCTGGTTGATGCAGGTCGACTGGTTCGAGCGCTGGAACTTCATCAGCGTGTAGATGTCGACGCCGCTTTCGGCCGCATCGACCTCGCCGGTCGCGCGGATCACGATGCGCGCGGCATCGACCTGATCCACCACGCCCGCGCGCTTGGCCGAGATCGCCGCGCCCGAATCGCGCGCGACCGTCTCTTCCATGCCGGTGCCGACGAACGGCGCTTCGGCCTTCACCAGCGGCACGGCCTGCCGCTGCATGTTCGAGCCCATCAGCGCGCGGTTGGCGTCATCGTTTTCCAGGAACGGAATGAGCGATGCGGCGACCGAGACGAGCTGCTTGGGGCTGACGTCCATCAGCGTGACGTTTTCCGGGAGCGCCATCAGGAATTCGCCGGCCTGACGGGCCGACACCAGTTCCTCGGCGAAGCTGCTGTCCTCGTTCAGCGTCGCCGACGCCTGCGCGACGGTGTGCTTCTGCTCTTCCATGGCGGAGAGATACACGACGTCGTTCGTCACCTTGCCGTCGACGATGCGACGGTACGGGGTTTCGATGAAGCCGTACTTGTTGACGCGGCTGAACGTCGCGAGGCTGTTGATGAGACCGATGTTCGGGCCTTCCGGCGTTTCGATCGGGCAGATACGGCCATAGTGGGTCGGGTGAACGTCGCGGACCTCGAACCCTGCGCGCTCGCGCGTCAGACCGCCCGGCCCGAGCGCCGAGACGCGACGCTTGTGCGTCACTTCGGAGAGCGGATTGGTCTGATCCATGAACTGCGAGAGCTGCGACGAGCCGAAGAACTCGCGCACCGCCGCGACGGCGGGCTTCGCGTTGATGAGGTCGTTCGGCATGACCGTCGAGACATCGACCGACGACATGCGCTCCTTGACCGCGCGCTCCATGCGCAACAGGCCGACGCGATACTGGTTTTCGAGCAGCTCGCCGACCGAGCGGACGCGACGGTTGCCGAGGTTGTCGATGTCGTCGACCTCGCCCTTGCCGTCCTTCAGGTTGACCAGCGTCTTGACGACTTCGAGGATGTCCTCGCTGCGCAGCGTCGTCACCGTGTCCGGCGTGTCGAGGTCGAGGCGCATGTTCAGCTTCACGCGGCCGACGGCCGACAGGTCGTAGCGCTCGGGATCGAAGAACAGGCCGGCGAACAGCGATTCGGCGGTTTCGAGCGTCGGCGGCTCGCCGGGGCGCATCACGCGATAGATGTCCGACAGCGCCTGCTCGCGCTCCTCGGCCTTGTCGACGTTCAGCGTGTTGCGGATCCACGGGCCGGTCGAGACATGGTCGATGTCGAGCAGTTCGATCCGCTCGATGCCCGCCTGGTCGAGCAGTTCGAGATTCTCGGCCGACACTTCGTCGCCCGCCTCGATATAAATCTGGCCGGTCGTCTCGTTGATGAGATCATAGGCGCTGTAGCGGCCGAAGATTTCCTCGGTCGGGATCAGCAGTTCGGCGAGGCCGTCCTTGCCCGCCTTGTTCGCCAGACGCGGCGAAATCTTGGTGCCCGCCGGGAACACGACCTCGCCGGTGTTCGCGTCGACGATGTCGAACGACGGCTTCTGCCCACGCCAGTTTTCCGGCGCATACGGAATGCGCCAGCCGCCTTCGCCGCGCACGAAGGTGACGCGGTTGTAGAAGTGGTTGAGGATGTCCTCGCCGGTCATGCCCAGCGCATAGAGCAGCGACGTGACCGGCAGCTTGCGCTTGCGGTCGATGCGGACGTTGACGATGTCCTTGGCGTCGAATTCGAAATCGAGCCACGAGCCGCGATACGGGATGACGCGCGCGGCGAACAGATACTTGCCCGACGCATGGGTCTTGCCGCGATCGTGATCGAACAGCACGCCCGGCGAGCGGTGCATCTGCGACACGATCACACGCTCGGTGCCGTTGATGAAGAAGGTGCCGTTCTCGGTCATGAGCGGCATGTCGCCCATGTACACGTCCTGCTCCTTGATATCGAGGACCGACCGGGCCTCGGTATCCTGGTCCACCTCGAACACGATCAGGCGGAGGGTAACGCGCATCGGTGCCGCATAGGTGATGCCGCGCTGACGGCATTCCTCGACGTCGAACTTGGGATTTTCCAGTTCGTAGGTCACGAAGTCCAGCTCGGCGGTGCCGGCGAAGTCGCGGATCGGGAACACCGACCGCAGCGTCTTTTCCAGCCCCGAGACATAGCCGATCGAGGGATCGCTGCGCAGGAACTGTTCGTAGCTCTCGCGCTGCACCTCGATCAGATTCGGCATCTGCACCACTTCGTGGATGTCGCCGAACACCTTGCGGATGCGGCGCTTGTGCGTGCCGCTCGTGCTTGCCTTGGTCGCCATAGGTTGGTTGGCCTCGTACTGGTTCAATTTCGGTGCCCGGTGCCGGCCGGACTGGCGTGCGGAACGGACGACGAAAGCCGCGTCACCCCGGGTGGGGCCGCAGCTTTTCGGGCGTCCTGCAATGGCTAAAGGTCCATACCTGCAATGCGCCCGCGCGACGACGCATTGTTTCCCGGTCCTGAAGCAGAGCCGGCCTATACGCTGCGTATCGGGCGGAGTCAAACCGCGTCGGCGCCGCCAACGGTTCGACGTATCGAACGCTCGTTTCGTCGCAACCGGGCGTCGCGGCGCGTGACGTGGCCCCCAAAACCCCGGTTGAGGGCGGGCATGATCCTGTATCCGACGATCGCGGCGGCGGCCGCGCTGCTTGCCGTGCCCGCACAACAGACCCCGCCGGGCGCGGGCGACATCCCGATCTATGACATCACCCCGCCGGTGGTGGCGACGCCGACTCCAACGGCGACCCCGACGCCGCGCGTGACGCCGACGCCGCGCGCCGCGCCGGTCGTCCGGGCCACGCCGGTCGCGCGTCCTGTCCCCGCGCCGCGCGCGGATCCGGTGCCGCAGCCCACCGCGACGCCGCGCACGGTGCCGGTGGTGACGGCACCGCCGGTCGAGACGGCTCCCGTGCCGGTGGCGACCGAGGCACCGGCGGTCATCGCGACCCCGTCGCCCGAACCGGTCGCGACGCCCGAGGCGGCTACGCCCGTTCCCGCGTCCGGCGATGCGGCGATGCCGTGGTGGGTATGGTTTCTGGCCGGCATCGCGGTGGCGGGCGTGGCCGCGCTGATCGCGACGCGGCTGCGGCGCAGGCCACGGGTGGAAACGGTCGAGGATGTCGCACCGGTCGCGCCGCAACCGGTCGTGCCGCCGCTCGCCACGCCGGAGCCGCCCGCGCCGATCCCGGCACCGATCGCTCCGATCGCTCCGGCACCGGTTCGCGCGCCCGCCGTGCCGGCCGCTCCGGTCGTGCCTGCCGCGCCCGTCGCGCCCGAGCCGCCGCGCGGCTTCCTCGAATTCCAGCTCGCGCCGCTGCGCGTCGGGACCGATGCCGACAATGCGCTGCTCGATTTCGACCTGACGGTCGGCAATCCGACGTCGATCGGCGTCGAGGAAGTGCGGATCGCCACGCTGCTGCTCACCGCCAATCCGCGCCAGGACGACCAGCTCGCCGCGTTCTTCGGTAACACCGAGCCGCGCGGGCTCGACCCGTTCGCGCTGCCCGCCGGACAGCGCCGCCATCTGGAGGCGACGATGGCGTTGCCCAAGGCAGCGCTGCATGTCGTCACCTCGCGCGAGCGGCCGTTCTTCGTGCCGCTGATGGCGATCGACGCGCGCTATCGCTGGAGCGACGGGCGCGAATCGCGCACCACCGCCGCTTTCCTGATCGGGCCGACGCTGCCGTCGGGCAAGCTCGCGCCGATCTTCATGGACAAGGGCGACCGGATGATCGACCGGCTGGAGGCACGGCTCCACGGCGAGGTGCGGCGGAGCTGACGCGCTTGCCGTCAATCGACGCAGGCGATAGCATCGCGGTGACGGACCGGGGGGGCGGCATGGCACGGCGCGATCGGATATTGCGGTTCACGGTGCTGGTGCTGCGCGTGCTGCTGGTGCTCAATATCGTCTTCGCCGCCGTCTTTGCCATCGCCTTGGTCGCCAGCGTGCCGCTGCACGCCGCGTTCGCCGCCAAGATCGCCGCCAAATATCCCGCCGCGAACGCCGGCGCGGTGATCGCCGGGGTGCGCTGGCTGCTGCTGCTCGGCATCGTCGCGGCGGTGCCCGCGCATGTCATCTTCTCGCGATTGTCGGCGGTGATGGGCACGGTGCGCATCGGCGAGACGTTCGCGTCGCCCAACGCGCGGCGGGTGGCGCTGATCGGGTGGGCGCTGCTGGCGATCCAGTTGCTCGATTTCCCGCTGGCGCTGATCGTGCGGCGGTTCGACGGGCTGGGGATCGAAGCGGGCGGATCGACGCTGTCGATCGGTGGCTGGCTGTCGGTGCTGGTCGCGTTCATCCTCGCGCGCGTGTTCGCCGAAGGGGCGGCGCTGCGCGAAGACCTTGAGGGCACGGTCTGATGGCGGTACTCGTCCGTCTCGACGAGGTGCTGCTGGCCCGGCGGATGACGCTGACCGAACTGGCGCAGGCGGTGGACATTACGCTCGCCAACCTTTCGATCCTGAAAACCGGCAAGGCGCGCGCGATCCGGTTCACGACGCTCGACGCGATCTGCCGCGTGCTCGACTGCCAGCCCGGCGACATCCTCGTTCACGAAGCGGCCGGGGATGGCATGGGGGACGCGCCCGACGACTGAACCACGACCAGGGGGGACGATATGATGCGAGGAATGAAGGCAATGCTGCTGGGGGCGGCATTGTGCGCGTTGCCGGCGAGTGTGTTGGCGCAGCCACGCGCGACGACCACGGCGGCACCGGCCAAGCTGGCGATCGACATGCGCTATGTCACGCTGCCCAATGGCCTCAAGGTCGTGCTGTCGCGCGACACGCTGGCCCCCACGGTCACGGTCGGCGTCTATTACGGGATCGGTTTCCGCGTCGAACCGCGCGAGCGCACCGGCTTCGCCCATCTGTTCGAACATCTGATGTTCCAGGGGTCGCAGAACGCGCCCAAGGGCGTGTTCGTCAGCACGATCAGCAACGCCGGCGGCATTCTGAACGGATCGACCCGGTTCGACTTCACCAATTATTTCGAGATCGCGCCGTCGAACGCGCTGGAACGCATCCTGTGGCTAGAGGCCGACCGGATGGCGCGGCCGGTCATCAACGATGCGGTGCTCAAGAACCAGCAGGGCGTGGTGGGCAACGAGGTGAAGGTCAACGTCCTCAACCAGCCCTATGGGACGTGGCCGTGGATCGACCTGCCGATGCTGGCCAACACCAACTGGCACAACAGCCATAATTTCTACGGCGATCTGAAAGAGATCGAGGCGGCGACCGTGGCCGACGCGACGCAGTTCTTCGGCAGCTTCTATCGTCCCAACAACGCCGTCCTCGTGGTCGCGGGCGACATCGACTACGCGCAGGCCGAGGCGATGGTCCGCAAATATTTCGGCCCGCTGCAACGCGGCGCGCCGGTGGTGCTCCCGGACCTCACCGAACCGCGCCAGACGGCGGAAAAGACCCGGTCCCGCGTCGACGCACTGGCCCCCAAGCCGGGGTTCGCGGTCGGATACCACATGCCGCCGCGTGGCACGCCCGAATGGTATGCGATGGGGCTGATCGACCAGCTATTGCTGCAGGGCGACGACAGCCGCCTCGCGCGCAAGCTGAAGGCCGATACCGGCATCACCGGTGATCTGGGCGGCGGGATCAATGCGTATCTGGGCAGCATGTACAATTACAACGGGCCGATGTTGTGGGCGTTCAACTTCACCCATGACCCGCAGTTCGGCGACGCGCAGATCCGCGCCGCGATCGATCCGGTCATCGAGAATCTGCGCACCACCCCGGTCAGCGCAGCCGAGTTGGACCGGGCGCGGACCAAGCTGCGCTCCGACCTGTATTCGTCGGTCGACGGCGGCACGCGCGTCGGCCTGATCGATCTGCTCGCGGTCTATGCGCTGTTCGACAACGACCCGCAGGCGGTGAACCGGATCGAGGACGGCTTCGCCAAGGTGACGCCCGCGCTGATCCAGAAGACCGCGCAGGACTATCTCCGGCCGACCAACCGGTCGATCTACACCATCGTCCCCGGCGCCGCCGCCGCGAAGGGAGCCAAGTGAGATGAAGCGTTCGATCCTCCTCGCCGGGCTGGCGATCGTCGCCGCCCCGCTCGCCGCCCAGACGGCCACCCCGCCGGCGGCCTTGCCCGCGCCGCCGATCGGTGCCCCCAAAGCGTTCAAGGTGCCGGCCAGCGAAACCTATGCCCTGTCCAACGGCATGCAGGTTACGCTGATCCCCTATGGCAACGCGCCCAAGGTCGCGGTGTCGCTGCGCGTGTTCGCCGGCAATCTGGACGAAGGGCGCGATCCGTGGCTCGCCGATCTGGCGGGCGACATGTTGAAGGAAGGGGCGGGGACCCGCGATTCCGCAGCGCTCGCCACCGCCGCTGCCGGCATGGGCGGCAATCTGGGCGTCGGCGTGTCGTCCACCGGCACCGCGATCAACATGGGGGCGCTGAGCGAATTCGCTCCCGCCGCCGTCGCGCTGGTCGGCGATGTCGCGCGTCGCCCGACCTTTCCCGCCGCCGATTTCGCGCGGGTGAAGGCGAACCGCGCGCGATCGCTCACCCAGTCGCTGGCACAGGCAGGGATACTGGCCGATTATGCGCTGGCGCGGGCGACCTATGGCGACCATCCCTATGGCCGCATCCTGCCGACGACCGCGCAACTGAACGGCTATACGCTCGAACAGGCGAAGGCGTTTTATACCGCCAATTTCGGCGCGCGGCGCGCGCATCTCTATATCGCCGGCCGGTTCGACGCGGCGGCGGTGAAGGCGGCGGTGGCCCGCGCGTTCGGCGACTGGGCGCAGGGGCCGGAGCGGCTGTCGCTGGTGCCCCGCCAAGCGGCGGGGCCGCGTGTCGTGCTGGTCGACCGTCCGGGCGCACCGCAGTCGACGATCCGCCTCGCGTGGAGCGCGCCGCTGGCCGGGAGTGAAGGCGACATTCCGCTGCGCGTCGGCAACGCGCTGCTCGGTGGCAGCTTCTCGTCACGGATCACCCGCAACATCCGTGAGGACAAGGGCTATACCTATTCGCCGGGATCGGGAACGGTGCAGCGTCCGGGCGATGCCCAGTGGAGCTTCGACGCCGATGTGACCACCGCCGTCACCGGCGCGTCGTTGAAGGAGGTGTTCAAGGAAATCCGCACGCTCCAGACGACGCCGCCTTCCCCTGAGGAAGCGGCGGGGATGCGCAGCTACAACGCCGGGCTGTTCGTTCTGCGCAATTCGGACAGTTCGTCGCTGATCGGGCAACTGGCGACGCGCGACGCGCTGGGGTTGCCCGCCGACTGGCTCGACCGCTATGTCCCGGCGACGATGGCCGTCACCGACGCGCAGTTCAGCCAGTCGGTCGCGCAGGCGTTCCCGCTCGACAAGTTCACGCTGGTCGTGGTCGGCGACCTGGCGAGCGTGAAGCCGCAACTGGATGCGCTCCCGGAATTGAAGGGCGTGCCGGTGCAGACGGTGACGGTGCCGTAATCCGGGGGCTGCTCCCCTCCCTGACAGGGAGGGGCTGGGGGTGGGTCGGTTTGGGGGGATACCGGTACGTTTCCTCGCGGGCCTACCCACCCCCGACCCCTCCCTTGTCAGGGAGGGGAGTTTGTTGTTGCATTCAGCCAGCCAGAAGCGTCGTCCCGGCGGCTCCTGCTGCGTGCTGTCACGGGGAGATCCCGGCCTTCGCCGGGATGACGTCTGGTTCAAGCGGGGTGGATCGACCGTTACTCGACCGCTTCCGCGTCGGCGGGCTCGTTGGTCGGGCGGATTTTGAACATCACCCGGTCGATGCAGCCGCTCGCCCCGGTGGGCGAGGGGGCGCGGCGGGCGGAGCGGACGACCTGCATCGCCTGTTCGCCGAACGCCTCGGCGGGTTCGCTGGCGAGGACGCGGACGTTGCCGACCTCGCCCCATGGCGCGACGTCGTAGGTGACGACCGCCCAGCCTTCGATCGAGCGGCGGTTCCACGGACGGGGATAGGTGAGACGCGGCGGTTGGGCCCATGGCGCGGCGGGGCAGTTGGGTTTCGCGCCGAAGCTGGCTTCCTCGGGCGCGACCGGGGCGGGCAGCGGCGTGGCCGCGCGCGAATGGGGCAGCAGGCAGCCGGTGCGCGCGCCGGCGGTGAAGCGCGACGCGGCGACCGCCTTGCGCGCGGCGGCGTCGAGCGGGGCATTGGCGGTGCCGGCGACGGTGCGGACGTTCACCGGCCTGCCCTTCGCGGTCAGGTCGTAGCCGGTCATCGACCAGCTTCGCTCGCCGGGGGTGCCGGGGATGCGGTCATAGTCGGGAAAGGCGGTGAGCAGCGGTTTGGAGTAGGGCGGGCGCAGGCAGTCGCTGCCCGGCGGCATGATCCGGTCCCACCCCTCGCGCGGCAGGCGGCCGCTGATCGGGTCGAGGGTATAGGCCATCAGCTCGACCGGATCGGCCCGCGCGAACGGCACCGCTTCGGCGTGATAGGTGACGGCGCAATCGGCCAGCGTCTCGCCGGGGGTGAAGCGCGCGGCGGCGAGCGCGGGGCCGAGGTCCTCGCTCGATGGCGCGTAGCGTTTGGGGGTTTGGGCGATCGACAGCGCGCGGCCGGTGGCGTCGATGCGGAAGGTGAAGGTGATGGCCTGCGGATCGGCCTTGCCCCAGACGAGGCCGGATAGCGGGCGGATCGGCGCGAGCGGGGTGACGCGGCGCGCGCCGCAGCGGATGGGGTCGACTTGCCAGCGCAGCAGTTGCTGTCGCGGCGGATCGGCCATGACCGGGGCGAGCGGGGCGGCGGTGGCGAAGAACAGGGCGAGGGCGGCGGTCATGGGCGCGATGGTGTCGCGGTTTCATGACAGGCGCAAGTCGTTGTCGGGGTTGGGGTTTGCGGGCGCGAAAAAAGGGGCGGTTCCGGGATGGAACCACCCCTCTTTCCTGCCAAGCCGGGATGGAAGTTAATTCCATCCCGTCGGTCGGGCCTTGCGGCCCGCCGGCCGGCCTTGGCGGAGATAGCGGAGCCTTGGCTCCGCTGTCCCGCCTGCGGCTTACTTGACTTCGACGGTCGCGCCGGCGGCTTCGAGCTGCGCCTTGATCTTGGCGGCTTCGTCCTTCGACACGCCTTCCTTGACGGCCTTCGGCGCGCCTTCGACCAGCGCCTTCGCTTCGGTCAGGCCGAGCGCGGTGATCGCACGGACTTCCTTGATGACGTTGATCTTCTTGCCGCCGTCGCCGGTCAGGATGACGTCGAATTCGGTCTGCTCTTCAGCGACCGGGGCAGCGGCGCCACCGGCGGCGGCAGGTGCTGCAACGGCAGCGGCGGCCGAAACGCCCCACTTCTCTTCGAGCAGCTTCGACAGCTCGGCTGCTTCGAGGACGGTCAGTTCGCTCAGCTGGTCGACGATTGCGTTGAGGTCAGCCATGATATTCTCCGTAAATCAGAAAGGTTGTGTTGATGAGGAAGCCGCCGGTTAGGCTGCGTCCTTCTCCGCATATGCCGACAGGACCCGGGCGATCTGTGCCGCGGGAGCCTGGGTGATGGTCGCCAGCTTCGTTGCCGGGGCAACGATGAGGCCGACGATCTTGGCGCGCAGTTCGTCGAGCGAGGGCAGCGAGGCCAGAGCCTTGATGCCTTCCGCGTCGAGCAACTGGCCGCCCATCGCGCCGCCGACGATCTCGATCTTGTCGTTCGTCTTGGCGAAGTCGTTGATGACCCGTGCCGCGGCAACGGGATCGGTCGACGTCGCCAGCGCCGTCGGGCCGGTCAGCAGGTCGGCGATCACCGCGTACGGCGTGCCTTCGGCTGCGATCCGGGCAAGACGGTTCTTCGAGACCTTGTAGCTCGCGCCGGCATCACGCATCTTGTTGCGCAGGCCCGTCGATTGCGCGACGGTCATGCCGAGGTTGCGGGTGACGACCACCACGCCGACCTCGTTGAAGGTGCGGTTCAGCTCGGCGACGGCTTCACTCTTCTGAGTGCGATCCATGCCGTTCTCCTTAACTGGGGCGTATCCGGGTGCCGGATATGCCCGCGAACGATCCGCTCGCCGTGAGGACGACGAACGGGGCGAAAAGTCCGTGAAGGGGTATGGTCGCCACGGCAGATGCCCATGGCAGGCCCACGCGAAACCGCGCGGGCATTTGCAACACATTCCCCGCCTCGGCAGGACATTAAGCGGGAAACCCGCACCTGCTGTCTCGGACGGACGTCGTGCGGACGAATCCGGGTACGACGCTTGAGGGCGCGCCTAATCGCGATCGACGGGGGAGTCAAGGTAGCGGACGGGGTTGACCTTGCCCGCCCGCGCTTCATAGCTCGGTGAAACGATGTTCGCCGGGGAACGATGCCGACACTGCTGGAAATCTGCATCGACAGCCTGGGCGGATGCGAGGCGGCGGTCGCCGGCGGCGCGCAGCGGATCGAGCTGTGCGGGGCGCTGTCGGTGGGCGGGCTGACGCCGTCGCCGGGGCTGGTGGCGCAGGTCGTGGGCGTCGCGCGGACGGCGGGGGTGCGCGTCCATGCGATGGTGCGGCCGCGCGCGGGCGACTTCGCCTATGACCCGCACGAGGTCGCGACCGCGCTGGCCGATGCGCGGGCGCTGATCGCGGCCGGGGTCGACGGGCTGGTGTTCGGCGCGGTGCGCGGCGGGGCGCTCGACATGGACGTGCTGGGTGACTGGGTGGCGGCGGTGCGTCGGGAGCGGCACGACATCGACCTGACGCTGCACCGCGCGGTAGACCTGCTGCCCGATCCGGTCGCGGCGGTCGAGCCGGCGGTGGCGCTGGGCTTCGCGCGAATCCTGACGTCGGGCGGCGCGGTGAAGGCGGTGGACGGCGCGGCGGTCATCCGCGCGATGCAGGCCCGTGCAGCCGGACGGATCGTGGTGATGCCGGGATCGGGCGTGCGGCCGGACAATGTCGTCGCGCTGCTGGTCGCGACCGGGGCGAGCGAGGTCCATGCGTCGGCGGGGATGCCGGTGACGCAGGACGATGTGAAGGTCGTCGCGCTGGGCTTTGCCGCGCCGCTGGCACGGACCGACCGGGCGACGGTCGCCGCGCTGCGCGATGCGATCGATCGGGGAGAGAGCGAATGACGATGGGAACGATCGATCGCCGCACGCTGCTGGGGGGTACGGCCGGGACGCTGGCGGTGGTGGGGCTGCCGTTGCCGTTGCCGTTGCACGCCGCGCCGCGCGGTGCGGGGTTGCGGGGGTTGCCGCACGGACTGGCACCACGCGGCGGCGTGCCGGCGCGGTTGCCGGTGGTCGATCCATCGTGCGCGCTGCTTAATCGGGGGTGGCTGTTCCACGAGGGCGACATCGTGCCGCCCGCGCCGCTGACGCATGACGCGACCTATCTAAACGCCAAGGCCGGCAATGCGCGCGGGGCGGCGGCGATGGACCATGATGACAGCGACTGGGCGTCGGTCACGCTGCCGCACGACTGGGCATCGGCGCAACCGTTCGTCGAAAGCGCGAACGTGTCGCAGGGGTATCGTCCGCGCGGGATCGGCTGGTATCGCCGCACGCTGCGGCTCGATCCGGCGGATCGCGGCAAGCGGCTGGAGCTGCATTTCGGCGCGATCGCCACCGCCTCGACGATCTGGGTGAACGGCAGCGTCGTGGCGCGCAACTTCTCCGGCTACAATGCGATCACCATCGACCTGACGCCGTTCGCGCGGTTCGGCGACGAGCTGAACGTCATCGCCGTGCGCGTCGATGCGACGCAGATGGAAGGCTGGTGGTACGAAGGGGCCGGCCTCTACCGCGACGTGTGGCTGGCGAAGCGATCGGCGGTATCGATCGCGACCGACGGGGTGCATTGCGACCCGCGCCGGGGCGACGGCGGTTGGCAGGTGCCGGTTGCGGTAACGCTGGAAAGCATCGCGCGCGGCGAGGCGACGGCGAGCGTGACGGCGGAACTGATCGATCCGGCGGGCAAGGTCATCGCCACCGCCACCGGACAGGCGAGGGTGACGCCGCTCGGGCAGGCCAGCGTCGCGCTGACGCTGCCGGTGGCGCAGCCGGCTCTGTGGTCGATCGAGACGCCGACGCTGTATGCGGTGCGGGTGACGAGCGAGGCGGCGGGCGGGCGCGACGAACGGCGCGTGCCCGTCGGCTTCCGCACGATCCGCTTCGATGCGGATCAAGGCTTCTTCCTCAACGACAAGCCGGTCAAGCTGAAGGGCGTGTGTCTGCATCAGGACCATGCCGGGGTCGGGGTGGCGGTGCCCGACGCGCTGCTCGAATGGCGGTTGCAGCGGATGAAGGACACCGGCGTCAACGCCATCCGCTGTTCGCACAATGCGCAGGCCGATGCCTTCTATCATCTGTGCGACCGGATGGGGTTCGTCGTGATGGACGAGAACCGCGTCTTCAATCCCGCGCCCGAGAATATGGCGCAGCTCGAATGGTTGGTGCGGGCGCATCGCAACCATCCGAGTGTCATCCTGTGGTCGGTGTTCAACGAGGAGCCGATGCAGGGCACCGAGGCGGGCGTCGAGATGGTGCGGCGGATGGCCGCGCGCGTCCATGCGCTCGACGGCAGCCGGCCGGTGACGGCGGCGATGAACGGTAGCTTCTATGACCCGCAGAACGTGTCGAGCGTGGTCGATGTGATGGGGTTCAACTATTATCAGGGCGATTACGACAAGTTCCACGCGCTGAACCCCGCCAAGCCCAGCACCTCGTCGGAGGATACCAGCGCCTATATGACGCGCGGCGCCTATGCGACCGACAAGGCGGCCAACGTCATGACGTCGATGGATACCGAGGCCGCACCATGGGGCGCGACGCACCGGCAGGCTTGGGCGGAGATCGCCAAACGCCGCTTCGTCGCGGGCGGGTTCGTGTGGACCGGGTTCGACTATCATGGCGAGCCGACGCCGTTCACCTGGCCGAGCGTCGCCAGCTTCTTCGGCATCCTCGACCTGTGCGGTTTCGCCAAGACCGCCTATGACATCCACCGCGCCCACTGGATCGATGACGAGGCGGTCGTCGGCATCGCGCCGCACTGGACATGGCCCGGACGTGAGGGACAGCCGGTCGAGCTGCTCGTCACGAGCAACGCCGATCGGGTGCGGGTCGTGCTCAACGGGCGGATGGTCGGCGAACAGGCGGTCGACCGGATCATGGGCAACGCCTTTACCGTGCCCTATGCGCCGGGGCGGATCGAGGCGGTGGCGCTGCGCGGCGGGCGCGAGGTCGCGCGCGCGGTGCATGAGACGGCGGGGCCGGCGGTGGCGCTGCGGCTGACGCCGGCGCGGGCCACGATGCTGGGCGATGGTGAGGATGTCGTGGCGGTCACGATCGACGCGGTCGATGCGCAGGGGCGGCATGTCCCGACCGAGAACCGGGCGACGCGCTTCACGGTCGAGGGCGCGACGCTGATCGGGGTGGGCAACGGCAATCCCAACAGCCATGAGAGCGAAAAGGCCCCGGCGCGCGCGCTGTTCAACGGCCTCGCGCAGATGCTGGTGCAGGCGGAGGTCGGGCGCGGCACGGTCACGATCGTCACGCAGGCGGAGGGCTTGCGTGCCGCGCGGCTGACGATCCCGCGGATCGCCGCCGAACCGCGTGCGCAGGTGGCGGCGACGCCGGGCGGGGCGTTCATCGCCGGCTGGCGACGCTCGCCGGCATTCGCCGCCAGCCCCGATCCGGCGCTGGCCCCGTCCGCCGACGACAATAATAGCTGGGCGTTCACCCGCAGCGGCACGCCGACCCCGCCCGAACCGGCGCGCAGCTTCCGCCTGTATCGCGCCGCCATTCCGGTGCGGCGGCGGGTGATGGCGGAGGGCGGCGTCCTCGCGTTCGCCGCCATCGCCGGGCTGGCGAAGATCTACGCCGACGGCCGGCTGGTCGCCACCAAGACGGAGGCGGCACCGGGGCCAGTGAACGTGGCGATTCCGGCGGGCGCGAAGACGGTCGCGGTGCTGGTGGAGGCGGCGGCGAACCAGCCGTCGGGAATCACCGGCGTGGTGCGGGTGCTGACGAAGGGGTAGCGGTGGGCCGCGATGTTCCCCTCGAAAGGGCAACATCGCGGCGTTGCAGCCTTACCGGAACGCGCCGATCTCGGCGACGGCGATCGCCGGGGCGGGGACCGCCGGTTGCGGAAAGGCGAAGCGCAGGTAGCGCGCAGGCCGTGGGGTCGGGAAGGGCAGGCGCTGCGTCGCGCGGGCGTAGTTGATGTTCTGGAACTCGCCTTCGCCGCCCGGCGTCCATATCCGCCCGTCGACGCTGGTTTCGACGCGGTAGCGCATCGGCGGGGCGGCCTGCGGATCGATGTGGCGGGTGGGGGTGAGGGTGAAGCCGGCGAGTGTCTCCGAACGACCCATGTCGATCGTCAGGCTGGCGGGGGCCGGGCTGATCCATGCGGTGCGCGGGGAAGCGTCGAGGATCGCCGCGCCGCCGGGCGCGCTCGCGGTGGTCACGCGCCAGCCGGTGCGATCGACGATGCTCGGATCGTTGTTGCGCGCGGGCGGCAGGGTGGCGGGTGCGACCGAGCGGAACAGCGCGAATTCGCGCAGCGCCGGGCCGGCCTCGGCGGCGATGGTGCGGAAGCGGACGCGGCGCGGGGCGATCGGCGTGCCCAGGCGGATCAGGCGCTGCGGCCCGACCATGTCCTTTTCGGCGACCGTGGTCCACACGTCGCCGCCGTCCGACACGTCGATCGCGAAGCGGGTGACGCGCAGGCCGAGCGGTAGCCATTCCTGCAACCGGATGGTGTCGAAGCCGCGGCCGGGCGGCAGGTCGAGGATGATGGTCGCATCGCGTGCATCGGCCGGGGCCAGCCAGAAGGTGTCGAGCCGGCCGTCGTTGACGTTGCGCGCGCTCCCCCCGGCATCGGCGCTGGCGGTGACGACCGCGCCTGCCGCCAGATCGGTCGCGAAGGTCGCGCGGATCGCGTCGCCGAACGCGGTGAGGCTGGCGACGTCGCGATCGGGAATGCGGCCGCGCCGGTCGGGCGGCAGGTTGAGGTGGAAGGTGGTGCCATGGCCGACCGACTGGTCGTACATTTCCATGATCTTCTGCGGCGTCTTGACCTGCGCATCCTCGTCGGCGTGGTAGAACCAGCCGGGCCGGATCGAGACGTTGGTTTCGGCCGGCCACCACAGGGGCGCGCCGCGCACGCCGGTGTTGCCCTCGGCCTGATCGTACGGATGGTCGGGCATCGTCGGCCAGCACGGGTCGGCGGCGTGGCCGTCCTCGTTCCCGACCCAGCGGATGTCGGCGCCCAGCGGATCGAAGGTGCAGGCATCGGGTTGCAGGTCGTGGACCAGCTTCACGATCGAGGGCCAGTCGTAATAGGCCGGGGCGTCGATCCGCCGCGTCTCGCGCGCGCCGCCGTAATAGCCGTCACCGCCGTTCGCGCCGTCGAACCACACCTCGAACAGCTTGCCGTAGCGGGTGCAGAGTTCGGTCAGTTGCGCGCGATAATAGGTGATGTAGGCGGGCGTGCCGTAATCGGCGCGGTTGCGGTCCCAGGGGCTGAGATACACGCCGAAATCGATCCCGCCGCGCGCGCATGCCGCCGCCAGTTCGCCGACGATGTCACCCTTGCCCTGCTTGTAGGGCGAATTGCGGATGCAATGCTCGGTCAGCATCGTCGGCCACAGGCAGAAGCCGTCGTGATGCTTGGCGGTGAGGATCAGGCCGGTCAGCGCCCCCGCCTTGGCCGCCGCGACGATCTGGTCGGGATCGAAGTCGGTCGGGTTGAACAGCTTGGGGTCCTCGTCGCCATAGCCCCATTCCTTGTCGGTGAAGGTGTTGATCGAGAAATGGATGAAGCCGTACTGGCGGCGATCATGCCATTTGAGCTGACGCGGCGACGGCGTCGCCCCCCATGGCGCGGGGAGGGGGGCGGCACCGCCGTTGGGACGGACCGGGCTGCACGCGGCGGCGCCGGCGATCAGGCTGCTGCCCATCAGGCTGCGGCGGGAAAGGGTCATTGCGGTGCTCCGGAAGCATGGGGTTCGAGGGGTTCGGGGATCAGCCAGGTCTGTGCGATCTGATGGCCGCGCCCGCCACCGCCGATGCCGGGCGGGCGGTGCCATTCGAGCGTGAGCGCGCCATCGGCGGTGAGCGCCTGCGGGATCGGCGTCTCGACGGTTTCGGGGTTGGCGGTACGGGCACGATAGGGGTGGAGTTCGGTGTCGTCGCCCATCAGCCGCATTGGCAGCGCATAGCCCTCGCCCGCCCAGCGCGCGACGAGGCGGTAGCGACGGTTGCGCTCCAGCCCGGTGTAGCGCAGGCGGACCGGGGTTTCGTACAGTCCCTCGGCATAGCTGAGGTCGGCCATGCGCCAGCCCTCGTCGGGGATATGGTCGGCGATACCGTCGATCGCGCTTTCCAGCGATTGCGGATCGGCGTCGAAACCCGGCCCCCGGACAAGATGCGGCTCGTTCAGGGGATCGCCGAGATCGTCGTACAGCGCCATGTCGCGGTTGCGCCACGGATCGCCGATCGCGTGGAGGCGGGCGGCGGCGTCGGGCAGGGACAGGGCGGCGGCGATACCGGCTTCGACGGCGGTGCGATCGTTCAGCGCGATACCGGCGCGGTCGAGGTTCGCGCCGCGTTCCCAGTGCGATGCGCCGTGGCGCACGACCGATAGCTGCATCCGCGCACGCTGCCACAGCCGGTCGGCGATGGTGGTGAGGTCGGCGCGCAGCGGCGCAACGATGGCGGGTTCGCTGCGGGCATAGGCGAAGCGCGCGGCGACGGCGGCGGCCTCCGCACCGGTGGCGGTGGCCTGTCGCAGCGTCCAGCGCGCCTCGCCCTCGCGCTCGCGCGCGGCGATCAAGCGGTGGCGGACCAGCGCGTCATAAGTCGCGCGGTAGCGATAGAGATCGATCCGCCAGTCGGCCCAGGCCGCCGGGCGGAGGCGTTCGACCAGCGTCAGCGTCGCGTCGATCCCGGCATTGGCGGCGGGATCGCCGCGCCAGTTGCCCTCCAGCGCCATCGGCACGGCGGCGAAACCCAAGTCGCCGACGAACATCCGCGCGTAGTCGGCGGCGATCTCGTTCGATGCGGTGGCGGGTTTCCAGCCGAGGCGGAACCACTGGGTCACGTTCCAGTCGTCGTTGACGCCTTCGCTATAGGTCACGAAGCCGCGGCTGCCGGGGCGGAGATACTGAAAGATGCGCTGCGTGGCGGCGGGGCGGGGGTTCACCGGCTCGCGCCCCTGCGTCAGCGCGAAGGCGGGGTGCCAGTCGGGAATCGGGAATTGCGCGTGCATGGTGTGCGCGGTGTCGGGATAGACCTCAAGCGGGTAGGCTCCGCCCACGCGCGCGACATGGGTGGCGAGGCTGTCGCGGGTCTGCGGACCGACGAACAGGCCCGACAGCCAGCGTGGACGCTTGGCCAGTTCGGCGTGGAAGGCGTTCAGCCCGGTGGCGTCGAACCCCTGCGTCGAGAGCAGCAGTTCGGCCTTGGGGAAGCGCCGGCGCAAGGATGTGGCGAGGCGTTCGCCGAGCGGGAACAGGTCGGCGGGCGCGGTGTGGCCGGGATCGCCGCCGGGGATGTAGAGCGCGTCGAGCGCGGGCAGTTTCGCGAGAAGTGCGGTGAGGTCGGCTGCCTCGGCGTCGGCGTTGCCGGCCTTGGCATAGTCGCGCAGCGCCGGATAGAAGAGTGCCGTGTCCAGCCCGAGGCGGTGGGTGGCGGCGCTGAGCGCGACCAGCGTCTCGGTGGCGGGCAACGGTGAGAGCGGCGAGGTGGTGGCATCGTCGGACACCGGCGCCACGAACTGGATGCGGTTGGCACCGAGCAGCGCGAAATCCTCGATCCGGCGGGTGAGCATGGGCAGGTCCCACGCATCATAGCTGTTGTTCTTGGCGCGGTAGCCGATCTGCGTGCCGCGTATCGTGGTCGCGGGCGCGTCGGTCAGGTGGGCGGGGGCGGTGAGCGTCAGGGCGTCGGTGTGGCGCAGCAGCCAGCCGGCGGCATAGAGCCGGGCGCGGGTGGTTGCGGCGCGAATGGTGATGGCGGTCGGCGTGGTGTCGATCGCGAAGGCTTCGGCGGCTAGGCGCGCGGGGAGGAAGCGAATCGTCACCCCGCGCCCCCCGTCATTCCGGCGAAGGCCGGAATCCATTGTGTCGGGTGTTCCCGGCTCTTTCGCTGAACTCACCCCATCCGTGGATTCCGGCTTTCGCCGGAATGACGACGGGGCGGGACATACCGCCCCGCGCTCCGCCAGCCGTTCGCGTAGCACTTGCGCCGCCGGGTCGGTGCCCTCGACACAGGCAGCGTTCAGCGGCACCGTGACCGGCGCGGCGGCGAGGAGCAGCGCGGCGATCAACGCCGCCCCGGCCGGTCCCCGGGCGCGGACCCGAATGCCTTGTTGGGCGTCGCGCCCATGTCAAACGACAGCGTGCCGCCCTTCGCCAGATCGGCATGCGCGATCCAGCTCTTGGTCCACGGCCGGCCGTTCCAGCGGACCGCCTGCACATAGGGCCGGTCGGGGGCGTTGCCGCGCGCCTCGACCACCAGCCGCCTGCCCCCGCCGACGCGCACCACGGCGCGGTCGAACAGCGGGCTGCCGAGGACATAGACCGCGCTGACCGGATCGACCGGATAGAAGCCGAGCGCCGAGAGCAGATACCATGCGCTCATCTGGCCGCAGTCGTCGTTGCCGATGATGCCGTCGGGGCGGTCGTGGTACATTTCGGTCAGCAGCCGGCGGACCATGGCTTGCGTCTTCCACGGGGCGCCGCAATACGCATACATGTACGCGACGTGGTGGCTCGGTTCGTTGCCATGGGCATATTGCCCGACCAGCCCCGAGATGTCGGGCGGCGCATCGGCGGGCAGTTCGGACGAGGCGTTGAACAGCCCGTCGAGTTTCGCCTCGAACGCGGCATCGCCGCCCATCGCCGCGATCAGGCCGGGGATGTCGTGCTGGTTCAGGAACGTCGCCTGCCAGCTATTGCTCTCGGTATAGTCGCGCCATTTCTTGCTGTGGGCGATGCCGTTGGGGGCGAAGGGTTCGGCCCAGCGTCCGTCGGCAAGGCGGGCGCGGGCGAAACCGGTCTTCACGTCGAACACGTTGCGCCAGTTGCCCGACCGTTTGCGTAGCCGCGCCGCGCCGGCGGCATCGCCCGCCGCATCGGCGATGCACGCGCCGGCATAATCGTCATAGGCATATTCGAGCGTTTTCGACACGCTCTCGAAGATGCGGTCGGCCGGGGCATAGCCCAGCTCGTCATAGGGCTGCACGCCGATGCTGTTGTCGAGATTGGGGGTCGACCAGTCGAACGAGCGCTTCTTCACCCCGCCCCATGCGGCGGCATAGTCGCCGGGCACGCCCTTGGCGCGCGCCTCGGCCAGCACGGGGACGGCATGCCAGCCGATCATCGTGCCGGTTTCCACGCCCTGCAACGGCCAGACCGGCGGGCCGAACGGGCTCTGCTGCGTCTGGCGGATCAGGTCGCCGACGAACTCGCGGGTGCGCGCCGGGCGGATCAGCGTCTGCAACGGATGGAAGGCGCGATAGGTGTCCCACAGCGAATAGGCGCTGTACGCCGCCTCACCCTTCGGCACGCTATGCACCTGCCGGTCGAGCCCGATGTAGCGGCCGTCGACGTCGGAGAACAATGTCGGCCCGATCGAGGCGTGATAGAGTGCTGAAGACGCGACGGTGCGCTGCGCCTGCGTGCCGCCCTCGAAGGTCATCAGGTCCAGCTCGCGCGCCCATGCGGTGCGGGCGGCGCGGGCGTAGCGATCGAAGTCCCAATGCTTCGCCTCGGCGGCAAGATTGGCCTTCGCGCCGTTCAGGTCGACGGTCGAAATGCCGGTGCGGATCACGATCGGGGCGCTGCCGGCGTCGGCATAATGCAGCACTGCCTTGACCCGGTTGCCCTTCACGCCCGTGCTGCCGGCGGGCGCGTCGCCGTCGCCGAAGAATTCGACGCGGTCGGGTTTGCGCGACAATTGCATCGCGAAGAAGATCCGCCGCCCCTTGGCCCAGCGGAACACGCGGCGGGTGCCGGTAATGCTGCCATCGGCCTCCAGCGTCAGCGCGGCATCGTCGATATAGGGGCGCTGGTTCGGCCCCTCCATCACCAGATGCGACATGTCGATCAGGATATGCGCGGGGCCTGCAGGGAAGCGATGCCGCTGGATGCCGGTGCGTTCGGTCACGGTCAGTTCGGCACGGACCCCGCTTTCGAGCGTGACGGCATAATAGCCGGGCTCGGCGACCTCGTTCGAGAAACGCTGGCGATAGCCTGCGTCGGGGTTGTCGCGCGGTCCGCCTTCCAGTCGCACCGGTCCGCGTGTCGGCACCACCAGCACGTCGAGCATGTCGCCGATGCCGGTGCCCGACAAATGGGTGTGGCTGAACCCGAGGATCGAGGTGTCGCTCTTGTGATAGCCCGAGCAGGTTTCCCAGCGCGTCGTGTCGGTATCGGGCGACAGTTGCACCATGCCGAACGGCATCGTCGCGCCGGGGAAGGTATGGCCGTCGCCGCCGGTGCCGATGAACAGGTCGGGCCGGGTGCGGGCGGCCACGCCGACCGCGGGGAGCGATGCCGAGACGGCAAGGCCGGCGCTGCTGCCGAGCAGCGTTCGCCGCGAGAGCATCGTCATTTGGGCAGCTCCTGCGTGCCGGTGATGGTGAACGTCACTTCCTGTCCCGGCGTCGCGCCGGGCTGGCCGCCGCCGACGAACAGGCGATATTGCCCCGGCCGCACCGCGCGCTTGCCGTCGAGCGCGACGGTGCTGAGCAGGCGCGGGTCGAGGGTGAAGGTCACGGTCTTCGCCTCGCCCGGTTTTAGCGCGACGCGCTGAAAGCCGACGAGGCTGTGGCGCAGCACCGGATCGTTCCACGCGCCGATGCGGTTGAGCGCGTCGGGTGCGATCAGATAGGCTTGCGCCACTTCCTCGCCCGCGCGCTTGCCGGTGTTGGCGAGGCGCGCGGTTACGGTGAGCGACTGGCCGGCGGCGAGCGTGGCGGGGGCCTTCGCATCGCTATAGCCATAGCTGGTGTAGCTCCGGCCGAAGCCGAAGCCCCACATCGGCGTGCCATCGAAATAGCGGTAGGTCCGCCCCTTCATATTGTAATCGACGAAGGCGGGCAGGTCGCTCGTCTTCGCATAGAAGGTGACGGGCAGGCGGCCCGACGGGTTGGTCGTCCCGTCGAGCACGTCGGCGATCGCGGTGCCGCCGACCTCGCCCGGATACCAGCCGGCGACGATCGCGTCGGCATGGGCCTTGGCCCATTCGAGCGCGACCGCGCTGCCCGACAACAGCACGACGACCAGCGGCTTGCCCGTCGCCTTGACCGCTTCGAGCAGCGCGGTCTGCGTGGGCGGCAGCGCGATGTCGGTGCGGTCGCCGCCCGAGAAGCCAGCGACTTCGAGGCGCAGTGCCTCGCCCTCGACCGCCGGCGACAGGCCGACGAAGGCGACGACCGCATCGGCGTTGCGCGCGGCGGCGACTGCCTGCGCGCGTTGCGCCTCGGCAGGGGCGACCCACGTCAGGCGGATGCTGTCGTCGGTGCCGGCGTGGGTGAGGTCGAGGCGGAACGGCTTTGGCGCGGTATCGGTGAAGTCGAGCGTCGCCTCCATCCGTTCGGACTTGCTGTCGTTGGCGGCACCTTCGACCGCCGCGCCGGTGGCGGTGCTGGTCAGCACGTCGCGCCCGTCGATCCACAGTTTCACGCTGTCGCGCCCGGTGCATTTGTCCCAGCAGCGGTTGATGTCGATCCTGAGCGTGTAGCGCCCCGGCCCCGGCGGGGTGAGGCTGCCCGTCCAGCGCACCCCGTAGCGATCGACCGGCAGAGGGGTGAGCGGGCTGGTGCGCCGCCAGTTGAAGTCGATCGTGCGGTCGGTGCGCGTCGCCACGGGCATGCCGGTCATCGCCGGATCGGCGAAATATTCCGCCTTCAGCCCCGCGCCGAACGCGGTCTGGGGTACGGGGAGCGGTACGCCGTCGGCCAGCGTCGCGCCTTGGGCATAGGCGACGGCAAAGCGCTGCTGCATGCCGGTGAGCGGCGTCACCGGATCGGCGGGGGTGCCGTTGTAATTGCCCTCCAGCACGTCGAGGCTGTCGGCGTTGGGGCCGATCACCGCGATCCGCGCACCGCGTTTCAGCGGCAGGACGCCGTTGTTTTCGAGCAGGACGATCGACTTGCGCGCCGCCTCCAGCGCCAGCGCGCGGTTGGCGGGGGTGTGGAGCGCGCTGGCCGGGATCGAATCCCAGCGGCTTTTGGCACCGAACGCATCGCCCAGCCGCTTGCGCGCCTCGAAGGTGCGGGTGAGCGCGCGGTCAATGATCGCCTGTGTCGTGAGGCCGCGTTCGAGCGCCTTGGGCAGCGCGGCATAGGCGCTGCCGCAATTGAGGTCCATGCCGGCGTTGAGCGCGGCGGCGGAGCCGGCGGCGTTGTCGAGGGTATAGCGCTGATAATGGGCGATGTTGCCGATCGCGTCGCAGTCCGACACGACGAGGCCGGTGAAGCTCCAGTCGCCGCGCAACCGGTCGTTCAGCAGCCAGTCGGCGGCGCAGACCGGCACGCCGTGCACGCCGTTATAGGCGCACATCACCGACTGCGCCTGCCCTTCCGTGATCGCGCGGCGGAACGCGGGGAGGTAGGTCGCCTCCATGTCATAGGGCGCGGTCTGCACGCTGAAGGCGTCGCGCCCGGCTTCGGGGCCGCTGTGCGCGACCAAGTGCTTGGGGGTGGCTATCACGCGCGGTTGCAGCGGGTCCGGCCCCTGCAATCCCCGGACATAGCCGACCGCGAGGCCGCCGGTCAGCACCGGGTCCTCGCCATAGGTTTCCATGCCGCGACCCCAGCGCGGATCGCGGAAGATGTTGATGTTGGGCGACCAGATCGTCAGCCCCTCGTAGCGCCGGCGGTTCTTGCCGGGCAGCGCATTATATTTGGCGCGGGCCTCGGTCGACACGACGGTGCCGATCCGCTCCATCAGCGGCGCATCCCATGTCGCCGCCAGCCCGATCGCCTGCGGGAACACCGTCGCCACGCCGTTGCGCGCCAGACCGTGCAGCGCCTCGTTCCAATAGTCGTAGGCGGGCAGGGCATCGCCTTGTGCGGGGGCGCTGCTTTGCAGTTGCGCGGCCTTTTCCGCCGGGGTCATCGCCGCGATGGTCGCGGCGATCTGCGGGTCCGGTTCGGCAACACCGGCGAGGAGTGCGAGGAGGATCGTCATTTCGCTTTCTCCGCGCCCAGCGTTCGCAGCCGCAGCGCTCGTTTCAGGCTGGCGGTCGATGCCTTGCCGGTGATGGTGACGGTAACGCTTTCGCCGGGCAGCAGGTCGAGGAAATTGTCCGACGCCTGTACCGGCAGCGTGCCGAAGTCGATCCACAGCGCGCGCGCCAGCCGGGTGGCGGTGATGGTGAGGCTCGGGCGGCCCTCCGCGCTCGACCAGCGGGTGACGAAGCCCGGATCGGGCAGCGCCATCGCTTTTTCGGGCAGTGCCGCGACGAGGCTGCGCGAGGCGACCCGCCCGTCGATCACCAGTTCGGCGACCGCGAAGGCGGTGCGACGGTCGGCGGTGCCGAACAGGTCGGCATCGGTGAAGGTGCCGACCCCGGTCGCCGACAGCGGGGCAAGCGACACCGCATTCTCACGCCGCGCCAGTTCGCGGCCGGTGACGTCGATGGTGCGCACGATCCAGCGCGCCGCGACCGGCTGCGTCGCGTCGGAGATCAGCGTGACGCTGGTGCTGCCGTTCTCCTTGCGCGCCGCCGCGATGGCGACGGGGGCGAAGAACCGCCGCGCGGCGAAGTGCAGTGCCTTCCACCGGCCGTAATAGTCGATGCTCGACCATGACGCGCCGGGCCATACGTCGTTCAACTGCCAGTAGAGCGATCCCGTCGTGACCGGGCGGCAGGCGCGGTGGTGGAGCGCGCCCAACTGGATGCCGTCGGCCTGCATCACCTGGCTCAGATACACGAAGTCGGCGAAGTCGCGCGGCTCCCGGTAGCGCATGCGGATATAGTCGAGCAGGCGGCCCTGACCCTCGCCCTTCAGGAACTTCTGGTGCGCCTTCATGACCGGCGATTCGATCGCGTAATCTTTCGGTTTCGCGAAGCGGGCAATCGTCGCCATGTCGGGCATCGCCTGCAGCCCGTATTCGGACATGAAGCGCGGGCAGCTATCGAGATAGGCGGTCGCGGGCTTCTTGCCGCCCCATACGTCCCAGTAATGGCGGTCGCCGTCGCCGTCCTGATCGGGCTTGCCGTCGTAATTGCTGCTGGGGCTGCCGGGCCAATAGGGCACGTCGGCGTCGCGCCGTTCGGCGGCGTCGCGCAGCACCTGGTTGAACAGGATCGCCATGCCGACGCCGACGCGCTCGCGCTCCTCCGGCCCCACCCGCGCCTTGAACGCGGTACGGTCGCTCCACGTCTCCCAGCCCGACAGGACTTCGTTGTTGCCCGACCACAGCACGATCGAGGGATGCGCCTGCACCCGGTCGACCTGTTCCTCGGCCTCGATCCGCACGGTTTCGCGGAAGTCGCGGTCATAGGGCGTGACCGCGCCGCCGAACATGAAGTCGGACCAGATCATCAGCCCCAGCGCATCGGCCGCGTCGAAGAAGCTGTCGGGCAGATACATCCCCCCGCCCCAGATGCGGATCATGTTCATGTTGGCGGCCTTTGCATCCGCCAGCATCGACCGCATCCGTGCGTCGGTGACGCGCGGGCCGAAGCTGTCGAACGGGATCAGGTTCGCGCCCTTGGCGAACATCGGGATGCCGTTGACCTTGAGCAGAAAACCGCGCCCCAGCGCGTCCTTTTCGCGGACCAGCTCGACGGTGCGGATGCCGGTGCTGCGCTGCTGACGGTCGATCACCTCGCCGTCGAGGCTGACATCGATGGTGACGGTGTAGAGCGGTTGCGCCCCATAGCCCGCCGGATACCACAGTTGCGGGTTCGCGATGGCGAGGAGAACGGCGACGCGGTTCTCACCGGCGACGACCTGTACCGTGCGGCTGGCGCGGACGGGGGTGCCGCCGGGGCCGGTCACGCTCGCGTCGACCTGTACGGTCGCGGCGCGATCGGCGACGATCAGCACTTCAGCGGTCAGGCGCGCCTCGGCGGGGGTGACGGCTTCCTGCTGGACGCGCAGCGTCTCGATCCGGGCGTCGTCCCATGCGTCGACCTTGACTGCGCCATTGGGGCCGACGTTGAGGATGCGCGGACCCCAGTCCCAGCCGTAATGATATTTGGGCTTGCGGATATAGGGCGAGGTCTGCCGCCCTTCGGGTTCGTCGCCGGCGGTCGAATCATATTCACCGGGCAGCGGATTGGCGATGCCCGCCACCACCGGTTTCAGCACGCCGAGCGGCGATTTGAACGCGATGCGGATCTCGTTCGCGCCGGCGCGCAGTAACGGTTTGGCATCGGCGCGCCAGCGGCGATGGGCGTTGTCGGCGGCGAGCAGCTTCGTGCCGTTGACGAAGACCTCGGCAAAGGTGTCGAGCCCGTCGAACACGAGGTCGACGTGGCCCCGCGCAAGCAGCGCCGGGGAAGCGTTCAGGGTTCCGCGATAGTCCCAGTCGCTGCGTCCGACCCACTGGATCGTCGCTTCGTTCAGGCCGACGAACGGGTCGGGCGTGATCCGTGCCGCGATCAGGTCGGTCTGGACATAGCCTGGCACCGTGGCGAGGAGCCAGCGCGCGGCCTTCGGATGATCCTTTGCCGCCGCATCGCCCGGCGCGAGGCGGACCTGCCAGCCGCGCTCGAGCGGGATCGTCTGGCGCGGGGCGGCGACGAGCGCGGCGGGGGCGACGGCGAGCAGCAGGGCGATCGTGCGCCCCGTCGTCCTGCGCCGATGGGTCGAGGGCTCAAGGACACGCTGGCTCACGCGGATACTCTCCATGGGGCGGTCCGAATCGACCGGCCGTCACGTTCTAAAACAAAAACGGCCCCGGCAAAGCCGGGGCCGCGTACCCCCAGGAGCATCGCCGATGCTCCCGGATCGTTCAGCCCCGCAGGTTACATGCGGAACGTGGCGCTGAGCGAGAAAACCCGGCCGTTCTTGTAGATCGACGTGGGGGCGTCGGGCGTGCTGCTGTACTGATAGTAGGTTTCGTCGAGCAGGTTCGATGCCGCCGCCGTGATGCCGATCCCGTCGGTCACGGCATAGCTGATCTGCGCGTCGAGCTGGCGATAGCGATCGGTATAGTCCGAGCTTGCCTGACGGCCGAAGCGATAGAAATACTTCGACCGGCGGTTGTAGCTGACGCGCGCCTGGAACGGACCTTCCTCGAAATACGGCACGATCGTGAAGGTGTGCCGCGACAGGAACGGCAGGCCGTTGGCGAACGGGGTTTCCGCATCGGCAAAGGTGTAGCTGCCCTGCACGCCGAAGCCATAGGCGATGTTGGTGTTGCCCGACAGCGAGAAGCCCGTGACCGATGCCTTGCCGCCGTTGACGGGACGGGTGATGGCATACACGCCGCTGCGGCCCGTGGCGGTGTTCGTGAACTCGACACCCTCATCCACCGCATTGCCGACATAGTTGGAAATGTCGCGGTAGAAGAATTCGGCGGCGAGGAAGCTGGCCGGAGCGAAATACCATTCGGCCGACAGGCCATAGTTGGTCGCCGCATAGGGCTTCAGGTCGGGGTTGCCGCCGCTGCCGGTGCCGTTGGCACGACCGTCGGTGCCGACGAACGTGTCGGTCAGCGAAACCGAACCGGCCAGATCGCCGTACCGAGCGCGGGCGATCACCTTGGCGGCGGAGGCACGCAGCGTTACTTCGTCGCTGGCGGTGTAGATCAGGTTCGCGGCGGGCAGGAACCGGGTTTCGTCGCTGTTCACGCGGGTCGGCGCGGTGCGGCCGCCGCTCGAGATGAAGAAGCTCGATTCGTCGCGGGTGTTGACCAGCCGTCCGCCGACGTTCCCGCGGAACTGGCCCAGTTCGAAATTGGCCTGAACGTATCCGGCGGCGATTTTTTCACGGACCCGCCAGTATTCGCTGGTCGACAGACCGCGATCGGCCGTGAAATTGCCGTACTTCGTCAGCGCGGCGAGAATGCCGTCCTTGTCCAGCGTGGCATAGGGCGTGCCGTTCCCCGAGGTGCCGAGGCCGTTGTACAGGTTCTTGTCCTGCACATAGAAGTCGAGATCGGCCAGCGTGTAGTTCTGGTTGGTGTAGACGGCGTTGCTGTAGGTCGTGTTGCCGTTCAGGTGCGACGCATAGCGGCCACCGAACAGGATCGCCTTAATCGGGCCGAATTCGACGTCGCGCTTGACGTTCACTTCACCGAAGATCTCGCTGTCGGTGGTGAAGCCCGACTGGAGCGGGATGCCGCCGATCTGGCGACCGAAGAAGCGGCGGCCATCGGGAGCGGTGATGTTCTCGCCGCCGTTGGCGGTGAAGTTGCTCAGCCACTTGGTCGGGTCGCTCGCCGGCGAGTTCCAGTTGACCTGCGTGTTGCGGCCGTTCGCGCCGGCGGTGAAGCCCTGCTGCGTACGGAAGTCGAGCAGATATTCGGGGTCCTTGCCGCCGGTCGCGCGGGTGGCGCCGACGTTGCCGGTGATGCTCCACTCGCCCGGCGTCCAGTCGACCAGCAGCGAGACCGAGTCGTTCTTGAGGCGGGTGCGGCGATAATAGGTGTCGAGCTGGCCGGTCGAGCCGGTGCCCGAGGTGATGCCGGTGAAGGTCGCCGAATCGACGATGCCCGGCTGGCCGTTCTGCCCGGGAACGAAGGTTG
The DNA here is from genome assembly GCF_920939515.1 of Sphingomonas sp. Leaf4. Lineage (NCBI taxonomy): Bacteria > Pseudomonadati > Pseudomonadota > Alphaproteobacteria > Sphingomonadales > Sphingomonadaceae > Sphingomonas > Sphingomonas sp. Leaf4. Next base: position 196,300 of record NZ_CAKLBB010000003.1, on the reverse strand, counting down.
CCGCGGTCATCCGCGATCCTTCGAAGCCATAGGTATATTCGGAGTTCGACACGTTGTCGTAATTGCCGCGGATGACCAGCGCGGTGCCGGTTACGGTCAGATCGTCGGTCGGCTTGGCCTGGATCGCGCCGCTGAAGCTGATGCGCTCGCGCTCCTGCTTGAAGAATTCGCGGGCGAGGAACGAGGCATAGCGCGACGCGCTGAACGCCGAGATCGTCGCCGCGTTCGGGCGCGAACCGTTGATCGTGGCACCGCTGGCGACCGTGCCGTTCGGGCCGGCATAGATGATGTTGCCGTTCGCGTCCTTGGGATAGCTTTCGAGCAGCGCGGCACCGGTGCGATACCAGTAGCTGGCGACGCCGGCACGGCTCAACTGTTCCTTGTCGTAGCTGATCGAGCCGAGGAAGCCGATCGTCTCGTCGGCGTTCTTCCAGCTATACAGCGCCGAACCACGGAAGCTGCCGCGCTTTGCCCGGTCGTTGTATTCGCCGCCGGCGGTCGCCGCGATCGTGCCCGACTTCAGGTCGAGCGGCTTGCGCGTCACGATGTCGACGGTGCCGCCGATGGCGCCTTCCTGCAGCCGTGCCTCGGGCGTCTTGTAGAGCACCGCCTGGCTGATGATCGTGGGCGACAGCAGCGAATAGTTGAAGCTGCGGCTCGACCGGTCGGACGGGTTGCCGCCCCAGTCGGCCGAGGCGACCGAGTGGCCGTCGATCGTGACGCGGTTGAGCGCGGGTTCGGTGCCGGCGATCGAAAGCTGCTCGCCTTCGCCGAACTGGCGGTCGACGGTGACGCCGGGCAGGCGGGCGAGCGAATCGGCGATGTTGCTGTCGGGCAGCTTGCCGACGTCTTCGGCCGAGATGACGTCGACGATCGAGTCGGCGTTACGCTTGGTCGCGATCGAGTCCGCGATCGACTTGCGGATGCCGGTGACGGTGATGAGATCGTCGTCACCCGCCGTGGTCGGCGCGGTCTGCGCCATGGCCGGCGCGGCCAGCGCGACGAGCGCGGTGGTGGCGAGATATGCGTAACGCGAGAAAGCCATGGACCCGATCCCCTTTGCAATGTCCGGGCGCGGTAATGCGCCCCCCCGAATGGCCGCGACGATGCGGCAACGCTTGCGCAACACGACAATTGGCCGAGCATTGGTTCCATATTGGTACCATGTCGGCTCTTTTTGGTCGATCGGAGTGTGACCAATTTAGATCATAAAATCTACATAAAAATGAAAACCTACATCACTGGTGAGAAATTTGTTCGTGATCGATGCGGCGGAGTTTGGTTTTCGTGCCGTAAGTGCCGCATTGGCGCAGCGAAATTTCAACGGGCCGATGATGGGCGCTGGTGGCGAAATGCGCCGGAAACATGCGGACGGCGGTGTTCTGATCCATTGGTATGAGGCGACATGGCCGGGGGAGCGGTGTCATGTCGGGCGAAGCGTCGACACCGGGCAGTCGCGATAGGATGCCGCAGGGACGAAGCAGGCCAAAAAACCGAATTGCCCAATACCAAAAACATACCTATGCGTATCGGTTGTGAATATCCAAGCCACCCCCTACGCTGCGCGGCAGATGGTTTCGAAGGGCGTCGGCATGAGTTTCTATGAGCGGGTGGGGCGGCTGCGCGATGACGCGCACGCCCCGCTCTATGTTCAGCTCCAGCAACTGGTTCGTACCGCGATCGAACGAAAGGTGTTGGTGCAGGACGATGTGATCCCGCCCGAACGCGAGCTGGCCGCCGAATATGACGTGTCACGCATCACCGTGCGCAAGGCGATCGAGGGGCTGGCCAACGAAGGACTGGTCGTGCGGCGGCGCGGGGCGGGCACCTTCGTCGCGGCGCGGGTCGAGAAGAGCTTTTCCAAGCTGTCGTCCTTTTCGGAGGACATGATGGCGCGCGGGCGCGTGCCCGCCAGCGAATGGGTATCGAAGTCGGCGGGGCTGGTGACGCCCGAGGAATCGATGTCGCTCGGCCTGTCGCCCGGCACGCCGGTCTATCGCTTCCAGCGGATGCGCTATGCCGACGACGTGCCGATGGCGGTCGAATATGCGACGATCGCGGGGCATTGCCTGCCCTCGGTCGATGCGGTGGGCGATTCGCTCTATGCCGCGCTGGAGGCGGCGGGATGCCGGCCGGTGCGCGCGTTGCAACGGCTGCGCGCGATGGCCTTTCCCGCCGAACAGGCGCGGCGGCTGGGCGTCGAGACCGGCCATGCCGGGCTGTTCATCGAACGTCGCGGCTTTCTGGCCGATGGCGACACGGTCGAGTTCACCCAGTCCTATTATCGTGGCGACGCCTATGACGTGGTCGCCGAACTGAACGCGAGCTGATCCGGGCAGTCCGGGTCGGAGCACTCTAGGGGGTATATGACGTCCATCCTGTCGGCCGACCCGGCCCAGACCGCCGCCCATGAACCGACCGCGATGCACCGCGAGGCGGCCGAGGGGGGGCAGGCGGTCGCCCGCTTCCTGGCACGCAACGCGCAGGCATTGGCTGATCTGGGCGCGCAGTTGCGCGCCGATCCGCCGGCGCTGGTCGTCACCTGCGCCCGCGGATCGTCGGACCATGCCGCGACCTATGGCAAATATCTGATCGAGACGCTGTGCGGCGTGCCGGTCGCCAGCGCCGCGCCGTCGGTCGCGTCGGTCTATGCGACGCGGATGGAGCGGATGAACGCGCTGGTGATCGCGGTGTCGCAATCGGGCCGCAGCCCCGACCTGCTGCGCACCGTCGAGAGCTACAAGGCGGCCGGCGCGCGGGTCGTGGCGCTGGTGAACGTCGAGGACGCGCCGCTCGCTGCGCTGGCCGATGTCGTGCTGCCGCTGTCGGCCGGCGCGGAAACGTCGGTCGCGGCGACCAAGTCGTTCATCGCGTCGCTCGCCGGGCTGGCGGCGGTCGCCGCGCATTGGAGCGAGGACCGGGCGCTGCTCGACGCGCTGGATGCCGCGCCGGCGCAATTGGAGCAGGCGTTCGCACTCGACTGGAGTGCGGTGGTCGATACGCTGGTGGCGGCGCGCAACCTGTTCGTGATCGGGCGCGGCTACAGCTTCGGCATCGCGCAGGAAGCGGCGCTCAAGATGAAGGAAACGTCGGCACTGCATGCCGAGGCGTTCAGCAGCGCCGAGGTGCGCCACGGGCCGATGGCGATCATCGACGACGGCTTTCCGTTGCTGGGCTTCGCGACGTCGGACGAGGCGGGCGACGACGTACGCGCGGCGGCGGCGGAGTTCGCCGGGCGGGGGGCTGCGGTGCATCTGGCCGATGCGGCGAGCGACGACAGCCATCCGCCCGTATTGCGCAGCCATCCCGCGATCGAACCGATCCTGATGATCCAGAGCTTCTATCGCATGATCGAAACCGTGTCGCGGCGGCGGGGCCTGAACCCCGACGCGCCGCCGCACCTGCGCAAAGTGACCGAAACCCGATGAGCGGCTTCGTTTTTCACGGCGGGCGCGTGCTCGCCGAAGGCTGCGACGGCGCATCGTGCGCGTTCCGGGTCGAGGACGGGCGGATCGCCGACTTCCATGTCGATGGCGCGGCCGAGACGATCGACCTGGGCGGCGGCTGGCTGGTGCCCGGTTTCGTCGATACGCAGGTGAACGGGGGCGGGGGCGTGTTGTTCAACGACACGCCGAGTGTCGAGGGGATCGCCGCGATCGGCGCGGCGCATGCCCGCTATGGCACCACCGCGTTCCTGCCCACGCTCATCAGCGACCGGCTGGACGTCGTCGCGACCGCGCTGGACGCGGTGGATGCGGCGATCGAACAGGGGGTGCCCGGCGTCGTCGGCATCCATGTCGAAGGGCCGTTCCTGAACCCGGTGCGCAAGGGCATCCACGATGCGGCGCATTTCCGCGCGCTGGACGATGCGGCGATCGAGTTGCTGACCCGCCCGCGCAAGGGCGTGGTGATGGTGACGCTGGCCCCCGAACGCAACGACACGGCGGCGATCGGGCGGCTGGTCGCGGCGGGCGTGATCGTCAGCATCGGCCATAGCGACGCGACCTATGAACAGGCGCGCGCCGCGATCGATGCGGGTGCGCGCGGCGTCACCCACCTCTACAATGCCATGTCGCCGCTTCGGCACCGCGATCCGGGCGTCGTCGGCGCGGTGCTGGAGGACCGGAGCGTCTATGCCGGGCTGATCGTCGATGGCGCGCATCTCCACCCCGCCGCGATCCGCGTGGCGCTGGCGGCGCGGCCGCACGACCGGTTCATGCTGGTGACGGACGCGATGCCGACCGTGGGGGCCGATACCAAGGAATTCGTGCTGAACGGCTGGCCGATCCATGTCGAGAACGGCGTGTGCGTCGGCCCCGACGGGACGCTGGCCGGCTGCGATCTCGACATGGCGCAGGCGGTGGCCAACACCCATGCGCTGGGCGTCGATCTGGTCGACGCGGTGGCGATGGCATCGGCCAATCCCGCCGCGTTCCTGCGCCTGTCGCACCGGATCGGCAGCCTGATCGTCGGCGGCAACGCCGACTTCGTCTGGCTGGCCCCCGACCTGACCGTACGCGGCACCTGGATCGGTGGCGTCCGCGTCTTCTGACCGGCGGTAGCGCCGGAACATCGTCAACGGGCAGCGACCGACCGGGGGGTGGGTCCACCCAAGCAAGAGGCCGCCCATGACCGCCATCCGCCTGACCGCGCCCATGAAGGGCTGGGCCTGTTCGCTGGACGAGGTGCCCGATGCGGTGTTCGCCGGGCGCATGCTGGGCGACGGCATCGCGATCGATCCCGTCGGCACCAGCCTGCACGCACCGTGCGACGGCGAGGTGCTGACGCTCCATTCCGGCGGCCATGCGATCACGTTGCGCGGGACCGGCGGGGTCGAGCTGTTGATGCACATCGGCATCGACACGGTGCAACTGGGCGGCGCGCCGTTCACCGCGCGCGTCGCGCCGGGTGAGCGGGTGACACAGGGGCAGGTGCTGATCGAGTTCGATCTCGACGCGATCGTGTGCGCCGCGCCGTCGGTCGTCACCCCGATCCTCGTCACCAATGGCGATGCGTTCCGCATCGTCGCGCACGGCGGCGGGCGGATGGTCGAACCCGGCGACGTGGTGCTGACGCTGGAGCCGGTCGCGGCGCGCGAGGCGGTGGCGGAGACGGGCGGCGAATTGATCTCCGCCGAGGTTCGCGTGCCGATGGCGCATGGCATCCATGCCCGGCCCGCCGCCCGGATCGGCGACGTCGCCAAGGGCTTTTCGGCGACGAGCTGGCTGGCGAAGGGCGGCGCGCAGGCGACGACGCGCGGCGCGGTCGGGCTGCTCGGCCTCGGCATTCGGCATGGCGACGTGATCGAGGTCCGCGCGAGCGGCGCGGACGCGGCGCACGCGGTCGCGGCACTGGTCGCGCTGATCGAGGGCGGCATGGGCGAGGCGACGGCGCTCGACGCACCGCCGCCGGCACCGATCGCGCCCGCCCCGACACGATTGCGCGACCTGCCCGCCGGGCAGCTTGGCGGTACGCTGGCAGCGGCGGGCTATGCGATCGGCACCGCGCGCTGGCTGCGCGTCGCCGAGATCGAGGTGCCGGTCGACGGGCAGGGCATTGAGGTGGAGGCGCAGCGGCTCGAACGCGCATTGGGCGCGGTGCGGGCGCGACTGGCGGCGGCACCGGGCACCGGGGCGGGGGCGGCGATCCGCGCGGCGCATATCGCGTTCCTGGACGACGACGACCTGCGCGCCGAAGCCGATCGCGGGATCGTCGGCGGACAGGATGCGGGCCATGCGTGGCGGGGCGCGACCCGGGCACAGGCGATGGTGCTGAAAGGGCTGGGCGATCCCCGGCTGGCCGAGCGGGCCGACGATCTGCTCGACCTCGAACGGCAGGTGCTGGCCGAACTGACGGGCGCGGAGACAGCGGCGCTGGCGTTCGCGCCGGGCACGATCCTGCTCGCCGACGATCTGCTGCCATCGCAGGTGATGGCGCTCGATCCCGCCGCGGTCGTCGGCCTGGCGATCGAGCGCGGCGGGCCGACCTCGCACGTCGCGATCCTTGCCGGGACGATGGGGCTGCCCGCGCTGGTCGCGATCGGCGCGGCGTTGCAGGACGTCGCGGACGGAACGACGTTGATCCTCGATGCCGATGGCGGCGTGGTCCATGTCGATCCGCCCGAAGCCGTGCTGATGGAAGCGCGCGCCATCGCCGGGCGGCGTGCCGATGCGGCGGCGGCGGCGCTGGCAGCGGCGGGTGAGGCGTGCCGCACCGCTGACGGCGTGCGGATCGAGGCGTTCGCGAATCTCGGCTCGGTCGAGGATGCGCGGATCGCGATGGCGAACGGTGCGGAAGGATCGGGGCTGTTGCGCACCGAATTCCTGTTCCTCGAACGCGACACCGCGCCCGATGCGACCGAACAGGCGGCGCTGTACGGCGAGATTGCCGGGGTGCTCGACGGGCGACCGCTGATCGTGCGGCTGCTCGACGTCGGTGGGGACAAGCCCGCCCCCTATCTGCCGATCGCGCCGGAGGAGAATCCGGCGCTGGGGCTGCGCGGCATCCGCGTCGCGCTGGCGATGCCCGAGATCCTTGAGGCGCAGTTGCGTGGCATCCTGTCGGTCCGGCCGGTCGGGCAGTGCCGGATCATGATCCCGATGGTGGCGAGCGTTGCCGAGATCGTCGCGGTCCGCGCGGTCGTCGACCGGTTACGCGGCGAGATGGGCATCGCCGAACGGGTCGAGGTCGGCATCATGGTCGAGACGCCGGCGGCGGCGGTGACGGCGGGGACGCTTGCGGGCCATGCCGACTTCCTGTCGATCGGCACCAACGACCTGACCCAATATGCGCTGGCGATGGATCGCGGCAATCCGGCGGTCGCCGCCGGGATCGACGGGCTGCACCCCGCCGTGTTGCAGTTGATCGCGCACACCGCGCAAGGCGCGGCGCGCCATGGCCGCTGGGTCGGGGTGTGCGGCGGCCTTGCGTCCGATGGCCTCGCGGTGCCGTTGCTGATTGGCCTCGGCATCACCGAATTGTCGGCGGCACCGCGCTTCGTGCCCGAACTCAAGGCGCTGGTGCGCACCCTGTCGATCGATCGCTGCCACGCGCTGGCAACCCGCGCCCTTGCCGCCGCATCGGCGGGCGAGGTGCGCGCGATGGTTCGTGATTTCCTGAAGGAGCAAGCCGCATGAGGTCGATGATCGAACTGCTCCAGCCGATCGGCCGGGCATTGATGCTGCCGATCGCGGTGCTGCCGGTGGCCGGGCTGCTGCTGCGGCTGGGCCAGCCCGACCTGCTCGACATCGGCCTGCTGGCGGCGGCGGGCGATGCGCTGTTCGCCAATCTGGGGCTGTTGTTCGCGATCGGCGTGGCGTGCGGCATCGCCCGCGACGGCAATGGCGCGGCGTGTCTTGCCGGGGTGGTCTGCTATCTGGTCGTCAAGAACGGCGGTCCGGTATTCCTGACCGTGCCGGCCGAGGTGACGAAGGGGTTCGAGGAGGGCATCGCCGCGACACTGTCCGCCGCGTGGAAGGCCAAGGCGTTTGCCAAGCTCGACGTGCCGATCGGTATCGTCTCCGGCCTGATCGGCGGCAGCTTCTACAACCGGTTCGCCACGATCAAGGTGCCCGAATATCTCGCCTTCTTCGGCGGGCGGCGCTTTGTGCCGATCGTCAGCGGGCTGGCCGGCATCGCCATCGCCGCGATCGTGGGGCTGAGCTTCGGCGGGATCAGCACCGGGCTCGACCTGACCAGCCGTGGGCTGGTGGCGTCGGGAAGCTTCGGGCTGTTCGGCTTCGGCCTGCTCAACCGGTTGCTGCTCGTCACCGGGCTGCACCACATCCTGAACAACGTCGCGTGGTTCGTGCTGGGCGATTTCGAGGGGACGACGGGCGATCTGCGGCGCTTCTTTGCCGGCGATCCAAATGCCGGGGCGTTCATGGCCGGGTTCTTCCCCGTCATGATGTTCGGTCTGCCCGCCGCGTGCCTTGCCATGTACCGGTCGGCGTTGCCCGAACGGCGCAAGGCGGTGGGCGGCATGCTGCTCAGCCTCGCGCTCACCAGCTTCCTGACCGGCGTGACCGAGCCGATCGAATTCTCGTTCATGTTCCTCGCCCCCGTCCTCTACGGGGTCCATGCGGTGCTGACCGGCTTGTCGATGGCGGTGATGAACTGGCTGGGGGTGAAGCTCGGCTTCGGCTTTTCGGCCGGGTTGTTCGATTATGTCCTGAACTATGGCAAGGCGACGAAGCCGCTGCTGCTGCTGCCGGTCGGCCTCGTCTATTTCGCGCTGTATTACGGCGTGTTCCGCTTCTTCATCGTCCGTTTCGATCTCAAGACGCCGGGGCGCGACGCGGGCGCGCCGGTTGCCGGACCGGCGGCAGGCGGGGCCGAGACGCCGCGCGGGGCGGCCTATCTGGCGGCGCTGGGCGGCATGGCCAATCTGTCGAGCATCGGTGCCTGCACCACCCGGCTGCGGCTGCTGGTCGTCGATCAGGCGATGGTCGACGAGGCTACGTTGAAGGCGCTGGGGGCGATGGGCGTGCTGCGCCCGTCGGCGCGCGCGGTGCAGGTGATCGTCGGCCCTGTCGCCGATCAGGTCGCCGAGGAAATCCGCGAGGCGGGCAACGCCATCGGCACCGCACCGGTGACGGTTGCCGCGGTCGCTCCCGCCGCCGAACCGCCGGTCACGCTGGCGGCCGACGTGCTGGCGGCGCTGGGTGGCGCGGCGGCGGTGGCGAAGGCGACGATGCTGGCCGGCCGCATCCGCGTCGAGCTTCGCCAGCCGGTCGACGTGGGCGCGCTGGCGCGCGTGCCGGGGGTTCGCGCGGCGGTGCAGGTGGCGCCCGGTATCGTCCACCTGCTCCCGTAATCAGGCGGGGCGCAGGCTGGCCGATTTGACGACGGTGCTGCGCCCGTCGTCGCCCGCCACCGCATAGGTGAAGCCCGGCAGCAGCGCGAACGCGCCGACCTGCCCGGCGCGGTCCATCGCGAGGAAGCCGACCTGCACCCCGTCGAGCGCGGTCCCACGCAGCCGGGCGATATGTTCGACCGCCTCGCGGCAGGCGGCGGCGGGGGACAGGCCGGCGCGCATCGACGACACGACGCGCGCGGTGCCGGCGATGCGGGTGACTTCCTCGCCCAGCCCGGTCGCGGTCGCCGCGCCCACGCCACCCTCGACGAACAGTCCGCTGCCGACCTGTGGGCTGTCGCCGACCCGGCCGTGCAGCTTGAACGCCATGCCCGAGGTGGTGCAGGCCCCGGCGAGCGCGCCGTCGGGGGCGCGGGCGATCATGCCGATCGTGTCATGGTCGAGCGGCCCGCCGAGCGGGGTACGGCGGTTCTCGCTGTTCGCCTGGGGCGCGTATTTCGACGTTTGCAGCCATTTGCGCCATTCGGCCTCGGCCTCCGGCGTCAGCAGCTTTTCGGGCCGGAAGCCGTTTTCCAGCGCGAACCGGCGTGCGCCGTCGCCGACCAGAAAAGTGTGCGGCGTGCGCTCCATCACCGCGCGCGCGACCGAGATGGGGTGGGCGATGTCCTCCATCGCGGCGACCGCGCCGACATGGCCGCGATCGTCCATGATGACCGCGTCGAGCGTGACGATGCCGTCGCGGTCGGGATAGCCGCCCTTGCCGACCGAATGATTGGCCAGATCCGCCTCGGGCACCTTCGCGCCGGCTTCCAGTGCGTCGATCAGGGTGCCGCCCGCGCGGAAGCGCGCGACCGCCGCATCATTGGCCGCCACCCCGAAGTCCCAGGTCGAAGCGATGCGGAACGGTGTGGCCGCGCGCGGCCGGGCGGGAAGGGCGGCGGCGGTGCCGCCGGCGGCGAGGCCGGCGATCGCGGTGCGGCGGGTGATCGGTGGCATGGCGGTTCCTGCTTGATACGGTCGGTGCGCGACTGTGCTGGGCAGGTGCGGCGGGCGCAAGCGACAAGGCGGGATTCATCGCTTGTCCGGGGGCGATGGTTGCGCGACGATCCTGCCGTCCGCTGCCGTGGGAGGAAGCATATGCCGAGGTCGCTCTTCATCAGCCTGCCCGTCGCCGACGTCGCCCGGTCGAGCGCCTTTTATCAGGCGATCGGCATGGTGAGGGACGACCGGCTGTCGGGGCCGCATGCCGCGGCGATGATCTGGATCGATACCGTGCGGATCATGCTGCTCGAGCGCGATTTCTACGCCACGCTGGCGCACAAGCCGGTCGCCGACGCTCATGCCGCCAGCGGCGCGCTGATCGCGCTCGGCCTCGACAGCCGGGACGCGGTCGATGCGATCACGCAAGCCGCGCTCGCGGCGGGCGGGCGCGAGGTGCATGGGGCGGAGGACGAGGGCACTATGTACAGCCGCGCGTTCGAGGACCCCGACGGCCATGGCTTCGGCCCGGTATGGATGGACCCGGCAGCTTGAACCGGGTCGACCTTCCTCGCCGTACTGTCACCCCGGAACAAGTCCGGGGTGACGGAGAGGACAGTGCGTTCGACCCAAAACGCCGAGCCGCATGCCGCTCAGAGCTGAATGTCGATTGGGCCTAGACCGCGATCTCGCGCAGGACCGCGTCGAGCACGGGAATGCCGGCCGGGGTTAGCGCCAGCCGGTCGCCGTCATGGGCGAGCAGCCCCTGTCGGATCAGCGTTTCGACCCGATCGAGTTGCACGACCTCGCCGATGGTCCGTTCGCCGAGCCGGGCGATCCGGGCAAGGTCGATCCCCTCGGCCATGCGTAGCCCCATCACCAGCGCTTCGGTCACGCGCTCTTGGCGGGTCAGCGCGTCCTCGCGTTCGGTGCCGTGGCCGTTGCGCGCGACGGCGGCGATCCAGTTTTCGGGCTTGCGATGGCGCTGCGTCGCCATGCCACCGCGCCGGCCATGCGCGCCGGGGCCGATGCCGGCATAGTCGCGATAGCGCCAATAGGTGAGGTTGTGGCGGCTCTCCGCGCCCGGCCGGGCATGGTTGGATATTTCGTACAGCGGCAGGCCGGCGGTGGCGGTCATTCCTTGCGTCATCTCGAACAGGTCGGCGGCGAGGTCGACGTCGGGCAGGGTCAGTTCGCCCTTGGCGGCCAGCGTGGCGAAGCGGGTGCCGGGTTCGATCGTCAGTTGATAGAGCGAGAGATGTTCGGTGCCGAACGACAGCGCGCGGGCGAGTTCGGCCTCCCATGCCGGCAGCGAATGACCCGGGCGGGCGTAGATCAGGTCGAAGCTGACCCGCGCGAAATGGCGCTGGGCGATGGCGAGCGCGCCCAATGCCTCGTCGACGCCATGCGCCCGGCCGAGAAAGGCGAGCGCGGTATCGTCTAGCGCCTGCACGCCCAGCGACACGCGGTTGACCCCGGCGGCGGCGATCTCGGCGAAGCGCGCCGCCTCGACCGAGGAGGGATTGGCCTCCAGCGTGATCTCCAGGTCGGGCAGCGGCGGCCAGAGGCGGCAGGCGGCGTCGATGATCGCCGCGACGGTGGCGGGCGGCATCAGCGAGGGCGTGCCGCCGCCGAAGAAGATCGAGGCGAGCCGGCGTCCGGGCAGCAGCGCCGCCTCATGCGCCAGATCGGCGAGCAGCGCGCTTGCCCATGCGTCCTGATCCACCCGCTCGCGGACATGGCTGTTGAAGTCGCAATAGGGGCATTTCGACACGCAGAACGGCCAGTGGACGTAGAGCGCGAGTGGCGGTTGGTCGGCAGACATGCGTGCCCCATATGGGGCGTATGCGTGGGATACAAATATTGACGGCGGCGCTGCTGCTGGGGGGATGTTCGGCGGTGCCGGCGAGCGGCCCCGAACGGGTGGTCGAACCGCGCGCGTTCGATGGTGTCGCGCCACGCGGCGCGGCGCTGCTGCGACAGGCGATGGAAGCGGGCCACCGTGCCGCGCGCGCCGAGGCGGGGTTGCCGCCGCTGGTGTGGGACCCGGCGCTGGCGGCCGATGCCAAGCGCTATGCCAGCGAGATGGCGCGGACGGGAAAGTTCGAGCATTCGCCACAGCCGCGCGGGACGCCCGAACAGGGCGAGAACCTGTGGACCGGCACGCGCGGCGCCTATCGCTACGACGAGATGGTGGGGCATTGGGTGGCGGAGAAGCGCTATTATCTGCCGGTCGCGGTGCCGGCGTCGTCGAACACCGGCAATTTCGGCGACGTGGCGCACTATACCCAGATCCTGTGGCGCACGACGCAGCGCTATGGCTGCGCCGAGGCGAGCAATGCGAAGGACGATTTCATCGCCTGCCGTTACGTGCCCGCCGGCAATATCGTCGGTCAGCGGGCGTTCTAGGGCGGGTCGACATTCAACCCAATCTGCTCCCCTCCCTGACAAGGGAGGGGTTGGGGGTGGGTTGGCCGGTTGTGGAGCGCGTACGTTTCCTTAGCAGCCGACCCACCCCCGGCCCCTCCCTTGTCAGGGAGGGGAGGCACCTGAGCCGCCGTCCGGCTGAATGTCGATCGGTCCTAGGGCGGTTCGACCCCTTTGCCGCTATCGTCACCCCGGAACAGGTCCGGGGTGACGATGGAACCTTGATCGGTTCCGAGCAGCGTTACTCGCCGTCCTTCATGTCCTCGCGTGCGCCGGCGACGATCTTGGCGGCGATGTGGCGGACCTTGTCGTCGTTCTTGTCCTCGCCGTGCGACGGGTCGCCGAGCTTGTCGAGGCTGAGGTCGAGCGAGTCGAGCAGGCCGGGCAGTCGCCGTTCGACATAGCGCATCGTCCAGAACAGCAGATGTTCGACCGCGATTTCGCGGTGGCGGATCTTCACGGTTTCATCACTCACATCAGGCTCCCTGTCGGCTGCCGGGATCAATGCCCCGGCAGCCCCGGCCGTTCCGTCAGAATACCGCGCGTACCAGTTGCGCGAACGCATCGGCACGGTGGCTGATCGCATGTTTATGGTCGGGATCGATCTCGCCATAGGTCTGCGCCATGCCGTCGGCCTGGAACATCGCGTCATAGCCAAAGCCGTTGGCGCCGCGCGGTGGCGATACCAATGTGCCGTCGACCCGCCCCTCGAACCATTCGACATGGCCGTCGGGCCACGCCAGTGCCAGCGCGCAGACGAAATGCGCGGCGCGGCTGTGATCGGGACCGGTCGCCTGCATCCGTTCCTCGACCAGCCGCATCGCCGCGTCGAAATCCTTCGACGGCCCGGCCCAGCGCGCCGAGAAGATGCCCGGATCGCCGCCCAGCGCCTCGACGCACAGGCCGCTGTCGTCGGCCAGCGCGGGCAGGCCCGACAGGTCGGCCGCCTGCAACGCCTTCAACTCGGCATTGGCGACGAAGGTCGTGCCGGTCTCTTCCGGCTCGGGCAGGTCGAGTTCGCCCGCCGAAATCGGCGTCACGCCGTACGGGCCGAGCAGCGCCGCGATCTCACGGATCTTGCCCGGGTTATGGCTGGCGATGACGAGCTTGCCGGGGGCAAGCTTGCGGATCGCCTGGGGGTCCTTGCCCTCGCCGCTCACCGGCCGGTTGCCCGGAGCTGTTCGGCGAAGATTCGGCCGCAACCGATGCGGGCGAGGCGGAGAAGGCGGAGCAATGCTTCCTCGTCGTAGCAGGCGCCTTCGGCGGTCGCCTGCACCTCGGCGATGTTGTTGTCGCTGGTCAGCACGAAATTGGCGTCGGCGTCGGCGGCCGAATCCTCGATATAGTCGAGGTCGAGCACCGGCGTGCCATTGTGGATGCCGCAACTGATCGCCGCGACCTGCCGGCTGATCGGATCGACGCTCAGCTTGCCCTCGCGCAGCAGCCCGTCGACCGCGAGCCGCAGTGCCACCCATGCGCCCGAGATCGCGGCGGTGCGGGTGCCGCCATCGGCCTGCAATACGTCGCAATCGAGCGTGATCTGCCGCTCGCCCAGCGCCTTCAGGTCGACCACCGCTCGAAGGGAACGCCCGATCAGCCGCTGGATTTCCTGCGTCCGGCCCGACTGCTTGCCCTTGGCTGCCTCACGGCTGCCGCGGGTGTGGGTGGCGCGCGGCAGCATGCCATATTCGGCGGTGATCCAGCCCTCGCCCTTACCGCGCAGCCATGGCGGCAGGCGCTCCTCGACCGACGCCGTCACCAGCACGCGGGTGTCGCCGAAGCCGATCAGGCACGACCCTTCGGCATGGCGGGTATAGCCGGTCTGGATCGTGATGGGGCGCATTTCGTCGGGGGTGCGGCCGGAGGGGCGCATGGGATTCTCCTGGAAAACTTGGCGACATGCCCTAGCGGTCCGTTCATCCCCGCGCCAGTCACGCCGCGGTATCGACGATACGCGCGCGAAACGATGCGCCAACGGGAGGACGACCATGAAGATCATCGCCTTGGGACTGGTGCCGCTGCTGGGCGGCTGCGTGATGGCGATCGGCAATACCGAGGGGGGCAAGCCGGTCGCGATCGAGCGTGAGACGATCAGTTACGAAACCTCGCCGTGTTTTGGCACCTGTCCGGTCTATATGGTGACGATCCAGCCCGACGGGCGCGGCACCTTCGAGGGCAAGCGCTTCACCGCCGTCAGTGGCGTGCGATCGTTCCAGGCGACGCCCGCGCAATATCGCGCCTTCGCCGCCAAGCTCCAGCCCTATCGTCCGGCGCAGGGCGACCGGCTGCTGCAACCGGGCCAGCCGGGATGCGGCAATGCGCCGACCGACATGCCCTCGGTCGAGGTGCGGTGGAGCGAACTCAGCGGCGCATCGCAGAAACTGTCCTATTATTACGGCTGTGGTGCTGCCGACGGCGGCCGGACCGGCGAGGCGTTGCGCGGCGCGATCAGCGAACTGCCGGTCGCGAGCTATATCAAGGCCGGTTGATCGGTGGGGGGAGACTTGGAATCCGTTTGAAAACGCGTCGATGCGCGTTTTGCGGTGCCGGCCCGCTCCCCCTCCCGGTCACCCACAGCGTATCCTTGATGGGTGGTCGGGTGGGGGAGCGGGCCGGCACCGCCTCGAAACTCGCCCTTCCGCGAGTTTTCAAACAGCCTGTTAAGGGTTCCGCCGCCGCGATCTTCCCCCTACATTCAGGGCATGGCCCAGCCGATCCACGAACTGACCGACCGGGCGCGCGACGTGTTTCGGATCGTCGTCGATTCCTATCTGTCTACGGGCACGCCGGTGGGATCGCGCACCATCGCGCAACTGTCGGGGCTGAACCTGTCGCCAGCCTCGATTCGCGGCGTGATGCAGGATCTTGAGGAAGCCGGGCTGCTCGCAGCACCACATGTCAGCGCCGGGCGGATGCCGACCGAGAGCGGGCTGCGCCTGTTCGTCGACGGCATGATGCACGCGATGGAGCCGTCGGCGCAGGAACGCGCCGCGCTCTCCGCGCAGGTCCAGAGTGCCGGGCCGGTCGAGGAAGCGCTCGCCGCCACCGCGACCGCGCTGTCCGGCCTGTCGGCCAGCGCTGGCCTCGTGCTGGTGCCCAAGCGCGAGCCGGTGTTGCGGCAGGTGTCGTTCGTGCCGCTGTCGGCCGATCGCGCGCTGGCCATCTTGGTCGGGGCGGACGGATCGGTCGAGAATCGCGTGGTCGATCTTGTCCCCGGCACCGGTTCGGCGGCGCTGGCCGAGGCGGCCAATTACCTGACCGCCCGCCTGTCGGGCATGACGTTGGGGGAGGCGCGCGCGCGCATCCTTGCCGAGATCGGGCAGGAGCGCGCCGAACTGGATGCCACCGCGCGCGTGCTGATCGAACGTGGGTTGGCGGTATGGAGCGAGGACGGCGGCCACCGCCCGGTGCTGATCGTGCGCGGGCAGGCGCGGCTGCTCGACGAGGCGGCGTCGAGCGATCTCGACCGGGTGCGGCAGTTGCTCGACGAGCTGGAGGGCAAGGAGGAGATCGCCCGGCTGCTCGAATCGGCACAGGGCGGCGATGCTGCGCGTATTTTTATCGGGTCGGAAAACAAGCTGTTCGCATTGACCGGATCGTCGGTGATCGCCAAGCCGGTGCGCGCGCTCGACGGGCGCGTGGTCGGCGTGGTGGGGGTGATCGGCCCCGTCCGGTTGAACTATGCGCGTGTCGTGCCCATGGTGGATTTTACTGCCGCGACGCTGGCGCGGCTTCTTGGTTGATGAGTAAGAAGAGAGTGGAATGACCGATACTCCCGCGAACGACGATACCGCCGACCTGCGCGAAGCCACCGCCGAGGCCGCGCCCGAAGTCGCCGAGGCGGATCGTGCCGCCGAGCTGGAAGCGAAGCTGGCCGATGCGCAGGCCGAGGTGCTCTATGCCCGTGCCGATCTGCAGAACGTCCGCCGCCGCGCCGAAAAGGAAGTGGCCGATGCCCGCGCCTATGCCGCGACCGCCTTTTCGCGCGACATCCTGTCGGTCGCCGACAATCTCGCCCGCGCGCTGTCGGCGATCCCCGACGATCTGCGCGGCGAGGAGCGGATGAAGGGCCTCGTCACCGGGCTGGAAGCGACCGGCCGCGAGCTGGAGAGCGTGTTCAGCCGCCATGGCATCACGAAGATGAACGCGGTCGGCGAGTCGCTCGATCCGAACCGCCACCAGGCGATGTTCGAGGTGCCGTCGAAGGATGCCGCCCCCGGCACC
Source organism: Sphingomonas sp. Leaf4 (assembly GCF_920939515.1). NCBI lineage: Bacteria > Pseudomonadati > Pseudomonadota > Alphaproteobacteria > Sphingomonadales > Sphingomonadaceae > Sphingomonas > Sphingomonas sp. Leaf4. The sequence continues at coordinate 179,856 of NZ_CAKLBB010000003.1, read as the reverse complement.
GTCGTGCAGGAAATCCAGACCGGCTACATGATCCGCGACCGGTTGCTGCGCCCAGCGCTGGTCGGCGTGGCCAAGGCGCCGGAGGGCGACGCCTGACCGACCCCGCCCCGACCGATCTGGCGACGCCGCCGCGCTTCGAACGGATTCCCGATCCCCAGGCGATCGCGAATCCGCAGGCGCTGGCGGCGGCACTGGCGGCGATCCCCGACGACAGCGACCGTGCGGCATTGCGCCGCGCGGCGACCGCCGTGCTGCGCGACGCGCTGGCACGCGGCCGCGCCGAGATCGAACGGCGCTTTCGCGACCGGCCGGGTCACGGGCTGGAAACGGCGGCGGCCTATGCGTGGCTGACCGACGTCATCCTTCTGGCGCTGTCGGAGGTGATCGTCGGCCGGGTCCATCCCAACCCCAACCCGACCGCCGCCGAGCGGATGACGCTGATCGCGGTCGGCGGCTATGGCCGGGGTGAGATGGCCCCGCATTCGGACGTCGACATCGGCGTGCTGACCCCGTGGAAGCAGACGCCATGGTCCGAACAGGTCATCGAATCGCTGCTCTACGCGCTATGGGATCTGGGGCTGAAGGTCGGCCATTCGTCGCGCTCGCTCGACGAGATGGTGCGCCAGGCCAAGGGCGACGCGACGGTGCGCACCGCACTGGTCGAGGCGCGCTATGTCTGGGGCGACACCGCGCTCTATGCCGAGGCGGCGCGCCGCTTCAAGGCGGAGGTGCAGGAAGGGACCGCGCGGACCTTCATCGCCGAGAAGCTGTCCGAACGCGACGCGCGGCACAAGCGGATGGGCGACACCCGCTATGTCGTCGAACCCAATGTGAAGGAGGGGAAGGGCGGCCTGCGCGACCTTCACGCGCTCTTCTGGATCGGCAAATACGCCTATAACGTCCGCCGCGCCGCCGATCTGGTACACGCCGGGTTGCTGAGCGCGCCCGAGCTGCGCAAGTTCAATCGCGCCGAGGATTTCCTGTGGGCGGTGCGCTGTCACCTCCACCTCATCACCGGGCGGGCCGAGGAGCGGCTGACCTTCGACGTGCAGACCGAGATCGCGACGCGGATGCGCTACAGCGACCGGGTCGGCAAATCGCGGGTCGAACGGTTCATGCAGTTCTACTTCCTGCAGGCCAAGCGGGTCGGCGACCTGACCGGCATGTTCCTCAGCCATCTCGACGAAACCTATGCCGCGCGCGGCAGCCGGTTCGGCCTGCCCCGGTTGCGGCGGCGGCCGCGCCGGCTGCATGGCTTCGTGCTCGATCGCGGGCGCCTCGCGCTGCCCAAGGACAATTTCTTCGCCGAGGACCCGGTCCGGCTGATCGAGATCTTCGCGCTGGCCGATCTCCACAGCCTCGAAATCCATCCGCTGGCGATGCGCGCGGCGTCGCGCGATGCCCGCCTCGCGGGGCACGTCCGCTCACATCCGCGCGCCAACCAGTTGTTCCTCGACGTGCTGACCTCCCCGCGCGATCCCGAGCTGGTGCTGCGCTGGATGAACGAGGCGGGGGTGTTCGGCCGGTTCATTCCCGATTTCGGCCGCATCGTCGCGCAGATGCAGTTCGACATGTACCACCACTATACGGTGGACGAGCATACCATCCGCATGATCGGGCTGTTGTCGCAGGTCGAGCGCGGCATCTGTCGCGACGAGCACCCGCTCGCCACCGCGCTGTTCGGCGGGATCGTGCAGCGGCGCGCGCTGTTCGTCGCGGTGCTGTGCCACGACATCGCCAAGGGGCGCGGCGGCGACCATTCGATCCTCGGCGCCGAAGTCGCCGAGCGGCTGTGCCCGCGCCTGGGGCTCACCCCGGCCGAAACCGAGACGGTCGCATGGCTGGTGCGCCACCACCTGCTGATGTCGGCCACCGCGTTCAAGCGCGACTTGAGCGATTTCAAGACGATCCTCGACTTTACCGGCGTGGTGCAGTCGCCGCAGCGGCTGCGCATGCTGCTGGTGCTGACCGTCGTCGATATTCGCGCGGTCGGGCCGGGGACGTGGAACGGGTGGAAGCGCCAGTTGCTCACCACCCTGTTCGAAACGGCGGAAGAGGTCCTGCGCCTCGGCCACAAGCAGCGTGGCCGCGACGAGCGCATCGCCGAGAAGCAGGAGACGCTGCGCGCGGCGCTCGGCTGGGACCGCGAGACGCTGGCCGCCTATGTCCGCCACCTGCCGCCGGCCTATTGGATCGCCGAGCCCGACGACGTGATCGTCGCCAACGCACGGATGGTCGATCACGCCGGCGACATCCGCCTGTCGATCGAAACCAGCGTCGACGAGGATCGCGGCGCGACGCTGGTGACGGTCCATGCCGCCGATCACCCCGGGCTGTTCTATCGCATCGCCGGGGCGATCCATGCGGCCGGCGGCAACATCATCGACGCGCGTATCCACACCACCCGCACCGGCATGGCGCTCGACAATTTCCTCGTCCAGAATCCGCTGGGCGGGCCGTTCGACGAGGCGGGGCAGCTCGAACGGTTGAAGAAGACGATCGGCGACGCGCTCGCCAACCGGATGAAGCTGGGCGACCGGCTGGCCGCCAAGCCGCTGTCGCGGCCGCGCGCCGAAGCGTTCCCGATCGAGCCGAACGTGCTGATCGACAATGCCGCATCGAACCGCTTCACCGTGATCGAGGTGAATGCCCGCGACCGGCCGGCGCTGCTCCACCATCTGGCGCAGGCGCTGTTCCAGTCGAAGGTCACGCTGCATTCGGCGCATGTCGCGACCTATGGCGAACGCGCGGTCGACACCTTTTACGTCACCGATCTGACCGGCGACCGGATCACCGGGCAGTTGCGGCTGAAATCGCTGGAGCGGCGGATGCTCGACGCGGCGGCGGGCAAGGAGTTCGCGGGCTTCGTTTAATCCCTTGCGGATCGATGGGGATTGGGGCAGCATCCGGCCATGGACCTGCCGTTCCTGCTGCTGATCGCAGTCATCGCCGTGGTGCTGGCCACCGCCTTCATCGCATCTTGGATTCATCGCGACCGGCCCCGCCGTGCAGCCAGCGGCGGCGACTGGTTCGTCTCCGACGGCGCATGGAGCGACGGGGGCAACGGCGGATCGTCGGATTGCGGCGGCAGCGACGGCGGAGGCTGCGGGGGCGGCGACTGAGCCACCCCCGGCCGGGGTCATTGCTTGTAGGCGACGAAGCGGGCCGTCGTGCCCTGCTTCAGATTGGTCGATTCGACGTTCATCTTCTTGCCGTCCGGCGTAACCGTCACGATCATCCGGCTGTCCGCCTTGCCGCCGATCGACGAATCGAGCTGGACCGCATGGGCACCGAGCCGCCTGGCCGCGATCATCCGCCCGGCGATGTCGCCCTCGACCTTGACCGGTGGGCCACCGAACGTCGCGACATAGTGCGATCCGGTGCCGTCGGCGAACGAGAAACGATCGCCCTCCAGCCGCATCGTCACCGTCATCGTGTTGTCGGACCCCTTGTCGAACGAGGTCGTGACCCAGCTTCCGCCCAGCACATGCGATCCGGGCGCGCCCGCCGCGCTCCGCCGTGCGGTGCTGCGATAGATGGCGGGCTGGCCATTGGCGGTGGCAAGGTCGGTATCGACCGAGGTCAGCGTCTTGCCATCGGCGGACACGCTGATCCGGTCGGTTTCGACCAGTCGCCCGCCCTTGCGATAGTGGAATTCGACGGTGCGCGGATCGATCTGTTTCAGCGCGGCTTCGTCGAAATAGTTCTGGCCGGCGACGCGGTGGAAGCTTCCGTCGGCGGGAATGCCCCATGGCGTGCTGCAACTGACACAGCGATAGCCGGTCTTGTTCAGCGTCAGGACCCACGGCTTCGTCGGAATCTGGGTGCTGCCCAGATCGACCCGCCACCGTCCGTCGAACACGCTTTGCGCCGATGCCGCCGCGGGAAGAACGATCGCCGCCAATGCGACGCCCAAACCAAGATGCCTCATGCAATCCTCCGAGATTGCGGCCAGGACCTGTACCGGCGAGTCGCGTTGCCGCCCCCCACGCATCGCGGCGCGAGTATACGCGGCCCCGACGATCGTCCCAAAACAATATGTCGGCCAAGGTTTCCGGTGCGTCAGGCGACCTGTCGCACCGGCGTCGCGCCCGCCAGTTCGGCGCGGATCGCGGCGACCTCTTCGAGCAACCGGTTGATCTGCGCCTCGGCCCGCAGGTTGGTTTCGTAATCGAGCCGCACTTCCAGCCGGTCCTTCGCCGCCTGCCGGTTCTGGCTCATCATGATGATCGGCGCCTGCAATGCCGCCAGCATCGACAGCATCAGGTTGAGGAAGATGAACGGAAACGGATCGAACGCGCGTGTCCCCAGCACGATCGTGTTGAGCACCGCCCAGCCGATCAGGAACAGGCAGAACGACGAGATGAAGCCCCACGACCCGCCGATCGCGGCGACCCGGTCGGCAAGGCGTTCGCCCAGCGTCATCGTGTCGTCGAACGCGGCATTGGGATCGCGCACGGGCACGGCACGGCGGAAGGGATCGGTCAGGAACCGGAGGGTGGTGTTCATCGGGGAGTACCTCGCGCGGGACGACCGGCCGCATCGGCCGGTTCGCGCGCACCCCCCGAAACGATCAGGCGAGTGGCGGAAGCGGCCGATGCGGCGCGGTCGATCGACTGGAATCGTTGTCGGACATGGACCCATTCTCGGGACGTTGGCGGAGTCGAACGGACCACGGCGGGACCGTTCGGGCGGGCAGATGCGCCCGGCGGCGGCGGGCGTCAAGCAACGGAGACATTAAAAAACCGTCATGTCCGCGCGTGGGGACATGACGGTTTTTCGAAGCGACCGGAAACCGGCGGCAGAGGCTTACTTGGGCGCGAGCACCATCAGCATCTGGCGGCCTTCCATGCGCGGATAGGCTTCGACCTTGGCGATCTCGTGCAGGGCCTCGGCAACGCGCTGCAACACCGCCATGCCGAGCTGGCCGTGGCTCAGCTCGCGACCACGGAAGCGCATCGTCACCTTGACCTTGTCGCCCTCGCCGATGAATTCCTCGACCTTCTTCATCTTCGTATCATAATCATGATCGTCGATGTTCGGACGCATTTTGATCTCCTTGATCTCCTGCGTCTTCTGGGTCTTGCGGGCGAGGTTCGCCTTCTTCTGCGCCTCGTACTTGAACTTGCCGACGTCGAGGAACTTGGCGACCGGCGGATCGGCGTTCGGCGATACCTCGACCAGATCGAGCCCGACCTCGGCAGCGGCCTCGATGGCGGCGCGCGTGAACATCACACCCAGATTCTCACCCTCATGGTCGATCACGCGGACCTTGGGCGACTGGATGAATTCGTTGAATCGGGGGCCGTTCATCGGCGGCGGCGCATTGGGGCGTCGCATCATGGGCGGACGGATAGGTGCTGCTCCTGTAGTTGACCAAAGACCTATATAATCAATCTTGCGCGGTTACGAAAGGTTCCGCGCAAGATCGGGTGCCAGCGCCTCTTGCCGGAGCATCGCGACCAGTTCGTCCAGCGCGATTACCTGCTGTCCCTGGCTGCCCAGACGGCGCAGCGCGACGGTGCGTTCCTCCGCCTCGCGCTTGCCGACCACCACCAGCGCCGGGACCTTGGCCAGCGAATGTTCGCGCACCTTGTAGTTGATCTTCTCGTTGCGCAGGTCGGTTTCGACGCGGATGCCGGCGGCTTTCAGCGCGGCGGCGACCTCGTTGGCATAGTCGTCGGCGTCGGACACGATCGTCGCCACCACCGCCTGTACCGGCGATAGCCACATCGGCATGCGCCCGGCGTGATGTTCGATCAGGATGCCGAGGAAGCGTTCGAACGTGCCGAGGATCGCGCGGTGGAGCATCACCGGGCGGTGGCGGTTGCCGTCCTCGCCGACATAGGTCGCGTCGAGTCGTTCGGGCAGCACCCGGTCCGACTGGATCGTGCCGACCTGCCACGTCCGACCGATCGCGTCGGTCAGGTGGAATTCCAGCTTCGGGGCATAGAAGGCGCCTTCGCCGGGCAGTTCCTCGAACTTGTCCTTGATGTCGTCGGACAGGGTCGACGACAGCACCGCCTCGCGCAGTTCGGCCTCGGCCTTGTCCCACATGTCGTTGGAGCCGAAGCGCTTGTCCGGGCGCAGCGCCAGCTTCACCGCATAGTCGGTGAAACCCAGATCGCGGTAGACCGAGTCGAGCAGCTCGCAGAAGTCGCGGACCTCCTGCACCAACTGATCCTCGCGGCAGAAGATGTGCGCGTCGTCCTGCGTGAACTGGCGCACGCGCATGATGCCGTGGAGCGCGCCGTGCGGCTCGTTGCGGTGGCAGCAGCCGAATTCAGCCATGCGGATCGGCAGGTCGCGGTACGACTTGATCCCCTGACGAAAGATCAGGACGTGCGCCGGGCAGTTCATCGGCTTCAATGCCATCAGATCGGCATCGCCGCTCAGGATCGCGCCCTCATCCTCGGTATTGGGGATCTCGTCGGGAACGACGAACATGTTCTCGCGATATTTGCCCCAGTGGCCCGACTGTTCCCATTGCCGCGCGTCCATCAACTGCGGCGTCTTCACTTCCTGATAGGCGGTCGCGTCGAGCCGGCGGCGCATATACGCCTCAAGCTGCCGCCACATCATATAGCCCTTGGGGTGCCAGAACACCGACCCTTGCGCCTCGCTCTGGAGATGGAACAGGTCCATTTCCGCGCCCAGCTTGCGGTGGTCGCGCTTGGCGGCCTCCTCCAGTCGCGTCAGATGCGCGTCGAGCTGCTTCTTCGACAGCCAGCCGGTGCCGTAGATGCGGCTGAGCATCGCGTTCTTCTGATCGCCGCGCCAATAGGCCCCCGACACGCGGGTCAGCTTGAATGCCGCCGGATCGAGCTTGGCGGTCGATTCGAGGTGCGGCCCGCGACACATGTCGAGCCATTCGCCTTGGCGATAGATCGTCAGTTCCTCGCCCTCGGGCAGTTCGGCGGCCCACTCGGCCTTGAACGTCTCGCCCTGTGCGGTCCAGCGGTCGATCAGTTGCTGGCGCGTCACGACCTCGCGCACGAACTTTTCGCCGCGCGCGATGATCCGGCGCATCTCGGCCTCGATCAGCGGCAGATCCTCGTCGGTGAACATGCCGCGGCCCGGCGCGGGGGCGAAGTCATAGTAGAAGCCGTCGTCGGTCGCCGGGCCGAAGGTGATCTGCGTGCCGGGATAGAGCGTCTGCACCGCTTCGGCCAGAACGTGCGCGAAGTCGTGGCGGTGGAGTTCGAGCGCGTCGCTCTCGTCCTTCGCGGTCACGAGCGCCAGCGCGGCGTCGCCGTCGAACGGGCGGTTGAGATCGCGCACCTGTCCGTCGACCCTGGCGGCGATCGCCGCCTTGCGCAGCCCCGGCGAGATCGCGGCGGCGATGTCGGCAGGGGTAGTGCCCGGCGTCACCTCGCGGACGGCGCCGTCGGGGAGGGTGATGCGGAACAATGCGGACATGGAAGCGACCCGGTGTGCGAGGAAGGTAAACGCCTGCCGACTAGCCGTTGGGGCGGGGGAGGGCAAGGATGCGCGGCGGCCTCACTCCACCGCCGCGCCCTTGTCCGAATAGGTGATGCGGATGCGGACCCACACCCCGATCAGCGGCTTGCCGCCGACGCGCGGCGGCACGATGCGGAACTGCCACGCCGCCTGCCGCACCGCGCCGGCCAGCCCCGATCCCCGCGCCGACTGGCCGATCTCGCGGCAGTCGGTGACTTGATTGTTCGGGATGGTGCGGCACGCGATCTCGCCCCAGCCGGGCTGGGCGCGCGGCGACAGATAGGTCGACAGCTCGGCATGGGTCGGGCGGCGATACCAGTCGGCGGCATAGAGCCGGTCGCCGCCGCCGCTGCCGCCGCCGGCATCGGCCACCGCGTCGCCATCGCCGCTGTCGCCCTTGGCGGCACCGCTCCCGGCCCCCTCGGTCGCCGCGCTCTTGCCCGGGGCGATCGCGGCACGGGCGAAGTCGCGCCCGGTCATCGGGATCACCCGCGACCAGATGTCGTCGCTGGGCGCGGTCGGCACCGGCGGGGGCGGCGGAATGTCGGGCGGGGGGGCGACCCGCTCGACCGGGGCTGCGGTCGCGGCGCTGCCCGATGCCGCCTTGCGCGCCGCCTGTTTCGCCGGGGCGGCGGCCGGGGCGACCCGGTCGGCGGGCAGCATGTCGACCACCAGCGCCGATTCGGGGCCGGGCGGCGGCGACATGATCGTCGGCGCGATGTGCAGCAGCAGCCACAGGATCAGCAGGTGGATGCCGACGACCAGCGCCAGCGTCGCCACGCGCCGGCGCAGCGGTACGGGCGCCTGCGCGGAATATCGTTCCTGAATCACCTGCGTCGCCACCGGACCGGCCCTTAGCGCAGGCGCGACCGGCGGGCGACGGGAATCATGCGGCGCGGCGGACGGTTCGGAGTCGGTTTGAAAACTCGCGAAAGTGCGAGTTTCGGGTCAGTGCCAGCCCGCTCCCCTTCCCCGCCACCCACGCAAGTATCCTGAATGGGTGGCGGGGAGGGGGAGCGGGCTGGCACCGCCACTCAATGCGCCGCAGCCGAACGCGCCCGGCCGACGACGAAATCGTGCAGTTCGGCGGGATGATCGCTCTGGATCATCGAGACGCCGCCCCGGATCAGCCGCCCCCATACCGCATCGGGATCGGCCAGCGCGGCGGTATCGCCACCGATGCCGCTCACGAAGCCTTCCCACAGGCTGTTCGCCCACAGTCGCCCGCCGGCCTTGCGCGCGGCTTCCACGACACTGGCGAGGTCCGACAGCGCCATGCGCGGAATCTCATAGCCGACCGGGCGGACCGTCGCCTGCGACTGGCGTTCGATCACCTGCGCCAGATCGGTGGTGCCCGACAGCATCGGCATGAACGGGACGGCGGCATAGGGCGCCAGCCCGGCGAGCGGCGGGCTGGCGATCCCCGCCGTCGCCTTCACCAGCACCCGCCCCTCGGCCCCGGCGCGCCGCACCGCCTCGATTACTTCGATGTAAACCGAATCCTTGACGTCGAGGTTGAGGACGATCCGCCCCGCCGCCGCCGCGAGCATCGTGTCGAGCGTCACGACCCGGCGGTCGGTCAGCGCCGCACCGGCCCCGCCGAGATCGTCGCGCAGCCGCAGCGCCTGAATCTGCGCGAGCGTCAGGTCGGCGACCCGGCCGTGCCCGTCGGTCGTCCGGTCGACGGTGGCGTCGTGGATCATCACCAGATGCCCGTCGCGCGTCATCCGCACGTCGGTTTCCATCACGTCGATCCCCTTGGCGACGCAATGCTCCAGCGCCGCCAGCGAGTTTTCGGGTGCGCTGCCCAGGCCCCTGATCGTGGCATGGCAGCCGCGATGGGCGATCACGACCGGGCCGGCGGCGGGATCGGCGATCCGTGCCATGATGCGCAACGCCGGGTCCAGCTCGCGCCGCGCGGCGTCGAGGTCACGCCGGAATCCGGCATCGCCGTGCAGCCGAGCGACCATCGCCGCCGCCGCCTGCCGCCCGGCGGCGACCGCGCTGGCATTATGCGCGCCACAGATGATCCGGCTTTCGCCATATTCCCGGCCCCGCGCGAGGATGTCGCTCGCCCGCGCGGGCAACAGTTCGGCCAGCACCAGCGCGACCGACGTGCCCCATGCCGTATGGCCCGAGGGATAATCGTAGCTGTTCTCCAGCGCGGCGCGCGGCTGGCAGATCGCACCGGCATCGACCAGGAACGGGCGGCGGCGGGCATAACCGCGTTTGGCGACGTTCACCGCCGCCGCCACGTCGCCGCGCATCCGCGTCAGCAACCTTGCCAGCACCGGCGTCGCCTCGAGCGACAGCGGCTGGCCCGCCGCCGCCGTGAAGTCCGCGAGCATGGCGGGGGTGCTTTCATCGACGTCCGCGATCGCCTGTCGCCAGCGCGGCGTGCCCTCCTGCGACCGGGTCGCCCGGAACGTCGCGCGATCGGCTGCGTCCTCGCTTGATCCGGTCACGGGCGGCTGCGGCAGGACGTCGCGCAACGCGACGCCCGGCCCGGCCAGATAAGGTTGCCCGGCGGCGGGCGCCGCCAGCGCGAGCAACGGCAGCAGGACCGTGTACCGCATCAGTAGCGGACCAGCGCGCCGATGTAGAAGGCGCGCCCGTTGTTGATCTCCTCGCGCAGCAGTCCGAAGCCCGGTCCGAACAGGCGCTGCGGGCGGAAGTTGGTCAGGTTCTTGCCCTGCGCCACGATGGTGAAGCGACGGTCGAGCTTCAGGCGGATCTGCGCGTCGAACAGGTCGCTGGTCGCATAGCGCCGGTCCTGCAACGGATCGGACGTGGAAACCGAGAAGAGGACGGGCGACAGGTGGTTCCACGCACCCTGCACCTGCACCGGTCCGGCGGTATAGAACAGCTTGGCGTTGGCGACGGTGTTGGCGCTTTCGAACAGGCCGGACAATTGCCGCGTGCCCAGGCCGTTCGGCGACACCACGCTCGGCGGCGTCGGATCGAGCAGCGTGACGTTGGCGGAAAAGCCGAAGCCGGCGAGCGGGCCGGGCAGGAAGCGCATCCGCGACACCACCGCGTTCAGCTCCACCCCCTTGATCTGCGACGTGCTGCCGTTGACCGGACGGATGCGCGTGACCAGCGTGGGCGTGCCGTCGACCGTCTCGATCGCCTGATTGCGCGCGGTCAGGATCTCGTTCCGGATGTCCTTCAGGAACAGCCCGGCGGAGAACAGGATGTCGCGGTCGACATAGAATTCGGCGCTGATGTCATAGTTACTGGCAAGACGCGGTTTCAGGTCGGGATTGCCGCTGGTGATCGTCCGCCCGCCGCCATCGGCCTGCGAGAAGATCGACACGACCTCGCGCGCCGCCAGATCGTCGTAATTGGGGCGGCCGAGCGTCCGGCTGGCGGCGGCGCGCAGCTTGAACCGGTCGCTGACGTTCCAGTTCACCTGTGCCGAGGGCAGCCAATAGCCGTAATCCTGCTCGCGCTGACCGAACACGAAACTGGTGACGCCGGCCCGCGTGTTGCTGGAGGTCGAGGTGGTGCGCAGGTCGGTCTGTTCGTAGCGTACTCCGCTCGTCACCTCGATCGCATCGGTCGCGTAGCGCGTCATGACGTAGCCCGCGAGAATGTCCTCGCCCAGCGAATAGTCGGGCGTCAGGCTGGCCGAGGTGTTGGCGGTATTCGCGCTGAAGCCGCTGCCGTTGGCGGCGAAGAAATCGGCGGCGAGCCGGGGGTCGACGAACAGCATCGGCTGGTTGCCGCTGTTATAGGCGGAGAAGCGCGCATCGGGATCGTCGACTGCCGACAGCAGGAAATTGCTCGTCGACAGCGGGCGGAAATTCAGGACGGTGAAATCGTAGCGGCGGTTGAGGAACCGGGCATAGGCTCCGGTCTGGACGCCCCAGCCACGTTCTTCGGCCGTCATGTTGACGCCCAGATTGGCCTGCGCGGTCAGCGCGCGTTCGCGGTTGTTGTCGGCGGTCGTGCCATATTCGAACTGGCGGTAATTGGCCGGATCGAAGGCATAGCCGGCATTGGCGAAGGTGAAGCGGGGAAAGTCGCCGGGCGTGATCGCATAGCGATAGGCGAGGTTCGGCGTATTGGCGATGCGATAGGTCGCGAGCGTCGCATCCTGACGATAGGTCGACACCGCATAGTTGACGCCGAAATCGGCACGGACGGTGTCGGCGGGGGTCAGTTCGGCATGGAAGTCGCCGTAGCGCACCCGGCGTTGCTGGGCGAACTGCGCCAGATCGACCTGCGCATTGGCATTGGCCACCGATCCGCCGCTTGCCGTCACGTCGGCGAAGTTGGTGTAGCGGTTGGTGGCCGCCGTCACCGCAGTATTGGCGATGACGATGTTCGACTGGCGCTCCTCGTCGTTGGTGTGGCGGAAGTCGGCCAGCGTGAACGCGGCGCGAAACAGGATATGGTCGTCGAATTCCAGCTTGCCGAACGCGCCGTAGCGCTGACGGACGTTGTCATAGTGCAGCCAGCGGCGGCGATCCGGCGCGACGAGGGCATTCGACACGTCGTTCGCCGGCGATGTCAGCCGCCCGCCCGTCGCCGGATCGAAATACAGATAATTGTCGGTCGCCGAATTGAGCGAGGCCGAGTCGCGGCGGAAATAGCTGGCCGACACGACGAAGCCGAACTTGCGCTCGGGGCCGAAGGTGGCGGCGGCGATCAGTTCGGCCTGGCCCGACGGGGTCGCATCGGCGCGGACCCGGCGATAGTCCCAGGTGCCGATGTCGAAACGCCCGCCGAGGAAGCCCTTGCCGCCATTGTCGAACGCGCTGCGCGTGCGCAGGTTGGCAACCCCGCCGATCGCGTTGCCGTTCATCGCGGCGTTGACCGACTTGTACACCTCGACCCGTGAGGCGAGCGACGAGGGGATGACGTCGAGAGAGACGTTGCGGCGGCCGACCTCGTTGGCGGGCAGCGTCACGCCGTCGATCTGGACGAGGTTGTAGTCGGCGTTGAGGCCGCGAATCGACAGGAATTGCGCTTCGCCGCGCGCGTTGTTCTGCACGGTCGAAACACCCGGCACGCGGGTCAGCGCCTCGCCCAGACCGAAGTCGGGCAGCGTGCCGATCTCGTCGGCGCTGATGCTGTCCGAAATGACGGCGATCGTGCGCTTCGCCTCGATCTCGCGCAGCGCCTGAAGCGGCGCGCCGGTGACGACGATCTCGCCTTCGGCCTCGTCCTGCGGCGTGCCGGCGGCGGGCGCGGGCGGCACGCCCTGCGCCATGGCGGGCGCGGCGATGGCCGATGACAGCAACAGGATCGCGCGTGTCGTAACGAACAGTTTCATGGTGTTTCCCCTCTATCCCCGATCTGGTCGGGCGGTTATTATTCACTATAGGTGACATAACTGTGACGGTATGGGAAGACGCAAACATGATTGGATGGGAACGGGAAAAATGATGACGTCGAAGATGCTGATGGCGCTTGCCGGGATGATGGCGCACGGACCCGCCGCCGCATCGGAGCGGCTCTATGCCTGTGGCGACGATCAGATTCGCGAATATCGGGTGAGCGGCGAATCGGTGGTCGAAACCTGGCGCTGGAGCGCGGCGGCGGCCGAGGATCTGCCCGCCGCCTATCGCACGAAGCTGCTGGCGCATATCGACGACTGCAAGCCGGTCGACGGTGGCCGGGCGATCCTCGTCACCGCCTCGACCGGCGGGGTGGTGCTGGTCGACCGGGCGACCGGCAAGGTCCGGTTCCGCGCGACCGCGCCGATGGCGCATTCGGCCGACCTGCTGCCCGGCGGCTATGCCGCCGTCGCGCTGTCGATCCATCCGCGCGGCGACCGGCTGGAACTCTACCGCCTGTCGCAGAGCGAAACCCCGCTGCTCACCCTGCCGCTGCCCTCGGGCCATGGCGCGGTGTGGGACGCCCGCCGCAAGCGGCTGTTCGCGCTGTCGCACGACATGGTGCAGGCGTTCTCGTTCGATCCGCGCGCGGCCACCCCGCAACTCGTCGAAACGCAGCGCTGGACGTTGCCGGGGCGGCGCGACGGGCATGACCTGTCGCCGACTCCCGATGGCGGCTATGTCGTCACCACCGACGATGGCGCATGGACCTTCGATCCGGCGCGCGGCCGGTTCACGCCGATCGCGGCGCTCAACCCGAAGCTGAAGGTCAAGTCGGTCAGCGTGTCGGCCCGTGCGACCGCATGGGTGCAGGCCGAGGAAAGCTGGTGGGCGCACGGCTTCACCGTCGCCAACCGCGCCATGGCCGCGCCGCGTCGGATCGAAACGCCGGGCATGCGGCTCTACAAGGTCCGCTGGCTCCGCTGAGCGCCGGCCCGGCGGCGATCCCGATACGGTCGTGCTTGACAGCGGTGCGCCGACGCCGCTTTTCAGGCCGATGAACGGGATCACCGCCGGGGCGTTTCCAGCCCATTTTCTTCGGGACGATGGCCGACGGACCGCGACCGCCAACGAACGGCTGGTCATGGATTTGCTGTCGCGGCTGGGGCCTTCCAGCCGCGCCGACCTTGCACGACTGACCGGGCTTGCCCCCCATTCGATCACCCGGCTGGTCGAACCGCTGATCGCGCGCGGCCTGTTGCACGAAGCCGCCCCGATCGCCGCCGGTCGCGGCAAGCCCGCCGCCAAGCTGGCGCTGGAGGGGGGCGCGGCGTTCGCGGTCGGGCTGTCGGTGATGACCGATGCCGTCTCGCTCGTGCTGCTCGATCTGGCCGGCACCGTTGAGGCGGCGCGGACCGAGCGGCTGGTCGACACCGGCATCGATCGCGCCTGCCACCAGATCCGCCGGATGATCGACCATGCCGTCGCCGACGCAGGCCGCGATCCGGCGACGCTGGTCGGCATCGGGATTGGCGTCACCGGCTATTTCATCGGCGATGGCGCGCGGCTCAACCCGCCACGGCTGCTCGATCCATGGGCGCTGGTCCCACTCGACACGATATTGGCCGACGCGCTCGGGCAAAAGGTGTGGATCGACAACGACGGCAACGTCGCCGCGATCGGCGAGGCGATGCTCGGCCACGGTCGCAGCGTGCGCGACTTCGCCTATCTCTATTTCTCGGCCGGGTTCGGCGGCGGCATCATCGCGCAGGGGCTGCCGTTGCGTGGGAGCCATGGCAACGCCGGCGAATTTGCGTCGATCCTGCCGGTCGACTGGCCGCAGCCGAACCTCGAGGCGCTACGGCTGACCTTCGCCGCGATGGGGACCGCCTATCCCGACCTGCATTCGATGCTCGCCGCGTTCGACGTCGACCATCCGGCGGTCGGCGTCTGGCTCGACCGCAGCATCCCCTCGCTCGATCTGGTGGTGTCCGCGATCTCGGCAGTGGCCGACCCGGCGATGATCGTGCTGGGCGGACGCCTGCCCCCCGCCTTGGCCGCGCGAATCATCGATCGGGTCCGCTTCACCAACCCGGAACGCCGCGGCCATCACCGGCCTGCCCCCCGGATCATATCCTCGGTCATCGACGGCGACGCTGCCGCGATCGGCGCCGCGACCCTGCCGCTGCGCGCCGCGTTCTTCGATCCCGACGGGATAAGCCCTGACTGACGGTCGGTTGGAGCGGGTGAAGGGAATCGAACCCTCGTCGTAAGCTTGGGAAGCTTCTGCTCTACCATTGAGCTACACCCGCAACGGGTGGGGAGCGCCATGCGGTCCCGCCGTCGATCGCTATGGTTTCCACCAGCGATGCGTGCGCCTTATCGCGTTGTTCCGTCGGGTGCAAGCAGGGGGTGGCGATCGGGCGCCCGGCGGCGGTCCGTCCTGTCGGCGGGGCAGGGCATCGCGGTTACGAACCCTGCTTAACCCGCATTTAACCCTGTCCGCCTACCTCGATACCCATGAGTTTCGAGACGGGAGCGGGCATAGTGCGGATCTTGATCGTGGACGACGAATCGGCGGTCCATGACGCCTATCGCCGGTCGTTCCGGCGCGACGACACCGCCGATATGCTGGGCGCGATGGCCGCCGAGCTGTTCGACGACGTCGAGGCGACGGTCGCGGCCGATGAGCCCGATTTCCGGCTGATCCACCATACCCAGGGGCTGGACGCGGTCGCGGCGGTCGAACGCGGTATCGCGGAGGGTGATCGCTTCGCCGTCGCGTTCATCGACGTGCGGATGCCGCCCGGCATCGACGGGCGCGAGACGGCGACCCGCATCCGCGCGCTCGACCCCGATGTGCAGATCGTGATCGTCACCGGCTATTCCGACTTCTCCCCGCTGGAGATCAGCCGCGCCGCCGGCCCGGCGGACAAGATCTTCTATCTCGCCAAGCCGTTCGAGGTGGAGGAAATCCGCCAGATGGCGACCGCGCTGTCGCACCGCTGGCAGTCCGACCGCGAACTGGCCGACATGCGCGCCGCGCTGGCGGCGAAGGTCGAGCAACTGGAGGAACAGGCGCTCGAACTGGCGGCGAACGAGAGCAAGGCCATCCACATGGCCAACCACGACGTGCTGACCGAGGCGCCCAACCGCCTCGCGTTCCTGCGCGCGCTGACCGAACAGGTGCGTGGGGCCGAGACCTTCGCGATGGCGATGATCGATCTCGACCGGTTCAAGCTGGTCAACGACACGCTCGGCCATCTGGCGGGCGACGAGCTGATCCGCATGACCTGTACGATCCTGACCGAACAGGTCGCGGGCGAAGGATTCGTCGCCCGGCTGGGCGGCGACGAGTTCGGCGTGCTGATGCCCGTCACCGGCGAGGATGATGCGGTGATGCGCTGCGAGCGGCTGGTCCTTGCCTGTTCGACCAGTTTCCGGGTGTTCGGCCATTCGGTGCAGGGCGCGGCGTCGGTCGGCGTGGTCATCGTCGAAGGCGATACCGGGCGCGAACCCGTCGACGTCATGCGTCGCGCCGACCTCGCGCTGAACGAAGCCAAGCGTTCGGGGCGCGGGGTGGTGCGCGTGTTCGACGACAGCATGGACGAATCGATCCGCTTCCGCCGCCAGATCGAAAGTGGCCTTGCCGAAGCGATCGCCAATGGCGAACTGAGCCTCGTCTATCAGCCGATCGTGTCGCGCAACACGCTGGACGTCGTCGCGTTCGAGGCGCTGCTGCGCTGGAACAGCCCGACCTATGGCGCGATCAGCCCGGCGATGTTCATTCCGATCGCCGAGGAATCGAACCTGATCCACGAGCTGGGCGACTGGGTGCTCGATACCGCGCTGGCCATGCTGCCCAACTGGCCGGGGCAATATGTCTCGGTCAACTTCAGCCCCCGCCAGTTTCGGCGGCAGAATTTCGTCGGCCATGTGCTCGAAAAGGTGCAGCATACCGGCCTGCCGCCCAACCGGCTGCAGATCGAGATCACCGAAACCGCGATCTTCGACAATGCCGAACGCGCGGCGGAAACGCTCTACAAGCTCAGGCAGATGGGCTTCCGCATCGCGCTCGACGATTTCGGCACCGGCTATTCGTCGCTGTACAACATCCGCAAGTTCGCGCTCGATTGCCTGAAGATCGACCGCAGCTTCATCGACGGCATGGGCCGCGAGCGCGAGAGCGCGGCGATCGTCCATTCGATCATCCATCTCGGCCGCGCGCTGGGCCTCGAAGTCGTGGCCGAAGGGGTGGAAACCGATGCGCAGGTGCAGGCGCTGCGGGTTGCCGGCTGTTCGCATCTGCAAGGCTATTATCTCTCGCGCCCGGTTGCCGGCCCGGTGGCGATCGAGCTTGCCAACAACGGCCTGACCGGCGCGGCGCTGCCCGCCACCGGCACCTACGGCGGATGACCGCGCGGTTCCGGCGGGTGCGGCTGCCCCGTCCGCGCTCGCTCGGCGGCAAGCTCATCTGGATGCTGAGTGCCGCGGGCGTGATCGGCGCGGTCGCGATCATGGTGATGCTGGCCGCGGTCATCACCCCCAGTTTCGACCGGCTGGAGGAGCAGGCGGTGCAGGGCCATGTCGAGCGGACCCGCGCGGCGCTGCGCGAATTCGCCGGCAAGGTCGAAAGCGCGTCGCGCGACTATGGCGACTGGAACGACAGCTATGCCTATATGGCCGCGCCCAGTGCCGCGTTCGAGCGCGACAGTTTTTCGGTGCTGGCGATGGCCAATCTCGGCATGGACGGTATGGCCTATGTCGCGCCCGACCGCCGCATCGTGATCGCGCGCTGGGTCGATCAGGCGGCGGGGCGTGACGTGCCGGCGATGCGCGCGCAACTGGTGAAGGCGATCGGCGGGATCGATCTCGACGCGCAACTGGGGCCGCGCAGTTCGGCCAGCTTCTATATCCGGCTGGGCGACCGGCTGAGCGCGATCGGCGTCGCGCGCGTCCGGCGCAGCGACGGCAGCGGCGATCCACGCGGTTTCGTGCTGATGGCCCGCGCCATGTCCTCGAAGCAACTGGCGGCGCTGGTGCAGCTTCCCGCCGTTATCCGCTCCGATACGCAAGGGACGGCGTGGCGGATGACCACGCGGCCGCGTACCCTGTCGATCGCGGTGCCGATCGCCGGAGCGGACGGTCGCCCGGTCGCCGATGCCGCCTTCACCGTGCCGCGCGATCTGACGCTGCTCGGCCGGCAGATGCTGTGGCTGGCGGTCGGGGGCACGGTGTTGCTGCTTGCGCTCATGCTGCTGGTGCTGACGCGGATCGTCGCGCGGCTGGTGCTGCGGCCGCTGGCGCGGATCGAACGGCACATGCACGACGTCCGCGCGTCGGGCACGATGCGCGTGCTGCGCGAGGAACGGCGCGACGACGAGATCGGCTCGCTCGTCACCAGCTTCAACGCGATGCTGCGCCAGTTGAACGACCTGTCCGAACAGTTAGAGGCGCAGTCGTTCCGCCTCGGCCGGTCGGAAAGCGCGGTGGCGGTGATGCACAATGTCCGCAACGCCTTGTCGCCGATCAGCACGATCCTGTCGCACGGCCTCATCCAGCCACCGGTCGCCGACCGCGCGCTGCTCGACCGGGCGGTGGCCGAATTGGCCAACGACGATGTGGTCCCGGCACGGCGGCGCAAGCTGGCCGGGTTCATCACCGCCGCCACGCAGGCGGCGAGCGCGGCGCGGATCGAGCGCATGGCCCAGCTCGAGATCGGGCGGGCGGCGTTGCACAATGTCCTCGACATCATCGGCGAGCAGCAGCAGGCGGCGCATGAACGCCCGCCGCTCGACCCGTGCGACGTGACCGACATCGTCGCGCGCAACGCCGCGATTGCCCGCTATTCGGGCGAACATTCGATCGCCTTCTCGTTCCCGGCACAGCCCTATTGGGTGCTCGCCAACCGGGTGATTCTGAGCCAGGTGATCGGCAACCTGTTCGGCAACGCGGCCGAATCGATCGCCGCGCGGATCGGGGCGGGGGGGCAGATCACCGTGACGATCGCCGAGGCGCAGCACGACGTGACCGTGACGATTTCGGACGACGGCGAAGGCTTCGACCCGGCTACGGCTGCGCTGCTGTTCCAGCGCGGCTATTCGACGCGGTCGCACAAGTCGGGCGGCCTCGGGCTGCACTGGTGCGCCAATTCGATGGTCGCGATGGGCGGCGCGCTGCGGCTGGAGAGTGAGGGACCGGGGTGCGGGGCGCATGCGGTACTGACGCTACAGGCGGCGGAGGCAATGCAGGCGAGCGCTGCCGCCTGATCGAATCAAAAGCCGATCGACGCCTTGCCCGCGCCGACCGCGACTGATGGCGACGCATCGGGCAGGGTCGTGTCGTCGCGCCGACGCAGATAGGGGGCGACGACCCCCTTGGCGCGGAACCATTCCTGTCGCTCGGGCGGCAGGCCGGCGAAATTGCCGATCACCCGGCGACATTCGGGGGCGCGGCACTGGCACAGCATGTGCCAGTTGCTCTCGCTGAGCGTGGTCGAATAGTCCCACGCCACTTCCTCGCCCGCCGCGATGTCGCGCAGCGCGACCAGCCAGACGCCGTCGTCGGCGAAGCGCAGCCCCGCGTTGGGATCGCAACTATGGTTGACGAGGTCGTCGATCCGCCCTGACGGCCCCATATATTCATCGGGCGTTACCTGAACATACCGGTCGCTGTTGCCCAGCAATTGCTGCGGCACCCGCGCGGCACGCAGGCGGGGGCCGGTGAAGGGGAACAGCCGCGCACCCTCGCGGATGGCGGTATTGGCGAACACCGCCTTGCCGAGATGATTGGTGCCGACGCGGAACCGTTCGGCGATGGCGGTCGCTGTCAGCGCGCGCGCGCTGCGCCGGCGAGTGCCCCACAGCACCAGTCCCCATACCGCCGCATGCGACGCCAGCTCGACGATCGGATAGGCGAGTTCGCCGACGCTGCGCCCATGCGCGACACCCAGCGCGACCAGCAGCGTGGCAAGGTCGCCGATCGTCCACAGCCCCCATGCCGGTGAGCGTTCGCGCTGCGGATCGGCACGGGCGGCGACCCATGTCGGCCAGAAGCTGACCGGCACTGCCGCCACCACCAGCATATGCGCCCAGAAGGCATCGCGGAAGCCGAGCCACAGGACCAGCGCGCCGAGGCTGGCGACGATGCAGGCCGTTTCGCTCCGGCTGGGCGAGGCCCATGCCGACCGCCGCCAGATGCCCAGCATCACGAGGATGCAGGCAAGCGCCGAGACGAGCAGGACGATCGTCTGGAGCGCGCGGGGGTTGACCGCGGCATAGGTCGCCGCCTCGACGCCGGTGCCGATGCTCCAGATCAGCCACGAGGCGCGATTGGGTTCGACCAGATCACGCCGCAGCGCGCGCAGATACACCGCATAGCCTGCGATGTTCGCGACGAGCGCCACCATGATCCACGGATCGATCCCCACACGTCCCCCTTACCGAAACGTTATCAAGGTGGGTTAACAGCGTCCAGCGGCGTTCGGATCTGATCGTACGAATGTGCGCCGCGGTCAGCCGGCGGAGATCAGCGCGAGGATGCGGTCGGCATCGCCCCGGTGGCAGATCAGCAGGTCGGGCAGCCACGTATCATGGCAATTGTAGCGCAGCGGCGTGCCGTCGATGCGCGAGGCGTGCAGCCCGGCGGCGAGCGCCACCGCGACCGGCGCGCAACTGTCCCATTCATACTGCCCGCCCGAATGGAGGTAGATGTCGGCCTCGCCGCGTACCACCGCCATCGCCTTGGCCCCGGCCGATCCCATCGGCAACAGCGCGGCGTCGAGCGCTTTGGCAACCGCCAATGCTTCGGGGGCGGGGCGGGTGCGGCTGACGACCATCCGCCGACGCGGCGGGGGCGGCGGCACGAACGGCGCGGGCTCGGTCGCCAGCACCAGCCCGAGTGCTGGCAACGCCACCGCGCCGGTCATCGCCCGTCCCTCGACCGCCAGCGCGACATGCACCGCCCAGTCGTCACGCCCCTCGGCATATTCGCGCGTCCCGTCGAGCGGGTCGACGATCCACGTCTCCGCCGATCCGCAGCGCAACTTGTCGTCCGCCGACTCCTCCGACAGGATGAACGCGCCCGGCCGCTCGGCACGCAACCGCTCGAGGATCAGCGTGTTCGCCATGCGATCGCCACGATCGCCGAGCGTCTTGCCGTGCTCGGCCCCTTCGGCGCGGATCGCCAGCAGCAGCTTGCCCGCTTCCGCCGCGATCGCACTGGCGAGCAGCGCGTCGCTCACAGCGTGGGCGCCCAGATGCCCAGCACATGCTCGACGATCCGCTCGGCCGCCGCCTCGGGGCTTTCACGCGTCGTGTCGACATGGATGTCGGGACGGAGCGGCGCTTGGTACGGGCTGTCGATGCCGGTGAAGTTGGCCAGCGCGCCGCTGCGCGCCTTGGCGTACAGCCCCTTCACGTCGCGCGCTTCGGCAACGCTGAGCGGCGTATCGACGAACACCTCGACGAACTCACCCGCCGGCAGCATCGACCGGGCAAGATCGCGCTCGGCCCTGAACGGCGAGATGAACGCGGTGAGCACGATCAGCCCGGCATCGGCCATCAGCTTCGCCACTTCGCCGACGCGGCGGACGTTCTCGACCCGGTCGGCATCGGTGAAGCCCAGATCGCGGTTCAGGCCGTGGCGGATATTGTCACCATCGAGCAGGAAGCTGTGCTTGCCGAGTGCGTGGAGCTTCTTCTCGACCAGATTGGCGATCGTCGACTTGCCCGATCCTGACAGGCCGGTGAACCACAGCACCTTCGGACTCTGGTTCTTTTGCGCGGCATGCGCCTGCCGGGTGATGTCGACCGACTGCCAATGGACGTTCTGGCTGCGGCGCAGGCAGAAATCGATCATGCCCGCCGCGACCGTCGCGTTGCTGATCTTGTCGATCAGGATGAACGCGCCCAGTTCGCGGTTCTCGCCGTAAGGCTCGAAGGCGATGCCGCGGTCGGTGAACACGTCGGCCACGCCGATGTCGTTGAGGCCGAGCGTCCGGACCGACAGTTCGGCCAGCGTGTTGACGTCGATCGCGTGGCGCGGGGCCTGTACCGTCGCCGAGACGGTGCCCGCCGCTGTCTTGAGCCAATAGGCGCGGCCCGGCAGCAGCGGTTCGCCGTCCATCCACACGATGGTCGTGCGGAATTGGTCGGCGACCTGCGGCGGGGTGTCGGCGGCGGCGATTACGTCGCCGCGCGAACAGTCGACCTCGTCGGTCAGCGTCAGCGTGACCGACTGGCCGGCGACCGCCTCGGCCAAATCGCCGTCCATCGTCACGATCCGTGCGACATGGCTGGTCCGCCCCGACGGCAGCACCCGCACCGCATCGCCCGGCCGCACTATGCCCCCGGCGATCGTGCCGGCAAAGCCCCGGAAGTCGAGGTTGGGACGATTGACCCATTGTACCGGCAGGCGGAAGCCCTTGCGCGCGGCAGCCTCGCCGTCCAGCTCGACGCTTTCCAGATGCTCGATCAGCGCCGGGCCGTCATACCATGGCGTATGGGGGGAGGGGGCGGTGATGTTGTCGCCCTTGAACCCCGACAGCGGAATGGCGGTGAAGCCGGCGATGCCGATCGATTCGGCAAAGTCGCGATAGTCGGCGACGATCCGCTCGAAGACCGACTGGTCGTAGCCGACCAGATCCATCTTGTTCACCGCCAGCACGATGTGGCGGATGCCGATCAGGTGCGCCAGATAGCTGTGCCGCCGGGTCTGGGTCAGCACGCCCTTGCGCGCGTCGATCAGGATGACGGCGAGGTCGGCGGTCGATGCGCCCGTCACCATGTTGCGGGTATATTGTTCGTGGCCCGGCGTATCGGCGACGATGAACTTGCGCTTCTCGGTCGCGAAAAAGCGATAGGCGACATCGATGGTGATGCCCTGCTCGCGCTCGGCAGCAAGTCCGTCGACCAGCAGCGCGAAATCGATCTCCTGACCCTGCGTGCCGACCCGCTTCGAATCGCTTTCCAGCGCGGCCAACTGATCCTCGAAGATCATCTTGCTGTCGTAGAGCAGCCGCCCGATCAGCGTCGACTTGCCGTCGTCGACCGAGCCGCAGGTGATGAAGCGCAACAGCGACTTGCGCTGGTGTTGCGCCAGATAGGCATTGATGTCGGCCGCGATCAGCGCATCGGGGGTATAGGCGGGGGCGGTCGTCATCAAAAATACCCCTCCTGCTTCTTCTTTTCCATGCTCGCCGATCCCGCGTCGCGGTCGATCGCGCGGCCCTGTCGTTCCGAGGTGGTGGTCAGCAGCATTTCCTGGATAACCTGGGTGAGCGTCGCCGCCTCGCTCTCCACCGCGCCGGTCAGCGGATAGCAGCCAAGCGTGCGGAAGCGGATCGACCGTTCGACCGGCACTTCGCCGGGGTTCAGCCGGAACCGGTCGTCGTCGACCATCAGCAACATGCCGTCGCGCTCGACGGTCGGGCGGGGTGCGGCGAAATAGAGCGGCACGATCTCGATCTTCTCGGCAAGGATATATTGCCAAATGTCGAGCTCGGTCCAGTTCGACAACGGGAACACCCGGATCGACTCCCCCTTCGCCTTGCGCGCATTGTAGAGGTGCCACAGCTCGGGCCGCTGCGCCTTCGGGTCCCAGCGGTGATTGGCCGAACGGAACGAGAAGATGCGTTCCTTGGCGCGGCTCTTTTCCTCGTCGCGCCGGGCACCGCCGAACGCGGCGTCGAAACCATAGTGGTCGAGCGCCTGCTTCAGCCCTTCGGTCTTCCACAGATCGGTATGGAGGCTGCCATGGTCGAACGGGTTGATGCCGCGCGCCGCCGCGTCGGGGTTGCGATGGACCAGCAACTCCATGCCGGCATCGCGTGCCGCCTTGTCGCGCAGATCGTACATCGCGCGGAATTTCCACGTCGTGTCGACATGCAGCAGCGGGAAGGGCGGGGGCGCGGGGAAGAACGCCTTTTTGGCGAGATGCAGCATCACCGCCGAATCCTTGCCGACCGAATAGAGCATCACCGGGCGTTCGGCCTCGGCGACGACTTCGCGCAGGATGTGGATGCTCTCGGCTTCCAGCCGCTGGAGATGGGTGAGGGTCGCAAATTCGGTCATGATCGCCCTTCAGGTAGGGGCGCGGGACCGTGGGACAAAGCAAGCATTACTGCGCCTGCCCGCCAGCTCTGCTTTGCCATCGGTGGGGGAGGGGCCGCGTCGACCCGCTCCCCCGACCGCCGATCAGGTGGTCTGATAGTAGGACGAATATTGCTTGGTGTAGTAATAATAGGCACCGGCCGCCTTCGAGCTCTGGTCGACCATGGTGAACATGGCCCCCACCAGATTGGCACCGTCCGACTTCAGATGGTCGGCGGCCGAGATGACCGCATCGGCCGGAGTCGTATCCCACTTGATGACCAGCACCACCGCATCGGCCAGCGCGGCGATGAAGCGACCATCGGCCAGACCGACGAGCGGCGGAAGATCGAGAATGATCGTGTCGTAGCGCTTGCTCAGCTCGTCGAGCATCGTCTGCATCTGGCCGCTGCCGAACATGTTCTCCGAGCTGAAATACGGCTTCTGCACGAGGATCTGGTCGAGATTCTCGACACCGCTCGGCTGGATCGCCTCATCGAGCCCGACTTCGCCATGCAGCACCTCGACGATGCCCGGACCGGTGCTGCTGGTGTCGAGGATGTTGCGCAGCATCGCACGGCGGACGTCGGCATCGACGAGGATCGTACGATCGCCGCTGATCGCCATCGTGCGGGCCAGACCGAGCGACGTGGTGGTCTTGCCCTCGGACGGCAGTGCCGACGTCAGCGCGATGATTTGCGGCCGGTCCTTTTCGCGGACACCGAGGATCGAGGCGCGGGCGTTGCGCAGCGCCTCGGCGAACTGCGACGTCGGCTTTTCGATCAGCAGATTCGCCGGTCGCGTGTTCTTGCGCACGTTGGGGATCGCGGCGAGCAGCGGGACGCCCAGCTTCTCCTCGACCTCCTCGACGGTGCGCAGCCCCGACACCATCAGTTCCTGCGTGGTGATGACCGCGATACCGGCGGCAAGGCCGACGAGGAACGACACCATGAACAGCAGCGGCTTGTTCGGCCAGCTTGGGGCACGCGGCGTTTGCGCGGCTTCGATGATCTGCGCCTGCGCGATCGAGTTCTGCGCCGCCTGACGGCTTTCGAGCGCAAGCTGCGACAGCCGGTCATAGGCGGCGTGCTTGCTGTCGGCGTCGCGTTGCAGGCTGGCGGCGATCACCGAGGCGCGGGCATTGTTCGCCTGACGCTCCTCCAGCGCGCGCATTGACGAGCGCAGGCTGGCGGCACGCGCATCGGCGGCGTCGGCATCGGAGCGCAGCGAGCTGACGACGCGGCGCGATTCTTCGGCCAACTGCTTGTCGAGCCCTTCGAGCTGATCGCGGACCTTCAGATAGTCGGGATGACGGTTGCCGTAGCGGCCTTCCATTTCGGCGCTCGCCTGCATCAATAGCGCGCGCTGGCGGCGCAGATCCTGCACCGTCGCCGAATTGCGCACATCGGATACCGTGTCGAGCGTACCCCGGCTGACCTGTTGCTGCGCCGAGGTCTGTTTCGAGCGTGCTTCGGCGGCGATCGATTCGGCGCTGGCGAGCTGGACCGAGAGCGGGCCGACCTGCTGGTCGGTGATCGTGCCCGAATTGTTCGATGCGCCGCGCACGATGCCGGCCTGTGCCTGATATTGCGCGACGCGCTCGTCGGCGACGCGGACTTCCTGCACCAGATCGGCCATGCGCGATTCGAACCATTTCGACTGGCGCTCGGCGGTGCCGATACGGCTGCCCACCTTGTTGTCGAGATAGGCGGTGGCCATCGCATTGGCGACCTTGGCGGCGATGTCCGCATCGGGCGAGCTGTAGCGCACGAGCAGGATATAGGTCAGCTTGTCGCGCGAGACGCTGACGTCGCTGCGCACGGCGGCGGCGACCATTTCGACCTTTTCCGTATCGGACACAGGCCCGGTCTTTTCGGCACGCGCCTGCCAGATGCCGCGGAACTGGGGATGGTTCACGAGGTTCAGGCGGCGCACGACGGTGCGGACAAGATCCATCGAGCCGAGGTTGGTCACTTCGGTTTCGATCGCCTCGCTCGCCAACTGGGCGTTCGCCTCGCTCTGGTTGCGGGTGAGCGGGTTGCGCGACGGATCGATCTGGATCTTCGCGACACCCTGATAGGTCGGGGTGATCCTCAGCGTCAGGAAGACACCGATCGCCGTCACGGCGAGCGTGATCGCCGCCAGCGTCAGATAGCGGCGGCGGATGACGTCCTTCGCGGTGCGGACCACGTCGGCCAACCGCGTTTCATATCCGGCCGCTGCGTTGGAAACTTTCATTCTGGCTCATTCCCCACGTGCGATTCCCGAAAAGGTTCCGCACCATATCATTCCATATCACAAAAACCGGATCGCCGTTACCGCCGTATCCGTACGGAAACCTGCCCGCGCCATTCGGTGGACTTCACGCCGAGGCGCAGGCCACCGACCGGCACCACCGCGCCATAAGATGTGTTGAGGTCGAAGCTGAGCGACCGGGTCATCTGAAACCGGGCGGAAGCGCCTGCCTGGGTGACGTTGGTCTGCGCGTCATTCTCGAAATAGCTGCGCCGGATGCGATTGGCGTTGGCGCTCAGGATCAGGTTGCGCAGCAGTTCGTGGTCGACGTTGAGGCCGATGCGGTTGTCGATGAACGCGCTACCGTTGCCCAGGTTCGCATCCTGGATCTGACGCTGGAGTGACACACCGACCGTGGTGAGTTCGGTCGGAAAGAAATCGAGGCGGCTCTGCAGCGAGATGCCGCTGGCATCGTTGAACCGCGCCGCGAGATAGTTGCGCGAGGTATAGCCGATCCCGGCGGCACCGCGCATCAGGCCGGCGATGTCGAAGCTCACGCCGCCGATCACCGTCGTGCCGTTCGAATCGCGGTTGGCCAGATTGCCCGCCAGCAGATTGGGGTAGCGCGTCCGGTCGTACACCGCTTGGGCGTAGAAGGCGACGGTCGGCGTCACGCCATATTCCGCGATCGCCGTTCCCCGATCGATCGTCCGGTCGCGGAACGACTGTGATCCTGTGCGGCCATCGGTGAACCGGATCGGCGCGAAGCTGTAGTCACTGTGGTCGAGGATCGCCGTCGCGCGCAGTCGCCCGCTGGCGTAGATGCCGCGCATCGACGCGCTGCTTCGCGTGAAGTGCGAGAAATAGGTCTGGTTGACGACCAAGTCGTCGGAGAAGGGTGATTCGAACACCCGGCTGATCTGTCCTTCTCCAACGACCGTGATCTGCTGGCTGACGTCTAGCCGGCCTTGGGCATTGACATAGCCTGCGTCCTGATTGCGGGCCGGTGTCGATGCGTAGCGCCGTATGTCGCCGACCGCATCCAGCGCGATCCGGTGGACCGACCAGTTCGACGCGACCCGCAACGCCGGCTCGTAAACCGTGTAAATATCGCCGCGACGATCGGCGTCGGTCAGCAGCACGTTGCTGGTGGCACCGGTCGCTACCGACAATTGCGGGTTGATGAGGAACGAGCCGACCTGCACGCCGATCGCGTCGAAATCGGGGCGGGCGCGCTCGGTAACGCCTTGGTTCCGGTCGCGGCTGAAATCGGGCAGGACGACGGTGCGGATCAGCGACGGGTTTAACTGCGCCTGTGCCGCGCCACCCGCCAATACCGCCGGTGTGCCGATCGCACTCGACAACACCGCACGCTGCCATGGCTTCAAGCGGTATGAATTCGACGGAACGAGCTTCACTTCCCCGCGCATGCGACACCTCCCCGCCGGTTGGTCACCGGACGATGGAGCGGGACGGTCGGCCCGCGCGATCCGGCTTGCGCCACGTCGACTCAGAAATAGCGCTCGGCGAGGCGGATGGTGTCGCCCGGCCAGACGCGCAGGTTCGGCGTCAGTTCGTAGCGAAGCTCGGCCTGCTCACCGAAGCGGCGGATATTGACCCATGACCGGCGCGCGCGCGGGGTAAAGCCCTGGGCGGTCGCCACCGCGTTCAGGACGGTGAGGCCGCTGACATAGGGATATTCGCCCGGCGCACGGACTTCGCCGAGAATGAAGAACGGCCGGTAGTTGATGACTTCCATGGCGACCCGCGGCGAGCGCAGATAGCCGTCCGCCAGCATGCCCTGGACCAGCGCGGCAACATCGCCGGTGGTCTTGCCGAGCGCGGGCACGTTGCCGATCAGCGGCAGCGACAACTGACCGTCGGTGCCGACCGAAAACTCGCCGGACAGGGTCGGTTCGTTAAACACGGTCAGGCGGATCTTGTCCCCCGCACCGAGCGGATAGGCTTCGGCAGGATTGGCATCGGCGACATACCGGTCGCCGCTCGACAGCGGCGGGGGTTCCGAACTCGAACAGGCGGCCAGCGCAAGAATCATGGCGCCGCCGAAAACCGCTTTCATCTTCACGCGCACCCGCCTTGTTTACCTGCCCCGACATATGTCCTGTATCGGTACGTCCGGGCATTTACAAGAACACGGCCCGCCGCAAAATGGCGGAACAGGCCGGAATCGCGTTGTTCCTTGGTATGAATATTGCCGCTGATCCAGTGTTCCGCGCGGCGATGCCCGGCCTTGTCTGTGCAAGGAGCGGCCCGTAGCCAGCAGCTATCGCAGACGCCGCGCGATCCGCTGCAACAAGGTGGGGCGAGACGGGGTATGGAGCCAGTCGGCCAGCCGCTCGGTGAATTCGGGCGGAGCGCTGGTACTGGCACTCGGGCGGGCAAGCAGCGTATCCGCCCGATCGAGCAGCGCCACGACCTCGGCGGTATCGCGCGCGGCATAGACGCCGGGAAGCTGGGCGAAGTGGCGAATGGTCGACGTCTGGTGCGCGTTGCGATGTTCGCCCAGCCGGTGATCGCGGGCGAGCAGGATGATCGGCTTGCCCAGTTCCATCGCGGTGATGATCGATCCCATGCCCGCATGGCTGACCATCAGCGAACAGTCCGCCTGAAGCGCGCGGAAGCGTCCATGGTCGAGAAAGTCGAACGCGCGGATCGTTTGCGGCCGGTAGCTCGAAGGACCGATCTGGCCGACGACATCGTCGCGCGCCGTAGCGAGCGCCCAGTCATCGACAGCCCGGACGAGGCGATCGAACGGCAACTGCGTGCCGACCGACAGCAAAATCACAATATCTGTCCGAAATATCGCAGGTGACGATAGCGCTTCGTCAGATGCGCCCATTGCGTCAGTCGAAGATCGGCAAAGGGCAGGACCGCCCGGCCCGACATCGACAGTTCGTCGCCATTGGCGATGCTGTCGATCCACACGGTGCGCGCGCCATGCAGTTTGGCGAGGACGAGCGCGATCGCGCCGGGTGCGGCGCCGGTCGAGACGACGATGTCGGGGCGGTGCTCGCGGATGATCTTCCAGATGGCGCGAACGCTGCGCAACATGTCGGGCAACGTGTCGCGCGAGCTGTCCCTGATCTGTAGCACCGGCGCGCCATCGTCCGGCGCGACCATGCCGCCGGCGGTGCTGACGAACTGGCACTCGCAGCCCTCGAACGCCGCGCTGAGCCGTGCCAGTTCGATCCAGTGGCCGCCGGCCGATGCGACCAGCAGGACACGCGGGCGGGTGACGAGCTGGTCGGAGCGACGAGGGGCGCCAGCTATGGCGATCCCGTCGGCTATGGCGGGATCGATCATCGAATCGGTCCGCAGCGATAGCACGGGCCCGGATTTGGGACACAGGCCATGGCGGTCCGGGTCAGACGCAAGCGTGCCGGCGATCGTGTGCCATGCGTTCCACCCGGGCCTTTCCGCTGCAACCATATCGGCAATATCGACGATGCGCTGCCGCTTGAACCCGGCGGTGAAATCATGCGTCCGGCGCTTCGCTGCCGTGCATTGACCGCCTTGTCGTACCCGGCATAGACGCGACCCGTCTCTTCCCCCAAATAACCCCTTACCTCACGCTATATCGGGAACCGCAGCCTTGCCAAGCACGGATTCAGGCGAACGTATCTATGCTGTCGGCGATATTCATGGCTGCTACGATCTGCTGCGCCAAATGGTCGATGTGATCGGTGACCATTCGGCAAGGTTGCCGCCGGTGGAGTCGCTCCACCTGATGTTCATCGGCGATCTGATCGACCGTGGTGGCAACAGCGCCAAGGTCCTCGAATTTCTTCATGATCTTCAAACCCGTAGCGACCGGGTGATCGTCCTGCAGGGCAATCATGAGGAAGCGATGCTGCGCGCGCTGGCCGGCGATATGGCCACGCTGCGCGGGTGGCTGAACGTCGGCGGGCGCGACACGCTGCGCAGTTTCGGCATCAATCCGCCGGGGCCGGACGACGACATGCGCGATTTCCTGCGCCGGGCGCGCGTGGCGATCCCGCGGCAATGGGTGCAGTGGATGCAGCGACTGCCGCTCACCGCGCAGTCGGGCGACTATTTCTTCTGCCATGCCGGGGTTCGTCCCGGCGTGCCGTTGCGGCGGCAGGCCCGCGAGGACCTGTTGTGGATTCGCGACGATTTTCTGTACGATGAAAGCGATCACGGCGCGGTGATCGTGCATGGCCACAGCATCGAGCCGACGGTGCAGATTCGCCCCAACCGCATCGGAATCGATACCGGTGCCTATCGGACCGGACGGTTGTCGGCGATATATCTGGAAGGTGATCGCAGCGAAGTGCTGACGGTCGGCGCATGAACGGTGCTCCCTAACCGCTTGTTTACCTCGCGCGGAGTACATTGAAATTCGGGACCTCATCGGGAACGGATCGTCACGGCCCATGGTTATTCTTTCGCGATGCTTGTTTTGCGGCAGTGCAAAAATAGGTGCCGTGGTTGACGCAAATGCCCGGATGCAGTACCGGGGGACATGATTTTCGCGCCGCAACATCATCGATGCGCGCGCAACGGGAGGCGAACGATGCTGAAGAAGGGTGCGCTCGCAATCGCGCTTGCGGGATATGTGATGGCCGGTTCGACGGTCGCGATGGCAGGCCAGCGCGCGGGCAGCGCGGCGTTCCCGGCGGTGAATGCCCCGGTGCAGTCGATGACCGCTCCGGCGAAGCGCAAGGTTGCCAAGGACGCCGAGTTCATTGCGGCCGGTGGCCTGTTGATCCCGGCGATCATCGGCGGCATCGTGCTCATCTCGATCATCGTCGTCGCGGCCAGTGGCGGTAGCGACTCGAGCCCGAACTAAGCGACGGGCGGGCCGGTCAGGCTCGCTGATCGAACGGTAGCGACGGCGTCGTAGCAACAGGCTGCGGCGCCGTTGTCGTGTCCGGCGCTGGTCGCCGGAGTTCTGGCGAGCGAGTCGCCGGTCGCGTTGGTCTGGTAGTCGCAGTCGTGCCTAGACCATGCGGCGGGCGATTTCGTTCATGAAGCGGACGTCGTCGCCAGCCGCCAGCCATGGCGATTCGGCGGCGACCGCGCCGAGCAGGTCGGTCAGGTCGTCCAGTTCGGCCTTGGCGAAATTGCCGAGAACGTACGGCGTTACCCGGTCCTTGTGGCCCGGATGGCCGATGCCCAGTCGGATGCGGCGGAAGTCGGGGCCGATGTGCTGGTCGGTCGAACGCAGGCCGTTGTGGCCGGCATGGCCGCCACCGGTCTTCACCTTCAGCTTGAACGGGGCGAGGTCGAGCTCGTCGTGGAACACGGTCACGTCGGCGGGAGTGAGCTTGTAGAAGCGCATCGCCTCGCCGATCGCCCGGCCGCTTTCGTTCATCCAGGTGCCGGGTTTGAGCAACAGCACCTTGTCCGGGCCGATCCGGCCTTCCTGGACCCAGCCCTGAAAGCCACGCCGGGGGGCGGCGAAGCCATGGACCTCGGCGATCGAATCGACGGCCATGAAGCCGATATTGTGGCGGTGCATCGCATATTGCGGCCCTGGATTGCCCAGACCTGCCCATATTTTCATACACTTAGCCTCCAAACGCGAAGAAGCGGGGCCGCCGTGTCCGGCCGCCCCGCTCCATCAAGATACCGGCGAAAGGGCGGATCAGCCCTCGGCCTTGTCCTCTTCGTCGGCGGCCGCTTCGGCTTCCGCCTCGGCAGCGGCTTCGGCCGACTGTGCTTCGGCGACTTCGGCGTCGAGCGCTTCGTCCGCGGCGGTCGGAACCGTCGGCGGCACGATGGTGGCGACGGTGAAATCACGGTCCTCGACCGCCGGTTCGGCACCGTTCGGCAGCGACACTTCCGAAATGTGGATCGAGTCGCCGACTTCGCGGCCGGTCAGATCGACGACGATCTCGGTCGGGATGTTCGACGCTTCGACCACCAGTTCGATTTCGTGGCGCACGACGTTCAGCACGCCACCGGCGCGCTTGATGCCGGGGGCTTCGTCTTCGTTGACGAAGGTCACGGGCACGGCAACGGTCACGGTCGCATTCTTCGAGATGCGCAGGAAGTCGACATGGATCGGCTGGTCCGAGACGACGTCGAACGCGACGTCCTTGGCCAGCGTACGCACCTTCTTGCCACCGACGTCGACCATGATGACCGAATTCATGAAGTGGCCCGTCATGAGCTGCTTCATCAGTTCGCGGGCGTTCAGGTGGATGCCCTGGGGCTCTTCCTTGTTGCCATAGATCACGGCGGGGACGCGGCCATCGCGACGCAGGGCACGGGAGGCTCCCTTGCCAACCCGGTCGCGCGTCTCGGCCGACAGGTGCAGCGTGTCGCTCATCTTGTCTTCCTTAAAGATACGGTGTTGCAGATATTGGCCGCGCCGGACCTCCAGGGATGACCCCGGCGTAACGGACAAGCGCGGGCGACTAGGCGAGAATGGCAAAAAAGGCAAGCGCGGCAAAGTTTACAAAGTTTACACTAGCGACGTCGGTACGGTGCCGCCGACCGGCGGCCCGGAACGGCAGGGCGGAACAAGGAATAGTGGCACCGGCCGGTGTAGGACAGGGTCGGGAAAAAGCGGGTTATCCGCCCCTATTGCACCCGTTCGATCACCATGCTGCTGGCGGCGAGGCGCGCGGGCACGCCGCCGGGACCCAGCAGATGCCCGGTGCCGATGGCGACGAACAATGTCGTCGCGGGCGTCATCCGCCGGCGGATGGCGGATGCGAAGGCGGCGTTGCGACGGTCGAGGAGGGTCGCGCGGAACGCCGGGCCGGCGGCCGCCATGTCGGTGTCGAGCAAGGTGCGGAGCGCGGACACCTGTCCAGACCCCCATGCGGCGACCAGCCGGTCCATCGTCGCCACGCCGTCCCCCGACAGCGCCTGCGCCAACATCCGCCGCTGTACCGATGCCGGCAGCGCAGCGAACATGCCGAGTTGGGTGCGCTGGGTTTCCAGCCCGACGACCTGCTTGCCGGTGCGTCCGGCCAACCGGGCGAGCAGCGTTTCGGGGGAGGGGGTGCTGGTGTAGCCGGCGCGCGCCAGCCGCGCGCCACCGATCGAGGTCGCGGCGAACCATGCGCCGTGGCGGTCGAACGAGCCGGGCAGAAAGCCCAGCGCCGCCGCGCGGGCGTCGCGGTGGCGGCGCAGATCGGCAGGAAGCGGCTGTGGCTGCGCGACCGCCGCCAGCGTGGCGGCGGTTTCGACGGGCGTGGGCGCGACCAGTTCGAGCAGCAGCGTGTCGCTCGCCGCAAATGCCTGCGCGACCCGGCCGGTCAGCCATGGCATGGCCGGCCGTAGCTGATGCACCGTTCCGAACAGCCATACCGTCGCGCCGTTCCCCCGCGCCACCCACAGCGCCGGGGTGAGCGGCAGCGGGGCGGCGAGCGGGCTGGCCAGCGCGACCCAGTAGAGCAGCGCGGCAGCCAGGCGGGCAATCATCCGCGCAGCCGCTGGACGATCCGCGTGGCGATCAGCGTCGCGGCGGCCAGCCCCCAGCCGATCATCGCCGGGTTGCGCAGGCCGAGCGGACGCTGCGCCAGCGACAGGACGGGCAAGGTGGTCAACGCGACGATCGCGGCGAGCGACAGCGCGGTGGCGATCTGACCGCGTTCGACCTCGTCGGCCGCGCGCCACAGCCGATACTGGACGGCGAGTGCCACGAGCATCGTCATCGCGACGCCGACATAGCCGATATGGTCGCGCGTGCCGACGCTCGTCCCCGGATCACGCACCGACCAGATGCCTTCGACCAGCCCCAGCCCGAACGACGCGGCGATCGGTGCCAGCACGACGAGAACCACCGCCAGTCCGACCCATTGCCACCGCCGCCGCTTGCGGGATCGTTCGCGCGTGGTGGCCCAGTTATCGTGCATCGACATCATCCTCGAAAATATCCTCGATCGGCAGCGCGAACAATCGGCTCATGCGGAAGGCGAGCGGGAGCGAGGGATCATGCTTGCCGGTCTCGATCGCGTTCACTGCCTGCCGCGACACGTCGAGCCGCCCGGCGAGTTCGGCCTGGCTCCAGTCGCGTTCGGCGCGCAGCACCTTCAGCCGGTTCTTCATGGCGTGGACCGGCGCAGCGTGAAGGTGGCGAGGCCGGCGAGGAGTGCCGCCAGCCATGCGTAGATAAGGCCGAACCTCAAATCGAGAAAGAAGAGCGGCGGGACGAGCAGCCCGAGCAACAGCCCGCCGACCGCGAAACCGTCGATCAGGCGGCGGCGTTCGAATTCGTCGCTGGTACGGTAGAGGCGGATCACGCCGGCGATCGCGATCGCGACCACGAGGAGCCAGTAGAGGATCGGTATCCACAGCGGGAACCGGCCGTCGGGCATCGCGCCGCCACTTGCCGCATAATGTTTCGATCCATGGTGGAGCGCGAAGGGCGAGGCGAGGACCACGGCGGTGATACCGGCGATCCAGCGCCGGCGGGCGCGTTGCCGGGCGGTGGCGCGGCGTTCGCCCCATTGGGGGTCGGGCATGCGGGGGCCTTTCGGATGGGGGTGGGGCTTTTTGTTCGGTCGTCACGCCGGACTTGTGCCGGTGGCTACGGTGCCGTGACAGCAACGGTGGGTGCGTCTGCGGAACGGTGGACCCCGGAACGGGTCCGGGGTGACGATGGGGGTGGAGTGGCGCTTCTTGTCGCAGCGTTTCGGGTCCATGGATCCCGGCCTTCGCCGGGATGACGGAAAGGGCGGGTCTTTTCCCCTCCTTCGTCACCCCGGACTTGTTCCGGGGTCTACGGTTCCAACAAGGCAACGTCGGGTGCGTCTGCGGGACGGTGGACCCCGGAACAGGTCCGGGGTGACGATGGGGTTGGGGTGGTGTTTCTTGTCGCGGAGTCTGTCAGCGCCAGCTCAGCGAAATCGCGGCGTCGCCCAGTTTCGCGGCGATGGCGATGCCGTGGGCGGTATCGACCGCGACCGGGAGCGGCACGGTGACGACCCGCGGCAGATCGAGCTTCACCCCCTGGAACACCACGAGGATGAAGAAGCCGATCGCCAGCAGGCTGGGGCTGCGTCGTGCCGGTTGCGATGCCATCGGATAATCCCCTGTGTCGTTGAATGCTGACATTGTGTCGTGCTTACCTGACTATGTATCGAGTGGTTCGCGCTTATTGTCAATACAACCTGACATAATATCGTGTGATCGTGACACGGGGGTCGCTTGACCCGCGCGGCGGGCAGGCGCTAGGCGCTGGGGCCTGTTTTCCCTTACGCGACGAGGCTCCGTGTCCGCCCCGCTCAGTTTCCAGAAGATGATCCTGACCCTCCACGACTATTGGAGCGATCGGGGCTGCGTGATCCTGCAACCCTATGACATGCGCATGGGGGCGGGGACGTTCCACCCGGCGACGACGCTAAAGGCGCTGGGGCCCGAACCGTGGAACGCCGCCTTCGTCCAGCCGTGCCGTCGCCCGACCGACGGCCGCTATGGCGAAAACCCGAACCGGTTGCAGCATTATTACCAGTATCAGGTGATATTGAAGCCTTCGCCGCCCGACTTGCAGGAACTGTATCTGGGATCGCTGGCGGCGATCGGGATCGACTTCACCCACCACGACATCCGTTTCGTCGAGGATGACTGGGAGTCGCCGACGCTGGGCGCATGGGGCTTGGGCTGGGAAGTGTGGTGCGACGGGATGGAAGTCACCCAGTTCACCTATTTCCAGCAGATGGGCGGGTTCGACTGCAAGCCGGTGGCGGGCGAGCTGACCTATGGGCTGGAGCGGCTGGCCATGTATATCCAGGACAAGGACAGCGTGTACGACCTGGCGTTCAATGATTCCGGCGTGACCTATGGCGACGTGTTTCTCGAAAACGAGAAGCAGATGTCGAAGTGGAATTTCGAGGTCGCCGACACCGAGTCGCTGTTCGACCTGTTCCGCAAGGCGGTGGCCGAGTGTGAGAATGCGCTGGCCGCCGACGTGCCGATCGCGGCCTATGAACAGGCGATCGAGGCGAGCCATATCTTCAACCTGCTGGGTGCGCGCGGCGTGATCTCGGTCGCCGAGCGGCAGGCGTATATCGCGCGCGTCCGCGATCTGGCGAAGGGATCGTGCCAGAAGTGGATCGAGATGCGGACGCCCGAATGGCAGGCACGCTTTCCGGGGTGGGTGGCATGAGCGATTTCCTGCTGGAGCTGCGCTCCGAAGAGATTCCGGCGCGGATGCAGGCGCGTGCGCGCGAGGATCTGGCCAAGCTGTTCGTCGCCGAGCTCGCCAAGGCGGGGATCGCGAGCCCACGTATCACCACCTATGCGACGCCGCGGCGGCTGGTGCTGATCGCGCATGACCTGCCCGAGGCCACGCAGGCGGTGCGCGAGGAAGTGAAGGGGCCGCGTGCGTCCGCGCCACCGCAGGCGCTCGAAGGGTTCCTGC
This sequence comes from Sphingomonas sp. Leaf4, assembly GCF_920939515.1. Classification (NCBI taxonomy): domain Bacteria; kingdom Pseudomonadati; phylum Pseudomonadota; class Alphaproteobacteria; order Sphingomonadales; family Sphingomonadaceae; genus Sphingomonas; species Sphingomonas sp. Leaf4. The sequence continues at coordinate 143,425 of NZ_CAKLBB010000003.1, read as the reverse complement.
GCAAGACCGGGCTGACGCGCGAGGCGCTGACCGAGCGTGACGGCGTGTTGTTCGCCGTGACCGAGGTGCCGGGGCGGCGGACCGCCGACGTGCTGGGCGCGGCGATCCCGGCGATCGTGCGGGCGTTTCCGTGGCCCAAGTCGATGCGCTGGGGCGCGGTGTCGCTCAGCCCCGAAAGTCCGCGCTGGGTGCGGCCGTTGCAGGGCATCGTCGCGCTGTTCGGCAGCGACGTGGTGCCATGCGAGGTCGCGGGCGTGAGCAGCGGGGCGATGACGCTGGGGCATCGCTTCCATCACCCGGGTGAGATTACGATTGGGTCGGCGGGCGATTACGTCGAGAAATTGCGCGCCTGTCATGTGATCGTCGATCAGGACGAGCGCGCGGCGATCATCGCGGTTGGTGCCAAGATGGCGGCGCGCGGCGCGGGGCTGGAGCTAGTCGAGGACGAGGGACTGCTGGCGGAGAATGCCGGGCTGACCGAATGGCCGGTGCCGCTGATCGGGCGCTTTGACGCTGCCTATCTGGCGGTGCCGCCCGAGGTGATCCAGTTAACCGCGCGGGTGAACCAGAAATATTTCGTGTGCCGCGATGGCGAGGGGCGGCTGGCGAATGCCTTCGTCTGCACCGCGAACATCGACGCGGCCGATGGCGGCGAGCGGATCGTCGCGGGCAACGCCAAGGTGCTGGCGGCACGGCTGTCCGACGCGAAGTTCTTTTACGAGACCGATCTGCGGACGCCGCTCGATGCGCTGCGACCCAAGCTTGCGAAGATCGTGTTTCACGAGAAACTCGGCACGGTCGCCGACAAGGTCGAGCGGGTGGCGAAGCTGGCGCGCTGGCTGGTCGAGTCGGGCGTCATAAAGCCCTCTCCCCTTGAGGGGAGAGGGTTGGGAGAGGGGACCTCTTCTACTTCCAGCGCGGCGCTCGTGGACACGCCCCTCTCCCCGACCAGTTCCGGGTCAACAGCGCCCCGCGCTGTTGAGGTTGTGCCGGGGGCACAACCGACCCGGAACTCCCCTGAAGGGGAGAGGGAGGCGCTCGCCGTTATGGCGGAGCGTGCCGCCAGGTTGGCGAAGGCCGATCTCGTCACCGGCATGGTCGGCGAGTTTCCCGAATTGCAGGGGCTGATGGGCGGCTATTACGCCGCCGCGCAGGGCGAGGCGCGTGAGGTGGCCGAGGCGGTGCGCGACCATTACAAGCCGGTCGGGCAGGGGGATGATGTTCCGACTGCGCCGGTGACGGTGGCGCTGGCGCTGGCGGATAAGCTGGATACGATTGTTTCGTTCTTCGGAGTTGACGAGCGGCCAACTGGCTCGAAAGATCCGTTTGCACTTCGGCGAGCCGCGCTTGGCATTCTTGCGTTGTTGCAAGAGAATGTTCTTCGAAGGTCCGCTTATGATCTTTTTGACGTGGCATTTGCCGGTTTTAACCGACCCTATAATATCGGTATCGTCGTCGCTCGCGACTATTTTTATGATTTCCTTGTCGATCGTCTCAAGGTTCAGCAACGGGGTAATGGTGTCAGGCATGACATCATCGACGCTATTGTTATGCTGGGGGGCGACGACGACATTGGCGGTGAGCGGGATCTCATCCGCCTCCTCGCGCGCGTCCATGGCCTCCAGCGGTTCGTCACCACCGAGGACGGCGCGAACCTGCTCGCCGGGTACAAGCGGGCGGCGAATATTCTGAAGAAGGAAGGCCCGGTCGAGGGCGAGGTCGCCCGCGACTATGCCCCCGAACCGGCCGAGGCGGCGTTGATCGCCGCGCTCGATGCGGCCGAGCCGCGCGCGGCCGCCGCGATCGAAGGCGAGCGGTTCGAGGAGGCGATGGCGGCGCTGGCCTCCTTACGCGCGCCGATCGATGCGTTCTTTACCGAGGTGACGGTCAACGATGCCGATCCGGCGAAACGCGCCGCGCGGCTGGCGTTGCTGGCAAGGGTGCGTGGCGCGGTGCATAGCGTTGCCGACTTTGCCAAAATCGAGGGATGACCTGACGGTTTAACCCGTTTAACGGGACGCCATGGCCTTTGAGGCTCGCGAATCACGATACCCCGCTGCGGGCCTGTGCCCGATCCAGCGGACAGCATGAGGATTGCACGGCAGCATGACCCAGTATGTCTATCGCTTCGGCGGCGGGGTGTCGGACGGCGGATCGGGCGACAAGACGCTTTTGGGCGGCAAGGGCGCGAACCTGGCCGAGATGGCCTCTATCGGCCTGCCGGTGCCGCCGGGGTTCACCATCGCGACGACGATGTGTACCCGCTATTACGACGAAGGGCAGGCGTTCCCTGACTCGCTGCGCGACGAGGTCGCGACCGGCATCGCCCATATCGAGGGGATCACCGGCAAGACCTTCGGCGACGAAAGCGATCCGCTGCTGGTGTCGGTGCGCTCGGGCGCGCGGGTGTCGATGCCCGGCATGATGGACACGGTGCTCAACCTCGGCCTCAACGACCGCACGGTCGAGGGGCTGGCGCAGGTGTCGGACGATGCGCGCTTCGCATGGGACAGCTATCGCCGCTTCATCCAGATGTATTCGGACGTGGTCCTCGAACTCGACCATGGCCGGTTCGAGGAAGCGCTGGAGATCGCCAAGGAAGATCGCGGCTATTATCTCGATACCGAGATGACCGCCGCCGACTGGCAGGCGCTGGTCGCCGAATACAAGGCGCTGGTCGAGGAATTGTGGGGCAAGCCGTTTCCGCAGGACGTGCATGACCAGTTGTGGGGTGCGGTCGGCGCGGTGTTCGGATCGTGGCAGGCGGATCGTGCGAAGGTGTATCGCCGGCTGAACGACATTCCGGCCAACTGGGGCACCGCCGTCAACGTGCAGGCGATGGTGTTCGGCAACATGGGCGACACCAGCGCCACCGGCGTCGCCTTCACCCGCGATCCGGCGAAGGGCGACAATGCCTATTACGGCGAATTCCTCATCAACGCGCAGGGCGAGGATGTGGTCGCGGGCATCCGTACCCCGCAATATCTGACGAAGGCGGCGCGCGAGGGGGCGAACGCCAAGCCGCTGTCGATGGAAGAGGCGATGCCCGAGGCCTATGCCGAACTGGCCGCCGTGTTCGACCGGTTGGAGCGGCATTACCGCGACATGCAGGACATCGAATTCACGGTGCAGCAGGGCAAGCTATGGATGCTCCAGACGCGCTCGGGCAAGCGCACCGCCAAGGCGGCGCTCAAGATCGCGGTCGACATGGCCGAGGAAGGGCTGATTACCCGCGAGGAGGCGATCGCGCGGGTCGATCCGCAGGCGCTCGACCAGTTGCTCCACCCGACGCTCGACCCCAACGCGACGCGCGACGTGCTGACCAAGGGGCTGCCGGCGTCGCCGGGGGCGGCGAGCGGCATCGCGGTGTTCGACAGCGATACGGCGGAGCGCCGGTCGAACGCGGGCGACGCGGTGATCCTGATCCGCACCGAAACCAGCCCTGAGGATATTCACGGCATGCACGCGGCGCGTGGCATCCTGACCGCGCGGGGCGGGATGACCAGCCACGCCGCCGTCGTCGCGCGCGGCATGGGGCGGCCGTGCGTGTCGGGCGCGGGGTCGATCTCGATCGATGCGAAGGCGGGGGTGATGAAGGTCGCCGGCCGGGAGATTCGCGAAGGCGACATCGTCACCATCGATGGCGCGACCGGCGAGGTGATGGCGGGCGCGGTCGCGACCGTCCAGCCCGAGCTGGCCGGCGATTTCGGCACGTTGATGGAATGGGCCGATGGCGTCCGCCGGTTGAAGGTGCGCGCCAACGCCGAAACCCCGCTCGATTGCCGCACCGCGCGCGATTTCGGCGCGGAGGGCATCGGCCTGTGCCGCACCGAACATATGTTCTTCGAACAGTCGCGCATCACCTCGGTCCGGCAGATGATTCTCGCCGAGGACGAGGCGGGGCGTCGCGCCGCGCTCGACAAGCTGCTGCCCGAACAGCGCAGCGACTTCGTCGAGATCTTCGAGGTGATGGTCGGGCTGCCCTGCACCATCCGCCTGCTCGATCCGCCGCTGCACGAATTCCTGCCGCATGAGGAAGCCGAGTTCGCCGAGGTGGCGCAGGCTGCAGGAATCGAGGTCGAGCAGTTGAAGCGGCGGGCGGCCGAACTGCACGAGTTCAACCCGATGCTGGGGCATCGCGGGTGTCGGCTGGGCGTGACCTATCCCGAAATCTACGAGATGCAGGCGCGCGCGATCTTCGAGGCGGCGGTGATCGTCGCCGAGAAATCGGGCGATGCGCCGATCCCCGAGGTGATGATCCCGCTGGTCGGCACCCGCCGCGAGCTGGAGCTGATGAAGGCGGTGGTCGACAAGGCGGCCGAGGCGGTGTTCGCCGACAAGGGACGGCGGATCGAATATCTGGTCGGCACGATGATCGAGCTGCCGCGCGCGGCATTGAAGGCCGGCGAGATCGCCGAGGTGGGCGAATTCTTCTCGTTCGGCACCAACGACCTGACCCAGACGACGCTGGGCGTCAGCCGCGACGATGCCAGCCGGTTCCTCGGCGCCTATGTCGAGCAGGGCATCTACGCGCGCGATCCGTTCGTTTCGATCGATGTCGAGGGCGTGGGCGAGCTGATCGAACTGGCCGCCGAGCGCGGGCGCAAGACGCGGGGCGACATCAAGCTCGGCATCTGTGGCGAGCATGGCGGCGATCCGGCGTCGATCGCGTTCTGCGAGAAGGTCGGGCTCGATTACGTGTCGGCCAGCCCGTATCGCGTGCCGATCGCCCGGCTGGCGGCGGCGCAGGCGGCGTTGGCCAAGTGAGGGGGGCCAGATGAGGGATGCGGCGGGCGTGACGCGCGACGGGTTCGACCGGATCGGCCCGTTCCATCCGGCCTTTGTCTGGGGGGCGGTGATCGTCATCGACCTGATCGTCGTGATCGCGCTGTTGCTGGCGGTGACGAAGATCGGTGACAAGGTCGAGGATGTGGTGTCGCCCGGCGGGCCGGAATGGGTGACGTTCTAGGCGGGATCGACATTCAACGAAATGCCGTCCGAATCTGCTCCCCTCCCTGACAAGGGAGGGGCCGGGGGTGGGTCGGCCCGAGAGGAAACGTGCGCGCTCCACAACCGGCCTACCCACCCCCAACCCCTCCCTGTCAGGGAGGGGAGATGCAGGAGCCGCCGTCTGGCTGAATGTCGATCCGGCACCATACCCGCGTTGGCAGATTCAACCCCTACCGCAGCGCGCGTGCGATCCAGTCGGCGGCGCGTTCGCCGATCATGATCGTCGCGGCGTTGGTGTTGCCGCCGATGATGCGCGGCATGACCGAGGCGTCGGCGATCCACAGCCGCTCGACGCCGCGTACCGCCAATTGCGGATCGCAGACGGCGTCGTCGTCGTTCCCCATGCGGGCGGTGCCTACGGGATGATAGAGGGTGTCGGCGCGGGCGCGGATCAGCGCTTCGAGCGTCATGGCATCGTCGAACGGCCAGCGATCGCGGCCGTCCAACGCGGCCAGCGCCGGGGCGTGGAGGATGCGGTACATCGCGCGGACGCCGGCCATCAGCCGGGGGAGATCGTCCGGGGCGGAGAGATAGGCGGGATCGATCAGCGGCATCGCCGCCGCGTCGCGCGTCGCCAGCCGTACCGTGCCGCGACTGTCGGGCCGCAGCAGGCAGGCACGACAGGCGAAGCCGTGCGAGGCGATCCGGGTACGGCCGTGATCCTCGATGGGCGCGACGACGAAATGGAGCTGGATGTCGGGGACGGCCGCGTCGGGGGTGGTGCGCAGGAATGCGCCGGCCTCGGCATAAGGGGTGGTGCCCGGACCGCGCCCGGTGGTCGCCCAGCGCAGCAGCGCATGGGCGGCGGCGATCCGGCCGGGCGGGGTGCCCCGGCGAAAATGCGGCGCGGCGGTGGTGAAGCAGGCGCTGTAGTCGAGATGGTCCTGAAGATCGCTGCCGATCGCGGGCCGGTCGCGCAGCAGCGGAATGCCATGATCGGCGAGGTGCTGCGCCGGCCCCAGCCCGGACAGCATCAGCAGTTGCGGCGTGGCGAACGCGCCGCCGGCCAGCACCACCCCGCCGCGCGCTCGCAGGATCCGCCGCCGCCCGCCATGGCGATAGGCGACACCCCATGCGCGACCGTCTTCGAACAGGATGCGTTCGACCAGCGCATCGGTGCCGATCGACAGGTTGGCGCGCGGCGTCAGATACGCGCGGGCGGCGGACCAGCGTTCGCCGCGCGCCTGCGTCACCTGATACAGACCGGCGCCGTCCTGGTGCCGGCCGTTGAAGTCGGGGTTGGCGGGAAGGCCGGCCTGCGCGGCGGCGGCGAGGAAGGCGGCGGTGCCGGGGTCGGGATCGCGCTGGTCGGAGACCGGCAGCGGGCCGGCGTCGCCGTGCCATGCGTCGCTCCCGCGCGTGTTGGCTTCGCCGGCGCGAAACCATGGCAGGACATCGTCATGGCTCCAGCCGGGGCAGCCGAGCGCCGCCCAGCCGTCGTAATCGCCGGCGTGGCCCCGGACATAAAGCATGGCATTGACCGCCGACGATCCGCCGAGGCCCTTTCCCCGCGGCTGATGGCTGCGGCGGCCGTTCAGTCCGGGCTGTGGCACGCTGCGCCACGAATAGCGCGCGGCGCGCGGCGGGGCCGCGACCATCGATGGCATCCGCGTGCGCCAGTCGTCGTTGCGGCCCCCCGCTTCGAGCAGCGCGACGGTGAGGTCGGTGCGCTCGCTCAGGCGACCGGCGACGGCGGATCCGCCCGATCCCGCGCCGATGACCACAATGTCTGCTTCGTCGGGGATCATGGGGTTGCGGTGTAGGCGGTGGGGGACGGCCGGGCCAAGGGGGTGGGTACGCCGTGGGCGTCCCGCTTTTGGAATGTAGGCTTCCCCCGTCATTCCCGCGAAGGCGGGAATCCATAAACGCACTGATCGGATCAGAATCGCAGCGTCAGCGTCTATGGATTCCCGCCTTCGCGGGAATGACGATGAGGGTCTTCCGCTTCCCCTTCAGTCGAAATCCACCGCGATATTGTCGATCAGGCGGGTGGTGCCGAGCCGCGCCGCCGCCAGCAGCCGGGCGGGGCGGCCACGCACCGGATCGCGCAGCGTTTCGGCATCGACCAGCGCGACGTAGTCGGGGTCGAAGCCCGCGCGGGTGAGCGCGGCAAGCGCGCCGGCCACCGCGCTGGCGGGATCGTCGCCGCGCGAGAGCGCGCGTTCGGCGACGCCCAGCGCGCGGGGGAGTGCCACGGCGCGGGCGCGTTCGGCTTCATCGAGGTAGATGTTGCGCGAGGACAGGGCGAGGCCGTCGTCCTCGCGCTGGGTCGGCACGCCGACGATCTCGACGGGCAGGCTCAGGTCGGCGACCATGCGGCGGACCACCGCCAGTTGCTGGAAATCCTTTTCGCCGAAGAAGGCGGCGACCGGGCGCACCTGCCCGAACAGCCGGGCGACGACGGTGGCGACCCCGTCGAAATGGCCGGGGCGGTGCGCGCCGTCCAATACCTCGCTCACCCCCGATACCGAAACGGTAGTGGCGAACCCGGCCGGGTACATCTCGTCCACCTCGGGCGCCCACAGGATGTCGACGCCGTGGTCGGCCAGCATCTGCGCGTCGGCCGCCTCGCGCCGTGGATAACGAGCGAGGTCCTCGCCCGGGCCGAACTGTTTGGGGTTCACGAAGATCGAGACGACGGTGCGGGGCGCGCGGCGGCGCGCGGCATCGACCAGCGCCATGTGCCCGGCGTGGAGCGCGCCCATGGTGGGGACCAGCGCGACGCCCTCGCCGGCGTGGGCATACAGATCGAGGGCTTGGCGAAGCGCCTCCAACCGACGGATAATTTGCACGGCCGATGGCCCTTCGATATGGACGGGGGAGCGGCTTCTATGGGGCAAGTCGCCGGGTTTCAACAAGGATGGGCGTAAAGTTGGACGAGGGCACGGATCGGTTGCACGTCATCGTGTTCGCCAACGAGAAGGGCGGCACCGGCAAGTCGACGACGGCGGTCCATGTCGCGATCGCGCTGGCGGCGCGCGGCGCGCGGGTCGCGTGTTTCGACCTCGACCATCGCCAGCGCACGCTGGGGCGCTATCTCGACAACCGGCGCGACACGATGAAGCGCACCGGCCGCAACCTGCCGATGCCAGTATACGAGACGCATGACGGCGAGAGTCTCGACAGGTTCAACGACGCGCTGGGGCGGTTGACCGAACATGCCGATTTCCTGGTGATCGACACGCCAGGGCGCGACGACCGCTTCGCGCGGATCGCCGTCACCAACGCCGACACGCTGGTCACGCCGATGAACGACAGCTTCGTCGACTTCGACCTGATCGGCCATGTCGACCCCGACACGTTCAAGGTAACGCGGCCGAGCTTCTATTCCGAACTGATCTGGGAGACGCGCAAGCACCGCGCGCGCGCCGATGGATCGACGATCGACTGGATCGTGCTGCGCAACCGCCTGCAGCATATCGAGGCGCGCAACATGCGCCGCGTGTCGGAAGCGATCACCCAGTTGTCGAAGCGGGTCGGGTTTCGCACCGTGCCGGGACTGTCCGAACGGGTGGTCTATCGCGAGCTGTTTCCCTCGGGCCTCACCATGCTCGATCGCGGCGAGTTCGGCGAGATGGGGCTGGCGCATGTCGCGGCACGGCAGGAACTGCGCGAGATGATGGGCGGGCTGCAACTGCCCGAAACCACCGCCTCGGCTCCGGCGGCGGCCTGAACCGTCCATGCTGAAACTGGTCCTGATCGTCGCGGCGATCCTCGCCTTCTGGCTGTGGTTGCGCGCCAAGCCCAAAAAGGTCGGCGGCGAGGCGGAGGCGCGGGCGATCCTGGGGCTCGGCAAGGACGCGAGCGTCGCCGACATCCGCGCGGCGCACCGGCGGTTGATGCAGGCGGTCCACCCCGATCGCGGCGGGTCGGCCGATCTGGCGCGGCGGATCAATGCGGCGCGGGATGTGCTGTTGGGGCGGTTGCGGCATTAGGTCGGGTCGGAAGAAGGTGGGTTCACGCGAAGGCGCGGAGACGCGGAGGAAGAAGTAGAAGGGTTTTTCGTGCAGAGGCGCAGAGGCGCGGAGAGGCGTTGCATCTGCCGCGATAGCGGCTCTCCATTTCGGGGCCAGCCAGCGAGAGGCTTCGCCGGATCGGTACAGCCGTCACGCCTGCAACCTCTCTGCGCCTCTGCGCCTCTGCGCGAAAAATCTTCTTCCTTCCTCCGCGCCTCCGCGAGAACCAGACTTTCTTCTCATGGCTCGTCGATGAGCCGCCACGGCCGGGGAAACCAGCATGCGCCACCACTTCCACCCGACGTCGCTGCGCGAGTATGACATTCGCGGAGTCGTGGGAAAGACGCTGGGGACGGCGGATGCCCATGCGCTCGGGCGGAGTTTCGCGACGATCGTCCGGCGCGCTGGCGGCACGCGCGTCGTGGTGGGGCGTGACGGGCGGCTTTCGTCGCCCGCGCTGGAGGCGGCGCTGGTCGCGGGGTTGATCGCGAGCGGGGTCGATGTGGTGCGCGTCGGGCTGGGGCCGACGCCGATGCTATATTATGCCGAGGCAGTGCTGGAGGTGGATGGCGGCATCCAGATAACCGGCAGCCACAATCCCGCCGACCATAACGGCTTCAAGATGGTGGCGCAGCATCGCCCGTTCTTCGGCGAGGACATCCAGACGCTGGGCCGCATGGCGGCGGCGGGCGACTGGGAGGTAGGCGACGGCACCGTTTTGGACCATGTCGTCGAGGACGACTATGTCGGTCGGTTGATGGCCGGCTATGCCGGGGGCAGTTACCGTATCGGCTGGGACGCGGGCAATGGTGCCGCCGGCCCGGTGATCGAGAAGCTGGTGCAGCTCCTGCCGGGTGAGCATCATCTGTTGTTCACCGATGCGGACGGCAATTTTCCCAACCATCATCCCGATCCTTCCGAGGAGGCGAACCTTGCCGATCTCCGGCGGCTTGTCGCCGACAAGCGGCTCGATTTCGGACTGGCGTTCGATGGCGATGGCGACCGGATCGGCGCGGTCGATGGCGCGGGCCGGGTGGTGTGGGCCGACCAGTTGCTCGCGATCCTCGCCGAACCGCTGCTGAAGGAACTGCCCGGTGCCACGATCATCGCCGATGTGAAGGCGGGGCAGGGGCTGTTCGACCGTATCGCCGAGCTGGGCGGGACCCCCTGCATGTGGAAGACCGGCCACAGCCATATCAAGCGCCGGATGCAGGAGACGAACTCGCCCTTGTCGGGCGAGATGTCGGGGCATCTCTTCTTCGGGCAGGACTATTACGGGTTCGACGATGCGCTTTATGCCGCGGTGCGGCTGATCCGCGCGATCCACCTGTCGGGCCGTTCGTTGACCGAGTTGCGCGGGGCAATGCCGGTGATGGTCGACACGCCCGACCTCCGCTTTCAGGTCGACGAGGCGCGCAAGTTCGCGGTGATCGATGAGGTGCTGGGCAGGCTGGATGCGGCGGGGGTCGCGGTGAACCGCACCGATGGCGCGCGGGTGACGACGCCCGACGGCTGGTGGCTGCTGCGCGCGTCGAACACGCAGGACGTGCTGACCGCGCGCGCCGAGTCCGCCACGCCCGAGGGGTTGGCGCGGTTGCTGGCGCAGATCGACGGGCAACTGGCGCTGTCCGGCGTGACGCGCGGGTAGCGGGCGGCGCACCGATCCGCCGCGCAGGCTGGCTTTTCGTGGCGGTAGTTGCCATCTGGGCGCCATGGCCCAGCCGCAGATCATTCGTGTCGTCGACCTCGAAACCACGGGGCAGGCCCCGCCCGCGCATGGCGTGTGCGAGGTCGGCTGGCAGGATGTGGCGCTGGGCGAGGATGGCCGCTGGGAACTGCATGGCGAGGGCGGGCAGCATTTCGTGAATCCCGGCCGGCCGATCCCGGCGGTGACGCAGGCGGTCCACCATATCCTCGACGAAGAGGTGGCCGATGCGCCGTGGTGGCAGGACATCGCGCGCCGGGTGCTCGATCCCTATCCGCGGCGCATCGCGCTGGCGGCGCATCGCGCGGATTTCGAACAGAAATTCTGCACGTCGCAACTGACCCACGGTGCCGACTGGATCTGCACGTGGAAATGCGCGCTGCGGCTGTGGCCCGATTCGCCGGGATTCTCCAACCAGATGCTGCGCTATTGGCGTAAACCCCACGGCATGGTCCATGAACGCGGGCTGCCGGCGCACCGGGCGTTTCCCGATGCCTATGTCACCGCATTCCACCTGCGCGACATGCTGAACGAAGCGTCGCTCGCGCAGTTGATCGAATGGTCGCGGATACCGGGGCTGTTGCCGCGCGTGCGCTATGGCCCCGATCGTGGGCGCGAATGGACCGAGATCGACGATGATTCGCTCGATTCGTTCCTGACCGACCGGGACGAGGACGTCCGCTATACCGCGCAGACTGAACTGGCGCGGCGGCAGGGCGGCGGCGAGGTGAAGCGCAAGCGCAACGACTGGCTGCTGCTGTGAGCCGGATGCGGGTGGTGCGGGTGCATTGCCCGGTATCGGCGGTCGGCCTCGCGCGGATGCAGGCAGGCGACGGCGCGGCGATCGCCGACGAACCGGCACTGGCGGCGATCGTGGCGCTGGTGCGCGGCAGCGACGTGCTGGGCGCGATCGGTGGGTATCGCGGCGTGGTCGAACTGGGGTTCGGTCTGGAAAGCTTCGTGCCGGGCGAAGGCGCGAAGCCGACGACCGGGCGGGTCGGGCAGGCCGAGGTGGTGCCGTGCGTGGTCGTCAAAAGCTATGCCGCGATCGGGGCCGATCTGGGGCCGGTGCTGGCGGCGATGGCCGACGCGCATCCGTGGGAAGTCCCGGTGATCGAGGTGGGCGAGGTCGAGCTGTTCGGGGTGTAGATGCCTTCCGATCGGATCGTCACCCCAGCGAAGGCTGGGGTCTCGTGCGGCGCTTGTTCCGCGCTGTCACCGGGAGACCCCAGCCTTCGCTGGGGTGACGTTTTGGGCGCTCCGGTGATACCGCCGCTGGCAAAGCGTTACTGCTCCAGCGCCTTCCATGCCGCCACGAAGGCGCGGGCGCGCTCGCCGACGGTTTCGGCGTCCATGCCGGGGACGTAAAGCGCCGAGCCGAGGCCGTAGCCCGCCGCGCCCGCCTTGTGCCAGTCGGCCAGCACCGACGGCACGATGCCGCCGACCGGCAGCATCCGCACGTCGCGTGGCAGGACGGCGCGCATCGCCTTCATCACCGCCGGGCTGGCGGCTTCGGCGGGGAACAGTTTCAGCGCGGCGGCACCGGCTTCCAAGGCGGCAAAGGCTTCGGTCGGGGTCGCGATGCCGGGCATCGCCACCAGCCCGCGGTCCGCTGCCGCCGCGATGACGGCGGGGTTGGCGTTGGGCGAGATGATGAGCGTGCCGCCCGCCGCCTCGACCTGGCCCACCTGATCGAGCGTCAGCACGGTGCCCGCGCCGACGACGGCATAGCCGGCCAGCCGCTGCGACAGGCGGGTGATGCTCTCGTACGGGTCGGGCGAGTTGAGCGGTACTTCGACGATGGTGAAGCCGGCATCGAGCAGCGCGTCGCCGATCGCGTCTACCTCGTGCGGCTGGACGCCGCGCAGGATCGCGACCAGCGGGCAACGGGTGAAGGCGGCGTCGAAGGTGGCGAGGTGGCTCATGCGGACAACTTTCGAATGGCGGTGATACCGGCGATAAAGGCATCCTCGCAGCCGCTGACAATGGCGCGGCCGCCCAATGTCTCGATCGCGGTGGCATACAGGGTGGCGAGATCGCCGTCGGCGACGAGGTGGACGTCGCGGCCGTCGCCGATCCGGGCGGCAACGTCGCTGCCGATCAGGACGCCGCTGGCGTAGGAGGCGGCCTGGTGCTCGGGGCGCAGGCCGAGGACGTGCGCGGCGCGGATGCCGAACAGGCTGGCGGCAAGGTCGCGTCTGGCCCCTTCGCGCACACCGTCGCGAAAGGCGTCGTCCGCGCTCACCGGTGCTGCCAGTTGCGGGGCGAGGACGCCGCCGCCCTTGAGCAGCGCGAAGAGTTCGCCGGTCATCGCGGTGGTGAAGCCGGTGACGCGATTGTCGGTCAGCTCGACCCATTTGCAATGGGTGCCGGGCTGGCAGAGCAGCGCGTCGGCGGGCACCTGTCCGGCGAGGGCGGCGCCGAGCAACTGCACCTCTTCGCCGCGCATCACGTCGCCGTGGGTGCCGTTGGTGAACGACAGTCCCGGCACGATCGCGGTGCGACCGTCGATAGGGTGGAGCTGCGCGGCGATGTCGGCGATGCTTGCCGGAACCGCGACATAGGGCGCGACCTGCCAGCCGATCGTCGAGCCGACCATCCCCGCCATCAGCACGGGCAGGTCGCCCAGTTCGGCACGGATCGCGGCGAGTTCCTGCTCGTAGTCGGCGGCGGCCATCGCCGAGACACCCTTGGGCGAGCGGGCGACGGCGGTGATCCTCCCGTCCTCAATCCGGTAGGCGCGACGGTTGGTCGTGCCCCAGTCGAGGGCGAGGAACGGGCTCACCACCATGTCGCGTACAGCGCGATGAGGATCAGGATGACGCCGACGCCGGCGACGTTGAAGCCGGTCGAGGTCGCGTAGGAGACGTCGCGGGTATTGATCCGGTCAGCCCCGGCTGTCGCGGGACGAACAAGCGAAACCAGCATCGCCAACACGAGCGCGACGAAGAACACGATCATCATGCGGTCCATGAACGGGATGGCATTCATCACCGCCAGTCCCGAGAATGAGGGAATTTTTGTCCAGTCGAACCACATGAAAAGCGAGAGGAAGAACGATGCCAATGCTGCAGTCATCGCTCCCGCTTCGCTGGCCTTCTTCCAGAACAATCCCAGCAGGAAGATAACGGTGATGCCCGGCGTGAAGAAGCCGGAGAAATTCTGGATGTACTGGAACGCCTCATCTTCCTTGCCCAGCAGGGGGCGGGCGGTGACGATCGCGATGAGGATCGCGACGCTGGCGGCGATGCGGCCGATGCGCACCAGCTTGCGTTCCTGCGCCTTGTCCATCGCCCCGCTTTCGCTGGTGCGTTTGGCATAGAGGTCGAGGGTGAAGATCGTCGCGATCGAATTGATCTTGGACGCGGTCGACGCGATGATCGCGGCGATCAGCGCGGCGAAGACGAGACCGAGCAGCCCCGAAGGGAGCAGCCGCATCATCGTGGGATAGGCTTCGTCGGCCTTGGTGAGATCGGGCGCGAGCACCACGGCGGCGATGCCGGGCACCACGATCACCAGCGGCATCAGCAGCTTGAGGAACGCGGCGAAGACGATGCCCTTCTGCGCCTCGGGCAACGACTTGGCGGCGAGCGCGCGCTGGATGATATACTGGTTGAAGCCCCAGTAGCTCAGGTTCGCGATCCACATCCCGCCGATCAGCACCGACAGACCGGGCAATTTGTCGTAATTTGGATTGTCCGCCGACAGGATCATGTCGAACTTCTCGGGCGCGCGCCGGGTCAGTTCGTGGAAGCCGCCCAGCACGCCGGCCTCGCCGCCGATCTGCGACAGGGTGAGGTAGGAGATGGTGAGACCACCGAATACCAGCAGCGTGACCTGCACGATGTCGGTCAGTGCCACCGCCTTGAGGCCACCCTTCAACTGATAGAGCAGCGCGAACAGGCCGAGGCCGACCAGCGCCACCGTCTGATCCACGCCCGCCACCTGCGTTACGGCGATCGAACCGAGCCAGATGATCGAGGTGAGGTTCACGAAGACGTAGAGCGCCAGCCAGAACACTGCCATCAGCGTGCGGATCGACGGGCCGTACCGCTGTTCGAGGAACTGCGGCATCGTGTAGATTTCGTTGCGCAGGAAGATCGGCAGGAAGAATTTGCCGACGATCAACAGCGTCAGCGCCGCCATCCATTCATAGGACGCGATGGCAAGGCCGATGGCATAGCCCGATCCTGCCATGCCGACGATCTGTTCGGCCGAGATGTTGGCCGCGATCAGCGATGCGCCGATCGCCCACCAGGGGAGCGATTTGGACGCAAGGAAATAGTCCGAGCTATCCTTTTCATGTCCCCCCTTGTCGCGGCTCACCCACTGCGCAAGACCGAAGATGCCGATCGCGTAGATGATGACCACGATCAGATCGATCGTCGACAGGCGCATGGTTCCTCCCCCTCTCCGCAACGCTGGCGGACTTGGAGCAGGACAATTATACGACGATTGGAGGTTGTCCAGTGCGAAGCAACGAAACACGGCGGGAGGAGAGTGGCATGGCGGCGCGGATGAGCGGAATGCCGGGGGGAAATCTGACGCGGGCGACGCTCGACCTGCTCGGGCGCGCGATCGTCACCGGCGAATATGACGCGCGGCCGTTCCCGACCGAGGCGGAGATCGCCAAGACGCACGGCATCAGCCGGTCGGTAACGCGCGAGGCAGTGAAGATGCTGACCGCCAAGGGGCTGGTGAGCGCCCGGCCGCGGCAGGGGACGATCGTGCGCCCGGCGGCGGCGTGGAACCTGTTCGATCCCGACGTGCTGCACTGGCTGCTCGACCGGCAGTTTTCGGTCGAGCTGCTGCGCCACTTCAACCAGTTGCGCGTCGCGATCGAGCCCGAGGCGGCGGCGCTGGCGGCGGTGATGGGCGACGAGGCCGATCATGCGCGGGTCGCGGCGGGGCTCGACCGGATGGTCGCGGCGGAGCGGGGGGACGATGATCCGCTCGACGCCGACATCGCGTTTCATGTCGCGGTGCTGCTGGCGGCGAAGAACCCGTTCTACGCCCAGTTCCGCGAGACGGTGGCGACGGCGCTGCGCACCTCGATCCGTTTCACCAACACCATCGTCGGGAGGTCGGCGAGCATCGAGCAGCATGCGGCGGTGGCCGAGGCGATCATCGCGCGCGATCCGGTGGCGGCGCGGGGCGCGATGCGGGCGATCATCGGGGACGTGCTGGATCTGATCGATGCGCCGGGGGCTGGGTAGGTTGGAGAGTCGTGCGGATCGTCAGTTTGCGGGCAGTCGCTTTGGCGCGGCGGCTGAATGGCGGGATTTTGGCGGTTTGCAGCCCGGCAGCTTTCGGCCCTAAGATGGCCACAGCAGCCGTTCAGAGGTGACCTTTGCAGCGCGAAGTCTGGTTCGAGAAGGTGGCTTGGAGTTACGTGCCTTGCCACTGGAAGGGGTTCGCGGTGATGGCGGCCATAATCATCCCGACCGTTACGGCGATCCTCTTAGAGCAAATGACGCTAAACCGGCTCGGCTATCCCAACGCGGACTTGTTGGCTTTCGCCATCTTCTTTGTGCCCGCGCTATTTTCGCTTCTAGTGATCGCGAAGCGGCACAGCTGAATGGGCAACCGCTTTCAGGGAGGCGTGAAGCATCGCTCGAGGACCAGGATTGGGCGTTCGCCGACGATCCGCTATGGATTTACGCCTTATACTAACCGTTCTGCATGCCAAGCGATGTGGTCGGGCATGAACGTCGAGATACAGTAATAGCTGTGGTCATATCCCGGCTGCATGCGGAGCGTGCAGCCGATGCCGGCTTTTTCGCAGGCGTCGACCAGTAGCTGCGGGCGGAGCTGCTCTTCAAGGAACGGGTCAGCGTCGCCCTGGTCGATCAGCAGGTCGTTGATCCGCGTGCCATCCTCGATCAGCGCGACGGCGTCCGCGCCGCGCCATGCGCTGCGATCGGTGCCGAGATAGCCGGCCAAGGCCTTTTCGCCCCATGGCACCTGCGACGGGGCGACGATCGGGGCGAAGGCGCTGACCGAGGCGAAGCGGTCGGGGTTGCGCAGGGCAAGGGTGAGCGCGCCGTGGCCGCCCATCGAATGGCCCATGATCGATTGCCGGCTGCAATCGAGCAACGGAAATTCGGCGGCGATCAGCGCGGGCAGCTCGTCCTCGATGTACGAGCGCATGCGGTAGTTGGCGGCCCATGGCTCCTCGGTCGCATCGACGTAGAAGCCCGCGCCGAGGCCGAAGTCCCACGCACCCTCCGGGTCGTCGGGCACCCCTTCGCCACGCGGCGAGGTGTCGGGGGCGATGAAGGCGATGCCGTGCTGCGCGCAGGCCGCCCGAAACTCGCCCTTGTCGGTGACGTTGGCGTGGGTGCAGGTGAGGCCCGAGAGATACCACAGCACCGGCGCGCGCTGCCCCTCCGCCAGGGGCGGGACATAGACCGAGAAGGTCATGGCCGTGCCCGTCGCGGTCGAGGCGTGGGCGTAGACGCCTTGGGTGCCGCCATGGGCGCGCGTGGTCGAGATGGTTTCCATCAGGCGGGTGATGGCAGCTTGTCGAGCATCTTGTCGAGGGTGATCGGATAGTCGCGTATCCGCACGCCGCAGGCGTTGTAGATCGCATTGGCCACCGCCGCGCCGACGCCGCAGATGCCGAGTTCGCCGACACCCTTGGCCTTCATCGGCGTGGAATAGGGGTCGGCCCCGCCCAGGAACACCACTTCCTGATGCGGAATATCGGCATGGACCGGGACTTCATAGCCGGCCAGATCATGGTTGACGAAGAAGCCGAAGCGCTTGTCGACCGCGAGGTCCTCCATCAGCGCCGCGCCCGCGCCCATTACCATGCCGCCGATCACCTGGCTGCGCGCGGCCTTCGGGTTCAGGATGCGCCCGGCGTCGCAGACCGCCAGCATGCGGCGGATGCGGGTTTCGCCGGTGAAGCCGTGGACCGCGACCTCGACGAAATGGCCGGCGAAGGTCGCCTGCGCGGTGCGCTTGGCGATGTCGCCATAGTCGATGCCGTCCTCGGCGGTGATCGCGCCGCCGCGCGCGGCATCGGCCAGCGCCATGGCGCGCCCGCCGCCCGTCACCTGTCCGCCGGTGAAATCGACGTCGCCGGTCAGGCCGAGCTTCGCCGCGATCTGTTCGCGCAGCTTCATGCAGGCGGCATAGACACCCGCCGTCGAATTGGCCGCACCCCATTGCCCGCCCGATCCGGCCGAGACGGGAAAGCGGCTGTCGCCCAGCCGGACGTTGATCCGGTCGAGCCCGACGCCCATCGTTTCCGCCGCGGTCTGGGCGATGATGGTGTAGGTGCCGGTGCCGATGTCGGTCATGTCGGTTTCGACGGTGATCCGGCCATCGGTTTCCAACCGGACGCGCGCCGCCGACTTCATCAGCATATTGTTGCGAAAGCCGCTGGCTACGCCCATGCCGATGAACCACTGGCCCTCGCGCACCGATGCCGGAGTCGTCTGTCGCCGGTTCCAGCCGAAGCGTTCCGCCCCGGTGCGCAGGCATTCGATCAGCCGGCGTTGCGAATAGGGGCGGTCGGGTTTTTCGGGATCGACCTGCGTGTCGTTTTTGATGCGGAACTCGATCGGGTCGAGCTTCAGCTTCTCGGCCATCTCGTCCATCGCGACTTCGAGCGCCATGAGGCCGGGGGCCTCGCCCGGCGCGCGCATCGCATTGCCTTCGGGCAGGTCGAGGACGGCGAGGCGCATCGCGGTCAGCCGGTTGGCCCCGGCATAGAGCAGTTTGGTCTGCGCGACCGCCGCTTCGGGACCGCCGCCGGGCAGGTCGCCCGATCCGCTTTCATGCGCGATCGCGGTGATCGTGCCGTCGGCGGTGCAGCCCATGCGGATGCGCTGGATCGTCGCCGGGCGGTGGGTGGTGTTGTTGATGATGAGCGGGCGTTGCAGCGCGACCTTGACCGGTCGCCCCGCCGCCTTCGCGCCGAGCGCCGCCAGCACCGCATCGGCGCGCACGAACAGCTTTCCGCCGAAGCCGCCGCCGATGTAAGGCGAATCGAGCCGGACCTTCTCCTTGGGAATGCCGAGCGTCTTGGCGACGTCGCCCTTGCCCCAGTTTATCATCTGGTTGGAGGTCCAGACGGTAAGCTCGTCACCGTTCCATGCCGCGATCGAGGCATGCGGCTCCATCATCGCATGGCTATGGTCGGGGGTGGTGTATTCGGCGTCGAGCTTGACCGGAGCGGCGGCATAGGCACCGTCGAAATCGCCGACGCGGCCGATCGGCGCGCCGCTGTCCGCACCTTCGAGCGGGGCCGATTTGAGTGCTTCGGCGAGATCGTAGCGGCCCTGCGCGCGGACATAATCGACCCGCAGCAGCTTGGCGGCGGCGCGCGCCTGTTCGAACGTCTCGGCAACGATCAGCGCCACCGCCTGATGATAATGTTCGATTTCCGGCCCGGCGAGCAGGCGGGCGGTGTTCATGTCGCCCTTGCCCAGGTTGCCCGCATTGGCGGCGGTGACGACCGCCAGCACGCCGGGCGCACGGCGCGCGTCGGCCATGTCGATGCCGCCGATCCGCCCCTTGGCGATCGCGCTGCCGACGACATAGCCATAGGCCTGGTTGGCGGCGACATCGTGGCGTTCATAGGCATAGGGCGCGGTGCCGGTAGTCTTGAACTTGCCGTCGATCCGGTCGGTCGGCTTGCCGATGACCTGCATCCGGTCGATCGGGTTCGTGCCTGCGGGCGAATCGAACTTCATGCGCGGGCTTCCTTCACTTCGGCGAGGACGGCGGCGAGCGTGCGCTCGACCAGCGGCAGTTTGAACGCATTGTCCTTCGTCGGGCGGGCATCGGCGAGCAGGCGGGCGGTTACTGCCTTGGCACCCTGCGGCAGCGCGGCCTCGGCCGCTTCGACCCGCCACGGGCGCGGGGCGATGCCGCCGATCGCAACCTGCCCGGTGCCGTCGCGGCGGATAATCGCCGCGACCGAGACGAGCGCATAGGCATAGGAGGCGCGGTCGCGGACCTTGTGATAGACATGCGTGCCCGCCACCGGGCGCGGCAGGGTAACGGCGGTGATGAGCTCGCCGGGTTTCAGCACCGTGTCGAGGTGCGGCGTGTCGCCGGGCAGGCGGTGGAACTCGCCCAGGGAAATGGTGCGGGTCGCGCCACCGGCATCGACCGTCTCGACGTTGGCGCCCAGCGCGCGCATCGCGACCGCCATGTCACCGGGATAGGTGGCGATGCAATGCTGGCTGGTGCCGATGACGCCCAGTTGCCGGCTGTAGCCGCCGATCGCGGCGCAGCCCGAACCGGGCTTGCGCTTGTTGCACGCCTGATCGGTGTCGTAGAAATAGGGGCAGCGGGTCCGCTGGAGCAGATTGCCCGCCGTCGTCGCCTTGTTGCGGAGCTGTCCGCTCGCCCCGGCGACGATCGCGCGGGTGAGCACGCCATAGTCGCGGCGGACGCGGTCGTGGCTCGCCAGATCGGTGTTGGTGACGAGCGCACCGATGCGCAGGCCGCCGTCCGACGTGCGTTCGATCTTGTTCAGTCCCAGATCGCGCAGATCGACCAGATGGGGCGGCGTCTCCACCTCCAGCTTCATCAGGTCGAGCAGGTTGGTGCCGCCGGCGATGAAACGCGCGCCGGGGGCTTTCGCGACGGCGGCGGCGGCCTGCGCCGGGCTGGTCGCACGTTCGTAGGTAAAGGCCCTCATGCGCGTCCTCCCGCGACGTCGGTCATCGCATCGACGATGTTGGAATAGGCACCGCAGCGGCAGATGTTGCCGCTCATCCGCTCGCGCATCTCGGTCGCGTCGAGCGGGGAGCGGCGGGTGATGTCGGCGGTCGCGTGGCTGGGTACGCCCTTGCGGATTTCGTCGAGCACCGCGACCGCCGAGCAGATTTGCCCCGGGGTGCAATAGCCACACTGATAACCGTCATGCTTGACGAATGCCGCCTGCATCGGGTGCAGCGCGCCGGGGCGGCCCAGCCCCTCGATCGTCGTTACCTTGTCGCCCTGGTGCATCACCGCCAGCGTCAGGCAGCTATTGATGCGCGTGCCGTTGACCAGCACGGTGCAGGCACCACACTGGCCATGGTCGCAGCCCTTCTTGCTGCCGTTGAGCTTCAGATGCTCGCGCAGCGCGTCGAGCAGCGTGGTGCGCGTGTCGAGCGTCAGCTCGCGGCGCTGGCCGTTCACCTCCAGCGTGACGGGCAGCATCGTCGGCGCGGGGAGGGGTGCGCCCTGCGCCGAGGCGGCCGGCACGGCGGTGAGCGCCGCCGAGGCCGCGCCGGCGACGAGCACGCCGCGACGGGAAACTTCTAGATCGCCGGGACCGGGCATGGGGGATTCCTGAAAGACAGACGGACGACGGGATACGGCCGGCATGGCACCGGTCATCACGGGCGTAACGCATCGAAACCGCGCCGTATCCGGTACGCTATCGATCCGACCCGTCCGGGGTTCCCCCTCGGGGAGAATATCAGGAAAAAATGGTGCTGCCGGTGAGGATTGAACTCACGACCTCAGCCTTACCAAGGATGCGCTCTACCACTGAGCTACGGCAGCACTGCAAGCCGGGGGGAACCCCTCGACTGCGGGAGGCGCCTATGTGCAGGGGTGGGCGGTATTGTCAAGCGATGCGTTGTCAGTTTGCCGGTAAAAAGCGTAAAGGACGCTGCATGAGCGACGACGAACGCAAGGACCGGTTGGCACAGGCGCTGCGCCAGAACCTGCGCCGCCGCAAGGCGCAGGCGCGTGGCGAGGAGGCCGTGCCGCCGCCCGCCGCGCCGGAGCGCCCCGCCGACTGACGCCGGGCGGGGTGCCATTGACAGCGTGGCTGACTGCCGACACCGCTGTCGTCAAACGACGGGTGGAGGAGGCTGGAATGCGCGGATGGTGGCTGTTGCTCGTCATGATGGTGCTGGGGCAGGGGGCATGCGCCGCCCCGGCGGCCGCGCCGGCCGGATCACCGGTCGCGCTGCATGGGCGGCTGGCGGTCAAGGGCAACCGCGTGGTCGATGCCGCGGGAAAGCCCTATGCGGTGCGGGGCATGTCGCTGTTCTGGAGCCAGTGGCAGCCGCGTTATTATGATCCGGCGACGGTCGCATGGCTGGTGCGCGACTGGCGGGTGAGCGCGGTCCGCGCGGCGATCGGCGCGCAGTCGGGCGGCTACGATACGCAACCGGCGGCGGAAACGGCGCGCGCCGAGGCGGTGATCGACGCGGCGATCGCGCAAGGCATCTATGTCGTGGTCGACTGGCACGCGCACCAGCCGCGCGCCGACGACGCGGTGCGGTTCTTCTCGCACATCGCCACCAAATATCGCGGCGTGCCGAACCTGATCTACGAGACGTATAACGAACCGCTGCCCGAGCATGGCTGGGCGAACGTGCTGAAACCCTATCATGTCAAAGTGATCGGCGCGATCCGCGCGATCGATCCGCAAGCCTTCGTGGTGGCGGGAACGCGAAGCTGGTCGCAGGATGTCGACGAGGCGGCGGCCGATCCGCTGCCCTTCGCCAATGTCGCCTATACGCTGCATTTCTATGCCGCGACGCACAAGGCGGAACTGCGCGCCAAGGCGGATATGGCCTTGAAGCGTGGCATCGCGCTGTTCGTCACCGAATATGGCACTACCGCCGCCAACGGCGATGCTCCGATCGATGCGGCCGAGACGCGGGCATGGTGGAAATGGTGCGCGAGGAACGGCGTCAGCTATCTGAACTGGTCGGTCGCGAACAAGGACGAGGCGTCGGCGATCCTGAAGCCGACGACGCAAGGCGTGGCAGAGTGGCGCGAGGATGAGCTGACCGAATCGGGCCGGCTGGTGCGGGGGCATCTGCGCGGCATCGCGCGGTAGCCTGCCCCCCTCCCTGACAAGGGAGGGGCTGGGGGTGGGTAGGTTTGGGGCGGGTGCCGGCGTTCCCTCGCGGGCCAAGCCACCCCCAACCCCTCCCTTCCAGGTAGGGGAGAAGATGGACCAAAACGCAAAACAGCGGCCCCTTTGCAGGGACCGCCGTTTCTCGTTGCAACTGGCGTCCGATCAGAACCGGAAGCTGGCACCGGCGCGGAACTGGCGGCCGATCAGGCCGGCATAGTGCCACGTCGTCAGGAAGTTCGGCGCGCTGGCATAGGCGGCCGGGGCGACCGGAGCCTTCACGTCGAACAGGTTCTTCACGTTCAGGAAGAACGAGAAATTGTCGCTGACCTTGGCGGTGCCGTTCAGGTCGACGTTGATGAACCGCTTGACGTAGCAGAAGGTCTGATCCTGCGGCGACGAGCGGGTGTAGAGGTTGCCGGTATCGCAGATGCGCGGCAGCCCCTGATCCTCCGACACCGACTGGATACGGCCGGTGTAATAGGTGGTCGCCGACAGCGCGAACTGGCCGAAGTCGATCGTGTTCTGCCAGTTGCCGCGCCAGTTGGGCGTGCCGTTGCCCGACGACAGGTCATATGGTCCGAGCGTACCGGCATAGTTCTGCACGTCGCCCGCACCGGTGCCGGTGACGAGGTTGTATTCGAAGATATGCGTCACTTCGACGCGGCTGGTGAACTTGATCGTGTCGGTGATCGGCGCGGTGATCGTGGCGGCCAGATCTATGCCCTCGGTGACGGCATAATTGGCGTTCACATAGGGCACGTTGATGATGAGCACGCGCGGGAGGGCGTTGGGGAAGTTCGGATCGGTGCCGTCGACGCTGTTGACCGAATAGCCCTGGCCGATCGCCGCGACCGCCGCCTGTGCCGCCGCGAGATTCGCCGAGTTATAGTACGCCTCGACCGCCTTGCCGACCAGCGGGCCGGTGACGATCAGGTTCTTCTTCTTCACGTTGTAATAGTCGGCGGTGAAGCTGAACCACGGCACCGGCTGGAAGATCACGCCGGCGGTGAAGCTGCGCGAGGTTTCCGGTTCGAGCGCCGGGTTGCCGGCGACGCCGCGACCCAGCGAATAGGACAGGTTGTACGGATTGCCGTTGGCCGAGCAGGCCGCCGCCGTGCCGGTGCCGCCGTGCTGGAGGATGAAGTTGCACGGCGGGGTAGTGGTGACGAAGCCGGCATATTGGCTGCGCGCGCCCGATTCGGCGAAGGTGGGGGCGCGGAACCCTTGGCTATAGGTGCCGCGGAACGCCAGTTCGCGCACCGGGGTCAGCTTGAAACCGACCTTGGGCGAGAAGCGGCCGAAACCTTCCGAATAATGATCGTAGCGGCCCGACACGTTCACATCGAGCTTTTCGAGGAGCGGCATGTCCGCCTCGAAATAGGCCGCCGACACGGTATGCGCGCCGAACGCCGAGGCGGTCGTCAGGCCATAGGTGTCGAGGTTCACGTTCTGGTTGTTGTTCTCCAGCGTCTCGCGCCGCACCTGACCGCCGATCGCGACCTGCAGCGGGCCGCCGGGCAGGTCGAACAGCCGCGCGGTCAGCGAGGCGTCGACCGATGCCATCGTCGAGAACGACGGGGTGGTCTTGTCGGGGGCGATGGTGTCGCGCACCGCCTGGCTGTTCGACTGCGGATTGACGAAGTTGTACGAGCCGGTGTTGATCGCGCGCAGCGTCTGGGCGATGTTGAGCAGCCCGTGCTGGGTGATCTCCATCTCGTCGCGGGCATAGACGCCCTCGACCCGCCAGCCGAAACGGTCGTCGTCGAAGCTGCCGTTCAGGCCGGCGGCGGCGCGATAGACCTCGTTCTTGCGGTCGCTGCCCGCCGGAATGTCGCCGAACAGATAATAGATGCGCGCGGCACCGTTGTTCGGATCGTTGGCGTACGCCGTGGCGAACGGGTTGTTCGGGTTCAGGCGGCGGTCGCTGGCGGTCGCGCAGTTGGTGCCGGCCGAACAGATATAGACCGGCAGCACGATGCCCGGATTCGACGAGGCGACCGAGGGCGCGGCACCGAACGGCTGCGTTGCGCGGATCGCGGCCGGCGTACCCTTGATGCTCACGTCGCTGCGGCTGTACATCGCGGTGATGTAGCCCTCGACGTTGTCGCCAAGGCGGACGCTCAGGCGGGCGTTCAGGGCATAGCGCTCCTGAAGCGGCTGGATCTGGCGATATTTGTCGACCAGATCGTATTTGCAGCCGGTGCCCTGCACTGCGGTCGTGTTGACGGTGAAGGTATCGCGCGCGCAGTTGCCGAGGCCCAGCGCCTGATACTGGTTCGACAGCGGTGCGCCGGCCTGACCCGACAGCGGGTTGTTGAGGTCGCTCTGGCGGACGCGGGCGACATAGGCGGTCGGCACGTTGACCGTCATCGAGCTGTCGCTGGCGTTGTTGTCTAGCCCGCCGATCCGGGTCAGATCCTGCGTGTTGTACGGGAAGCCGCGGCTGGAGTTGGAGACGCGGCCGTCGCGCTGATATTCACCGTTGACGAAGACGTTCCAGCCATTGGCTTCATAGTCGCCGGTGCCGACCGTCAGGTGGACGCGCTGGTGCGAGGCGTCGCCACGCTCGGCGATGCCGCCTTCGACGAGGCCGTCGACGCCGGTGAACTGCTTCTTGAGGATGACGTTGACGACGCCGCCGATCGCATCCGCGCCATAGGTCGACGATGCGCCGTCCTTGAGCACCTCGACCCGGTCGACGAGGCTGAACGGAATCGAGTTCAGATCGACATAGGCGTTGTGGCCGTCGTCGTTCAGCGGGAAGTTGGCCGAGCGCAGCCCGTCGATCACCACCAGCGTCGAGGAGACGCCGAGGCCGCGCAGCGACACGGCCGAGCCGCCCGCCGAGAAGCCGCTCTGGAATCCGGTGCCGATCGATCCGGCGCTGTCGGCCGAGATCGAGCGGATCGCGTCCGACACGTTGGTGATGCCGGCCTTGGCCAGCGTGTCCGACGTCAGCACCGTGACCGGCGAGGGGGTTTCGGTGTCGGTGCGGCGCAGCAGCGATCCGGTGACGACGATGGTGTCGCCCTCACCCTGATCGGCGGTGCCCTGCACGGTCGTGGGGTCGGTGGCCTGTGCCTGCGCTTCCAGCGCGCCGGGCGAGGCCGGGGTCGTCTGGGCAGCGGCGGGGCCGGCGATCAGCGCGACGGCAAGCGACAGGGTAGCGGCACCCGCGACGAGGCGCGAGCGACCGGTGATGGTCGTCATATCGTGAATTTCCTCCCGGCAACGATGGCGATACCCCCGTATCGCCCGGCCTTGGTGCAACTTGTGTGCAAGTGCGGCAGGCTCGTAAAGCGTTATGGAAACAATATGATACAATTCATATGCGCATGTTGCGCTTCTATCACACCGTCGAAAGGATGAGCAGGATCAACGCAGTATCGTCGGATCTGCGGAGCGCAGCGCCGCGAGGATGGTGGCGATGACCAGCTTGTCGTCGTTGCGCAGAAAATGTCCGCCGGGCAGGCCGATCACCTGTGCCTTCGTGCCGGCGAGCGTCGGGCACAGGCTCTCGCGCTCGTCGCGGCCATGGATGCAGATGACCGGTGCCCAGTCGAGCCGCCGCATTCCCGCCGAGGGCCATGCGTCGGGGGTGCCGTGATAGAGGATGCCGGTCGGGTCCGAGCGGAAGAACACGCTTTGCGCCGGCACGACGACGTTGATCGCGGCGATATGCGGGCGCAGGTCGGCGGGCAGGTCGGGTGCCACCGCCGAAACGATGTCGGCGCCGAACGACTGGCCCATCAGCAGTACGCGGGTCGCGCCGGTCCGCGCCATCGCGGTGCGGATGGCGTTGGCGACGATCGCGTCGGCCTCCGCCCGGCTGCGGCGCGTGCCGAAGGTGACGGGCGAACTGACGCCGACCACCGGGATGCCGTGCGCGGCGAGCGCGGGGACGACCTTTGCGCCGAGCCCGAAGCGCAGCCCCATGTCGCCCGACAGATAGACCGCCACGACCTTCGGGTTGCGCTCGCCGTTGCCGCGGAACAGGCGCAGCGCGTGATTGTCGATCAGGTGCAGCGCGGGGGCGGCGAGCGCCAGCAGCACCAGCAGCCCGGCGGCGAGCGCCGACCAGCCGAGGATACGACGGCGAGCGCCGCGCCGCTGACGGGGGGAGCGGGTCATAGGGCCTCCTCAAGATCGAACCGGGCATCGGCGGGCGGGAACGGCGCGGCGGGCTGCGGCCGGCCGATCAGGCGCGAGAGGTCGCGCAATCCTTTCAGGAGCGCGACGCCGGTCGGCCCCGCAATGTAACGCGGCTCCCATGCGGGGGCGAATTTCTCCTTGTAGGTGCGCAGGCCGCGAAAGCCGTAGAAGCGCTCGCCATGCCGGAACACGAACGCCGCCGCCTTGGCCCATGCCGGGGCCAGCCGGCGGTCCTCGATCCCTGACAAGGGCGCCATGCCGATCGAGAAGCGGGCATAGCCCTGTCCTTTCGCCCACAGCATCAGGTTCACCATCAGGAAATCCATCGTCCCCCCCGGCGCATCCTCGCGGTGGCGCATCAGGTCGACGGAGGCTTCGGTGCGGCCGGCGGTGAGCCACAGATTGGCGAAGGCGACGATCCGCCCGTCGATCCGCACCAGCCCCATGTCGAAATGGGCGAGATAGGCGGGATCGAAATGGCCGAGGCTGAACCCCTTTTCCTGCTGGCCCTTGATCCGCAGCCATTCGTCGGAAACCTCGGTGATCTCGGTCAGGATCGTATCGAGCCGCGCGGCGGGGACGATCTCCAGCACCGCGCCCTTGCGTGCCACCGCGCGTTCGGATTTGCGCAGCGTGCGCAGACGCGGGGTGTCGAGCGTGAACTCCGTGAGGTCGACCACCGCATCCTCGCCGAACTTCACGATGGTCAGCCCCATGCCGATCGCGATGTCGAGCACCGGCGAGGAGACTTCGTAGAGCAGCAGCCGGCCCTGTTCGCGGTCGGCGAGATCGCGCAGGTTCCACAACAGCTCGCCCCATGCGGCACGCGGGCCGACGGGATCGCCCATCACGATCCAGCTCGCGCCCGATACCTGATACATCAGGAACGCATCGCCCTCCGCCGACAGCAGGAAGCGTTTGTCGCCGGTCAGCGCGAGCATCGCATCGGTGCGGACCGCCTGATCCAGAATGTCGCGGACGCTGCGCTGGTCGGCGACGCTCGCCTGCAACCCCGCGCGGACGCGCGACGGGGCCATCAGCCGCCAGACGCACGCCGCCGCCAGCACCACCGCGACCCCCAGCAGCGCGCGCAGGAAGCGCGGCGCATCGCTGTAGAGCGCGAAGCGCCACCACAGGTCGTCAGAATAGGGGACGTGGCGATAGGCGAAGAACCCCGACCAGATCGTCAGGCCGATCACCGCCACCATCGATGCCAGCCACGGCAGCGCGATCGGCTGGCTGGTGAGCGTGGTGCGGCGGTAGAAGGCGCTGCGCGTCCATTGCAGCAGCGCGACGAGGATCAGGCAGACGCAGGCCTCTTCGTAATCGATCCCCTTGCCGAGCGAAAAGACCGCCCCTGCGATCAACAGCGTGCGGGCGGCGACGAACGCGCCATCGAGGCGGCGGTAGAGCGCCGGAGCGAGCAGCAGGAGCGTGGTGCCGATCAGGCTGGCCGCGACGTTGCTCGCCTCGATCAGCGGCAATGGCAGCAGATCGGCGAGGTCGCCCATCCGCCCGTGGATCGAGGGGAGCGAGCCCGACAGCAGCAGCATCGCCCCGCCCAGAAACGTCGCCGCGCCGAGCGCCAGCGGGGCCACGCCGGTGGCGACCGCGCGCAGGCCGGTCAGCCACCGGCTGTGCCGCCGCCGCGCGCCTTCATACACGGCGAGCAGCGCGACACCGAGGCCGAGCGGCAGCAGATAATAGACGACGCGGTAGGCGATCAGCGCGGCGAACAGCGTGGCGCGATCGACCGGCACCACCGCCAGCACCACCGCCTCGAACACGCCGATGCCGCCCGGAACGTGGGTGACGACCGCCGCGACCATGCCGAGGGTGAAGGCGAGGATGAAGGCGGGCAGCAGCGCGGCCTGTCCCCCCGGGATCAGCACGAACAGCGCCGTGCTGGCAAAGGCGATGTCGACGACGGCGATGCCGATCTGCGCCAGCGCTTGGGCGAGGCTGGGCAGCGGAACGGCCATGCCGAACAGGCGGAGCGGGCGGGGGGCGAAGGCGCAGCCGGCGAGGAGCGCGATGGTGAGCGCGAGAACGCCCATGCCCAGCGCCCGGGTCGCGCCTTGCCCCAGCGTCCACCCCGCCAGCGTCAGCGCGCCGTCATGGAGGAGGAGTGCTACGCCGCCGACCGTGACCACCCCGGCCCAGAAGGTGCCGCTGGCCACCGCGACGACGCGGGCGACATCCGGCCCGTCGAGCCCCGCGCCGCTGTAGATGCGGTAGCGCGCCGACCCGCCGGTCAGCAGCGACAGGCCGAGATTGTGGCTGAGCGTATAGCTGGTGAACGAGGCGAGCGCGGCGGTGCGCCACGGCAGCGGCCGGCCGATGACGCGAAGCGCCAGCACGTCGTAGAAGGTGAGCGCGAGATAGCTGCCCGCGGTACACAGCAGCGCGAGGACGACCCGCACCGGCGAGAGCGCATGGATCGCATGGGCCACGTCGTCGAAGCGGATTTCGCGGGTCAGCGTCTCCAGCGCGGTGAAGCCCAGCGCGACGAGCGCGGCGACCAGCAGGATGCCGATCGCGGTGCGATGGCGGGCGAGGAAGGCGCGGGGGTCAGGCACCGGGCAGCCGATCGATCCGGTGCCACGTCTGGCTGCGGCAGATCAGCCCGCCAAGCATGCAGCCCGCGATCCGCAGGCGATCGGGCGCGGGTTGTTCGATCCGCGAGGCGAAGCGGGTGCCGAGGTCGGGGACGAACACCGTGCCGCGCCAGCCATGCGTGCCGTCGCTGCGATAGTCTTCGAGCAGTTCGGTGCCGATCAGCCGGGTGATGCCACCATCGCCGGCATGCGCGCGCGCCGATGGACTGGCCCACACCACCCGGCCGCACAGCATCGTCCCGCACGGACCGGTCCGCACCGCGACATCGGCATGCGGCCCGATCCAGTCGCCCACCGGCACCGCGTCGGCGGCCAGCGCCGGGCTGGCCAGCCCGAGCGTCAGCGATGCGCCCCAAGCCATCCACCGTTTCATCGTCGCGCCCCCGTTGTTCATGAGGACACTTTTGCCCGGGCGCAGCTTGCCGCAGGGTCAGCGCGCGCTGAACAATCGGTAATGTTGGAGCGCGAAGGCGCGACGTTTGGCTGAGCGGACCGAAATCAATTCCAGCTCATCGTCATTCCCGCGAAGGCGGGAATCCATAGACGCTACCGTTTCGACTCCTGCCGGATCGTCGGCGTGTATGGATTCCCGCCTGCGCGGGAATGACGGGCAAGTTGTGGGGGCGGCTTCAAACAAAAACCCCCGCCCCGGTCGGCCGGGGCGGGGGTCTGTAAGCCAGCCGGCCGTAGCCGTAGCCGGGATCAGCGTTGTTCCTTCCACACGTCGACGCCCGCCGCCTTGGGTTCGCCGATCTCCGCCTGTCCGGCGAGCGAATGGTCCACCTCGTCCGACAGTGAGCCGAGGTGCATCCAGCGGGTGACGAACCGCGAGAGCAGCAGCACGACCAGCCCGATGCCGATCGTCCACCAGCCGATCGTCGCATAGACCGACAGCGTGCCCTCCTTGGTCATCTCGCCGCCTTCGCCGCCGGTCGCCTCGCCGATCTTGCCCGCGACGAAATTGCCGACCGCCGTCATGTAGAACCATGCACCCATGATGAGGCTGGCGAGGTGCTTGGGCGCCAGCCGGTTCATCGCCGAGAGGCCGACGGGCGACAGGCACAGCTCGCCGGTGGTCTGGAAGAAGTAGATCAGGAACACGAACAGCACCGGCGTCGCGATTTCCGGCCCGACGCTCCGCGCACCCCAGACGAACACTAGGAACGAGAAGCCGACCTGTAGCAGCGCCAGCGCGAACTTGGCCGGGGCGGAGGGTTCGACCCGGCGCTTGCCCAGCGCCACCCAGAGTGCTGCGAAGATGGGACCGAAGATCACGATGTAGATCGAGTTGATCGACTGGAACAGCGATGCGGGCACCCCGCCGCGATCGACATAGCGGTCGGTATAGAGGTTGAGCGACCCACCCGCCTGTTCGAACAGGCCCCAGAACACCGGGTTGAGCGCGATCAGGAACAGGATGGCGAACATCCGTTCACGCGGTTCCTTGGGCAGCTTGAACGATTCGAACAGGACATAGCCGAGCAGCGCGACACCCGAGACGATCAGCAGCGTCTCGATGACCGAATTGTACTGGATCAGCGCCCAGATGACGCCGATCGAGGCGAGGCCGAGCGCGTACAGCGTCCATTCGGTGCTTTTGGCGAGCGGGCGGGGAGCCTCGCCCTGACCCTTCAGCAGCGGCTTGCCGAGCACGAACACCAGCAGCCCCAGCAGCATGCCGATGCCCGCCGCGCCGAAGCCGTAGGACCAGCCATAGGTTTCGCCGAGATAGCCCGCGAAGATGACGCCGAGCGCCGCGCCGACGTTAATCCCGACGTAGAAGATGGTGTAGGCGCCATCGCGGCGCACATCGGTGCGGCTGTAGAGCTGCCCGACGATCACCGAGATGTTCGCCTTCAGGAAGCCCGAACCGACGATGATGCAGGCGAGCGCCGCCCAGAAGATGTTGATCGCCGGATCGGCCTGCTTGACCAGCGGATCGGTGATGCCGCTCTGCCCCTCGAACGCCATCAGCAGATGGCCGATGGTGAGGACGACCGCGCCGAACAGCACCGCCTTGCGCTGCCCCAGATAGCGGTCGGCGAGATAGCCGCCCAGTACCGGGGTGATATAGACCAGCGAGGTATAGGCACCGTAGATCAGCGTGGACTGGCTGTCGCCGAACAGCCAGTGCTTGGTGAGGTAGAAGATCAGCAGCGCACGCATGCCATAGTAGGAGAAGCGCTCCCACATTTCGGCGAAGAACAGGACGTAGAGCCCCTTGGGATGGCCGGCGAACTCTTCGCCCTTCGACGCAGCGGCGACACCGCCCAGCGCCAGCAGCAGGATCAGGAACCCCGCCGCGATCGATGGAATAATGGGTAGGCCAAACACGGTACTCGCATCCCCCGAAACAAATAGGCGTCCCTGCTGCCGGGTACGGCGCTGGGGTTCGCGGATGGCGCGAGCCTAACGGCGAAAACGGCAATGCCAAGCGCATTGTGCGTGGTGGCGTCAGTGCCTACCTGCCGCGCCATGACCTTCAACGATCGCTCGTCGCTGCTCGCCCACCTTATCACCCGCCGGTCGGGCAAGCCGCGCGACATGGTGGCGCCGGGGCCGGACGACGCCGAACTGGACCGGATGATCGCCATCGCCGCGCGCACGCCCGACCACGGCAAGCTGGCGCCGTGGCGCTTCGTGATCGTGCCGAACGACCGGCGCGAGGCGCTGGCGCGGTTGCTGCGCGACGCCTTCACCGCCGCCAACCGCCAAGCGACCGAGGCGCAACTGGACGCCTGCGACCGGTTCGCGCACGAGGGCGAGGCGCTGGTCGTCATGCTGTCCGCGCCGGTCATCCCAAGCCACATCCCGCTTTGGGAACAGGAACTGTCGGCGGGGGCGGCGGCGATGAACCTGCTGCATGCCGGCCATGCGCTGGGCTATGTCGGTAGCTGGCTGACCGGCTGGGCGGCGGAGAACGAGACCGTGCGCGATGCCTTTGGCGGTGCGGGCGAGCGCATCGTCGGATTCTTCTATTTCGGGTCGCCCGGCCGCCCGCTCGACGAGCGGCCGCGTCCTGACATGGCGCGGATCGGTACTCGCTGGGCCGGATGAACGATGGACTTCGGCGGTGGTTGCTGTATTAATCCAGCATGACAGCGATCGACCATGAAGACACGCCCGTCTATCTCCGCCTGCGCGCGCTCGTCGCAGCGGCGATCCTGCGCGGCGACTATCGCGCGGGCGACCAGTTGCCCTCGGTCCGGGCCTTCGCCGCCGAACATGGCGCGAACCCGCTGACCGTCGCCAAGGCCTATCAGACGTTCCAGGACGACGGCTATGTCGAGGTCCGGCGCGGCGTGGGCATGTTCGTGCTGCCCGGCGCGGTCGAGCGGCTGTGCGTGGCCGAGCGCGAACGCTTCCTGACCGGACACTGGCCGCGTATCCGCCAGCATATCGACCTGTTGGGGCTTGACCCCCGCGCGCTGCTGGAGGATCGGGCGATCGCCTGATCCGGCGCCGGTTTGCGGTCGGCCGTGGTCGGCAATCGGCCAACGACTTTGTACGAGCGGAACCCTTGTCCCCGATCCGGTTCTTCCTATGGCTTCGTTACGGAACCGTGACGCGCACGCGACGTTCCTCCCCGCTCAGGGAGAACGCCATGGACCGAACGGTCGTCATCGGCACGCGGGTGCCGGTCTTTGCGCTACATGGTCACAATAACTGCCCGACCTGCGGCGCGTCGCAGTGGAACGTCGGACGGGTGATCGCCGAATGCGCCTGTTGCGGCGACACGTTGCCGATCAACAACGCGGTGCGCCCGACGCACCTGCTAACCCGGCCGGGCATCGCCGCCTGACGCCGGCGGCGCGCCTCAGCGCGCCGCGAACTGCTCCGCCGTCAGGGTATAGAGGCCCGCCGCCCCGGCCATCGCCGCCATGCCGAGGCCGCGCGCTTCGGCCACGATCCGATCGAGGTAGAAGGCGACGGCCGCCCGCTTGCGGACCGCGAAGTCGGGATCGCCATGATCGTCCAGCGCGCGCGACTGCCGTTCGAGCAGCCAGCCGCAGACCGTGGTCGAAACCATGGTGAGAAACGGATAGCTGCCCGCCAGCCGGTCGTCGGTATCCGCCTCCAGCATCCAGCGCGCCACCGCGCGGGTATCGCCCAGCAGGTCGGCGAGCGCGGCATGGCCGACCTCGCCCGCCATCTCGGCGAACAGCGCCTCCAGCCCCGCGCCACCGTCGCCGACCAGCTTGCGTCCGACCAGATCGGCGGCCTGGATGCCGTTGGTGCCCTCATAGATCGGGGTGATGCGCGCGTCGCGGAAATGCTGCGCGGCCCCCGTCTCCTCGATATAGCCCATGCCGCCATGGACCTGGATGCCGAGGCTGGCGACCTCGCAGCCGATGTCGGTGCCGTGCGCCTTGGCGAGCGGAGTGACGAGGTCGAGCCGCGCCTTGGCCCCCGCCATCCCCAGCGTCGCGCGATCGACCTGTCCGGCAGCGTAATAGACCAGCGCGCGCGCCGCCATCGTCTGCGCGGTCATCCGCAGCAGCATGCGGCGCACGTCGGGATGCTCGATGATCGCGACCGGTGCGCCCGGTGCCGAGGCGCGCGCCGACTGCACCCGGTCGCGGGCATAGGCGATCGCGCGCTGCGTCGCCGCCTCGGCCACCTGCACGCCTTGCAGACCGACGTTCAGCCTGGCGTTGTTCATCATCGTGAACATCGCGCGCATGCCGCCGCCCTCGCCGCCGATCAGCTCGCCGATGCAGTCGCCACTGTCGCCGAACGACAGGACGCAGGTGGGCGAGGCGTGCAGCCCCATCTTGTGTTCGATCGAGACGACGCGGATGTCGTTCGGCTCGCCCGGCGTCCCGTCCGCGTTCAGCCGGTATTTGGGAACGAGGAACAGCGAGATGCCTCTGGTCCCCTTTGGCGCCCCCGGCGTACGGGCGAGGACGAGGTGGACGATATTGTCGGCCATGTCGTGATCGCCGAACGAGATGTAGATCTTGGTGCCGGTGATCCGCCAGTTGCCACCCTCCGCCGGTTCGGCGCGGGTCGCGAGCGCGCCGACGTCCGATCCGGCCTGTGGCTCGGTCAGGTTCATCGTGCCGGTCCATGCTCCGGTGGCGAGGTGCGGCAGGTAGCGCGCCTGTTGTTCGGGGCTGCCGTGATGGACCAGCGCCTCGACCGCGCCGACCGTAAGGGTGGGGGCGAGCGCGAACCCCATGTTGGCGGTGCCGAGCGTTTCGAGGACGGCGGTGGCGACCGCGAACGGCATGCCCTGTCCACCATGGTCGACCGGCGACCCGATCGTGCCCCATCCGCCCGCGACATAGGCCTGATAGGCGGCGCGGTAGCCATCGGGCATCACCACCCCTTGCGGCGTCCAGCGCGCACCGACGCTATCGCCCGCGCGGTCGAGCGGCCGCCATTCGCCCGCCGCGAACTGGCCGATCCCGTCGAGGATGGCGTCGAGCATGTCGGGGGTCGCCTCGGCGAAGCGTTCGCTTTGCGCGAGCCCCTCGATACCGGCGGCATGGGTCAGCGCGAACCGCTGTTCGGCGGTGGCGGGGGTCAGGTCCATTTGCCCTCTCTCGTTTCTGTTTTGCGATAGGCTATAGCCCCCAAATCATGGCGCTTCCAAATCCCTCGATGACCACCCGGACCTTCCCTTACGGCAGCGCGGGGATCGCAGCGGCGGCGGCGGTGATCGCGGACGGGGGCTGCGTCGCGGTGCCGACCGAAACGGTCTATGGCCTCGCCGCCGACGCCACCGATTCGCGCGCCGTCGCCGGCATCTATGCGGCCAAGGGACGGCCGTCGTTCAATCCGCTGATCGTCCATGTGCCCGACCGGGTGGCGGCCGAGGCGCTGGCGGTGTTCGACGACCATGCCACGCGGTTGGCCGATGCCTGTTGGCCGGGGCCGCTGACATTGGTGTTGCCGCTGCGCGAGCATACGGGGATCGCCTCGCTGGTGACGGCGGGATTGCCGACGATCGCGCTGCGCGTGCCGGCGCATGATGCGATGCAGGCGTTGCTGGCGGCATGCGGCAAGCCGCTGGCGGCGCCATCGGCCAATGCCAGCGGATCGATCAGCCCGACCCGCGCCGGGCATGTCCTGCGCAGCCTCGACGGGCGGATACCGCTGGTGATCGACGGCGGGCCGACCGCGCGGGGGCTGGAGTCGACGATCATCGCCTGTGTCGGCGGCGCGGTGCGGCAATTACGCCCCGGCCCGATCGCGCGCGAGGACGTCGCCGGGCTGTTGGGCGTGCCGGTCGGCGGCGCGGGCGCGGGGATCGAGGCACCGGGCCAGCTCGCCAGCCATTACGCACCGGGCAAGCCGCTGCGCCTGAACGCGACCGGGTGGCGCGCAGGCGAATGGCGGATCGGCTTCGGCGCGGTGACGGGCGACGCCACGCTGTCGGCAAGCGGTGATCTGAGCGAGGCGGCGGCGGCGCTGTTCGATGCGCTGCACCGGGCGGACCGGAGCGATGCCCGGTCGATCGCGGTGGCCCCGGTGCCGGAGGACGGGCTGGGCGCGGCGATCAACGACCGGTTGCGGCGGGCGGCGGTGTAGCCATTCAGGCTGTATATCGCTGCTGTGCAGGATCACGATCGAACGGTCGCCGGGTGACGCGATGAAACACGTCCGCCTCGACCGAGGTTCGTCCGAAACATTCGACAAACTTCGTCTGAAGCCGTCGTAGTGCGTTGTCCGGCAGGGGGCTTGACGCGGGCCAGCCGTCCGCCCGTATCACCAGCTCTGCAAATTCTTCGGCGGTCAGTACACCCGCCGAAGGGATCAGGTCGGTTACGGTAACGGGCTCGCCATCGACGACACCACCGCAGTAGCCAAGTTCCACGCAAATCGCCCACAGCAATCGGTCCGATGGCGACGGGGGAACGATGTCGACCTCATAGTCCCCTGCGTCGCACCAGACGTCGATCCTGTGTTCGCCGATCGCGGCATGGTAACGATCCTCTGCATGTTCGGGCAGCGAATAGCGGATGGCGGCGCGCCCAAGCGGCGGAACCTCGATCCGATCACCTGTCGGTTCGATCGACAGGACAAGCGGACGTTGTTTGCGGTTCTCGAACTCGACGACGGGCATGGGTCCGTTCTGACGGACTCCCGCATTTTTGGGAACTGCCCGCGTCGTTTGGTCGAGCCATCCACAGACTCTGCCGAACGCCGCGCTTCGGGCACCCTGCGTTGCACGACGACCGCGTGCCGCGTTTTTCGATCCTGCACCGGTACGCCGCATACCCCAAAGCGGTTGCGCCTTTCCGCCGCCCATGCTTGGAGGTGCAGGGATTGGGGGAGCGCATGGCGATCCACGCGAACAACGGACTGCTGGACGCGGGCGTGACCGCCGAACGCTGGGTGCGCGACTATTGCGCCCGCGCGCCGCGCGGCGACATGCTGTGCGACGCGAGCGAGGGCGACCGCGCGGCATGGGCGATCGCGTTCGAGGAACTGGCGACGCTGTCGGGCGAGACGATGGCCCCGGCGCGCGAACGGGCGCAGCGTCATGCCGAGGACATCGGCACCGTCTACCGCGTGGCGGGCGAGAGCGAGGAGCGGCGCTGGCCGCTCTCGCCGGTCCCGCTGCTGATCGGCAAGGCCGAATGGCAGGGCATCGCCCACGGCGTCGCCGAACGTGCCGGACTGTTCGAATCGATCGTCGCCGACATCCATGGCGACCAGCGGCTGGTGGCCGACGGCGTGCTGCCGGCGATGCTGGTGACGGGATCGCCGCTGTTCCTGCGCCCGATGGTCGGGCTGGTGCCGCCCGGCGGGCATCAACTGCATTTCATCGCGATGGATCTCGCGCGCGATCCCGGCGGCACTTGGCGCGTGCTGGCCGATCATGTCCGCATGCCGGTGGGGGCGGGCTATGCGCTGGAAAACCGGCTGGCGATGGGGCGGACGTTGGGCGCGCTGCCCGCGCGGCTGAACGTCGAGCGGCACGCGCCGTTCTTCGCCGGGGTGCGCGCCGGGATCGCCGCCGCGTGCCGCCGCGCCGAACCGCGCATCGGGCTGCTGACGCCGGGCAAGCTCAACCCCAGCTATGCCGAACAGGCGCATCTCGCGCGCTATCTGGGCTTCCTGCTGGTCGAGGGCGCCGATCTGGCGGTGCGCGACGACCAGTTGTACGTGCGCACCATCGCCGGCCTCAAGCGGATCGACGCGCTGTGGCGGCGGCTCGATCCGCGGCTCATCGATCCGCTGGCGTTCGATTCGACCTCGACGATCGGCGTGCCGGGCCTGGTCGATGCGATGGCGGCGGGCAATGTCGTCATCGCCAACGCGCCGGGGGTGGGCGTCCTCGAATCGCCCGCATTCGCCGCCTTCCTGCCCGCGATCGGCCGGCACCTGCTCGGCCGCGATCCGGCGCTGCCTTCCGTCCCGACATGGTGGTGCGGCGATGCCGCCGACCGGGCGCGGGTGCTGGACAATCTCGACCAACTGGTCGTCGGCCCGGCGTTCGTGCCCGGCGTGCTGGGGCTGGATGGCGGCCCGGTACTCGGCGCGACGCTGGATGCGGGTCAGCGCGAGCGGCTGGCGGCGGCGATGGCGCTGCGGCCGCAGGATTATATCGGGCAGGAGGTCGCGCAACTCTCGACGATGCCGACCGGCTGCGGCGAGGGCCTCGAACCCCGCCCGTTCAGCTTGCGCGTGTTCGCCGCGCGCGACGCGGCGGGCGAATGGCAGGTGCTGCCCGGCGGATTCGTCCGCATCGGCGATCAGCCCGATCCGCGCGCGGCGGTGATGGGTGAGGGGTCGTGGTCGGCCGACGTCATCGTCCATGGTCCCGATCCGGTCGCGCCCGTCTCGCTGCTGCAACCGACCGACAGCGTCGAGTTGCGCCGCAACCCTGGCACGCTGCCCAGCCGGGTCGCCGACAATCTGTTCTGGCTGGGGCGGTATCTCGAACGCGGCGAGGCGCTGCTCGGCGTCATCCGCGTGCTGTTCGGCCATTCGATCTCGGCGGATACCGGCGCGGCGCTGGCCCCCGAGACGGTCGAGCGGCTGGTGACGATCATCGCCGATACCGGAGCGGCACCCCGCCCGCCCAGTCACCGCCGCCGCGACCTCGTCGATTTCGCGCGCGCGGCGATGGAGGCGGTCGACGGCTGGGGCAGCGTGCGCGCGGTCAACGCGCTGGCCGCCAGCATCGGCGCGGTGTCGCGCGACCGGTTGTCGGCGGACATGGTGCGGCTGCTCGATGCGCCGCATCCGGTCGGCGGCACGCTGCTCGACCGGGCAGGCACGTTGCAGCGCCGCTATGCCGCGCTGGCCGGGCTGTCGGCCGAACATATGGGGCGGACCGATGCGTGGCGGTTCCACGATCTGGGCCGTCGCATCGAACGCGCGCTGGCCACCACGCGCACCTTGCTCGCGGTCGACCTGCGCCGGGCGAGCGGCGAGGACCTGTCGACGCTGCTCGACCTGGCCGACAGCCAGATCAGCTATCGCCAGCGCTATCTGATCGGCTTCGCGCGGGTGCCGGTAATCGACCTGATCGCGCTCGACCCCGGCAATCCGCGCGGCCTCGCGTTTCAGGTGGAGACGATCGTCGGGCATCTGGCGAAGCTGCCGGTGCTGAACGATGCCGGGCTGGCCGAACCGCAACAGCGCATCGCCGCGCGGCTGACCGCCGGCATCGCCATGGGGGCGGCCGACCGGATCGATCGCGGCTGGGTGCTAGAGATCAACCAGCAGTTGCAGAAACTGTCCGACGCCATCGCCACCCGCTATTTCCTGCAAGGCGCGCAGGCGCTGCGCGAAGCCGGGCTGACCCTCGCATGATGCGCTATGCCATTCGCCATGTCACCCGCTTCGATTACGAGGAGGCGGCGGGCTATGCACGCTGTAACCTGCGGCTGCGCCCGATCCTGTGGTCGGGACAGGAGCTGGAGGACTATGCGCTGGTCGTCGAACCGGGCGGCCATACCGCCCCGGCGCGCGCGCAGGCGGGCCTCGCCAACGTCACCCGGCTGGTGGTCGAACGGCCCGAACGCACGCTGACGATCGAGAGCCGGGCGACCGTGCGGGTCGACCGGCCGATCCCGATGCCCTCGGCGGACGACCCGACGATCGCCGAGGTGCGCGATCTGGCGGCGGCGGTGCGCGACGCGGGGCCGGCCAGCCCGGCGAGCTATCTGTTTCCCTCGTCGCACGTGCCGCTCGATCCCGCGATCGCAGGCTGGTGCGCGGCCGAACTGGCCGACACGCGCGGGGTGCTCGACGCGGCGATCGCGTTGGCGCTGGCGATCCAGCGCGACTTCGCCTTCGATCCGACCGCAACGCTGGTCGACACGCCGATCGCCGAAGCCTTCGCCAAGCGCGGCGGGGTGTGTCAGGATTTCGCGCAGATCATGCTCTCCGGGCTGCGCGCGGCCGGGCTGCCGGCGGCCTATTGCTCGGGCTATCTGCGCACGCTGCCGCCGCCGGGGCAGGAGCGGCTGGTCGGGGCCGATGCGACGCATGCGTGGGTGCTGATCTGGGCCGGGCCGGTGCTCGGCTGGGTCGGGGTCGATCCGACCAACGGCATCTGGATGGCCGAGGACCATGTCGTGATGGCGATCGGCCGCGACTATGCCGACATCGCCCCGATCGACGGCGTGGTGCTGGGATCGGGCGCGCAGACGATGCACGTTTCGGTCGATGTGGAGCCGTTGCCGATCGGGTGAGGGTGGTTTCACGCGAAGGCCGCGAAGAAGAAAGCAGAAGGATTGTTCGCGCAGAGGCGCAGAGATGGTGTGTCGATGGCACATTATGTTCGTCATTCCCGCGAAGGCGGGAATCTATAGCCGCTGCCGTTCGGGCATTTACACAGACGTCAGCGTGTATGGATTCCCGCCTTCGCGGGAATGACGGAAGGTATGATTGGACACGAAGGGTGCTACCGCAAGCGTACCCTCTCTGCGCCTCCGCGTCTCTGCGCGAACAATCCTTCTGCTTTCTTCGCGGCCTTCGCGCCTTCGCGTGAACAGCCCCACGCCCATCCCCGATTGACGAACCCCGGCGGGTCAGGCGATAAAGAACAAATCATGAACGAAGAGTCGCCCCTCCTGACCCTCAAGCGTCGCATCGCCGCGATCGAGCGGCGCGTCGAGTCGGTACAGGCGGTGCAGGTGGCAACCGGTCATGCCGACATGGATGCGGCGCTGGGCGGCGGGATCGCGCGCGGGCGGCTGCACGAGATCTTCGCGCTCGAGTCGGGCGACGGCGGCAGCGCTACCGGATTTGCCGGCATGGTGTCGATTCGCCTTGGCGGCGGCATCGTTTGGCTGCGCGAGGAAGCGGCGGTGCGCTCCGGCGGGCATCTTCATGCGCCGGGGCTGGTCGAGATCGGCGTCGATCCCGCCCGGCTGCTGATCGTGCTGTTGCCCGGGCCGCTCGAACTGCTGCGCGCCGCCGCCGACGTGGTGCGCTGTGGCGGGGTCGGCGTCGCGGTGGTCGAACTGCACCGCGATCCCCGCGTGCTCGACCTGACCGCCAGCCGCCGCCTCGCGCTTGCCGCGGAGGAAAGCGGGGTAACGACGTTGCTGCTGCGCATCGCCGCGACGCCGGTGGCGAGTGCCGCCGACACCCGCTGGGCGGTGCGATCCTGCGCGTCGCAGCCGCTGGCGGCCAATGCGCCGGGGCATCCGACGCTCGATATTGAATTGTTGCGCCAGCGCGGCCGGGGGGCCGAGGGACGCTGGCAAGTGGAGTGGAACCGTGACCAGACCCTCTTCACCGCCCCGCAGGCGCCATCTGGCGCTGTGGTGGCCGTTCCTGCCCACCGACCGGTTGCGGCGCCAATCGCACGCCGCCGTAGCGGATGATACGCCGCTTGCCTGTGTCGAGGCGGTACGCGGCGCGCTGCGCCTGTCCGCTGTCGATCCGGTCGCGGCGGACAGGGGGCTGGCACCGGGCATGACGCTGGCCGACGCCCGCGCGCTGCTGCCCGAACTGGTCGTCGTCGATGCCGATCCCTTCGCCGACCACGGCTGGCTGGAGGCGCTGGCCGATGCGTGCGAGCGCTATACGCCGATGGTGGCGCTCGACGGCGGCGACGGGGTGACGCTCGACATCACCGGCTGCGCGCATCTGTGGGGCGGAGAGGGCGCGCTGGTCGCCGAGGTCGAGGCGCGGTTCGCCCGGGCGGGCACGCTGCGCCATGCGCTGGCCAACACGCCCGATGCGGCGCAGGCGCTGGCGCGGTTCCAGCACACCCCGGCCGCCAGCGAGGCGGCGGCGATCCGCCGGCTGGGGGTGGCGGCGCTGCGGCTGGACGACGAGATCGCGGTGGCGCTGCGCCGGGCGGGGCTCAAGACGATCGGCGATCTGGCGAGCCGCCCGACCGCGCCGATCGCCGCGCGCTTCGGCGAGGAGACGGTCGCCGCCTTGCAACGCCTGCTGGGCGAGGCCGACCAGCGGCTGCGCCCGCGCCGCGCGCTGCCCGCGCTGTTCTTCGAGCGGCGCTTCGCCGAACCGATCGCGCGCGACGCCGATGTGCTGGCAGCGATCGGTGAACTTGCCGCCGAGGCAGAGGCCGAACTGGTTGCGCGCGACCGCGGCGGGCGGCGCTTCGCGGTGCGGCTCTACCGGGCCGATGGCGCGACGCGCGATCTGGCGGTCGACAGCGGGCTGCCGGTCCGCGAACCGCCGACGATCCTGCGGCTGATGCGCGAGCGGATCGCAAGCCTCGCCGATCCGCTCGATCCCGGCTTCGGCTTCGACATGCTCCGCCTGAGCGTCCCCGCGCTCGAACCGCTTATTCCCACCCAGTTGCAACTGGAGGGCGGCACGGTGAGCGAGGAGGCGATGGCCGCGCTGGTCGACCGGCTCAGCACCCGGCTGGGCCGCGGCCGGGTATCGCGGGTACGCCCGGGTGACAGCCATCTGCCTGAACAGGGGGTACTGACGATCGTCGCGCAGGACGCCGCGCCGGCCCCGGTCGCATGGGACGTGCCCGAGGCGGGCGAGCCGCCGCTCCGCCCGATCCACCTGTTCGACCCGCCGCAACGGATCGAGGTGATGGCCGAAGTGCCCGACGGTCCCCCCCACCGCTTCCGCTGGCGCCGCGCACAGCATGACGTGATCCGGTTCGAGGGGCCGGAACGGATCGCCGCGCAATGGTGGCGGCGGGGGCAAGCCAAGGCGCGCACCCGCGACTATTACCGGGTCGAGGACGTGCGCGGGCGGCGCTACTGGATTTTCCGTCACGGCCTGTACGAACGCGAGACGGCGGACCCGGCGTGGTATGTCCATGGGGTGTTCGCGTGATCGAATGGCCCGCCGCCCGCCGTCCTTCCCGCGAAGGCGGGAATCCATTCACGCCGACGCTGCGGACAGGGTCGAACCGTCGACGCATATGGATTCCCGCCTTCGCGGGAAGGACGAAATATGGTGTGGCAGGCGGGCGGGTAGAACGGCTTGATCCTCACGTCATCCCCTGCGCCGCCGGCGCGCGCACCATCGCCACTAGTGTAAACTTTGTAAACTTTGGCCCGTCCCGCTGACGCCATGGCCCATGCCGAACTGATCGCCGCGACGAACTTCTCGTTCCTGCGCGGGGCGTCGCATCCCGCCGACATGGTGGGACAGGCGATCACGCTCGGGCTGAGCGGACTCGGCATCGCCGACCGCAACACGGTGGCCGGCGTGGTGCAGGCGCATGTCGCGCTCAGGCAAGCGCGGGAGAAGATGGCGGCGGCGGGCCTGCCCGATGTCGACTTCCGCCTCGTCTCCGGCGCGCGGCTGGTGTTCGACGACGGCACGCCCGACATCGTCGCCTATCCGGTCGATCGTGCCGCATGGGGCCGGCTGACGCGGTTGCTCACCACCGGCAATCTGCGCGCGCGCAAGGGGGAGTGCCACCTGCGCCTCGCCGATCTCCTCGAATATCACGACGGGCTGTTGCTGATCGTGACCCATGGCGATCCGGTGCTGCTCGCCCGGTTGCGCGACATCTGCCCCGGCCGGGTGTGGCTGGCGGTGACGATGCCGCGTGGCGGGCGCGACCGGCGGCGGCTGGCGGCGCGGATCGCGCTGGCCGCGCGGCTGGGCGTGCCGCTGATCGCCACCAACGACGCGCTCTATGCCGAACCGGCCCAGCGCCCGCTGCACGACGTGCTGACCTGCATCCGCGAGGGCACGACGATCGCCGCCGCCGGCCGCCGCCTTGCCGCCAATGCCGAACGCCATCTGAAAGGCCCCGCCGAAATGGCGCGGCTGTTCCGCGATTGCCCGCAGGCGGTGACGGAAAGCATTGCCTTTCTCGCGCGGATCGCCTTCCGGCTCGACGACCTCCAATATGAATATCCCCACGAACCGGTGCCGCCGGGGTGGGAAGCGCAGGACTGGCTCGAACATCTGGTGCTGACCGCCGCGCACGAACGCTATGGCACCGACTTTCCCGACAGCGTGCGCCGCCGCCTCGACGAAGAATTCGCACTGATCCGCAGCCAGAACTACGCTTATTATTTCCTGACCGTCCACGACCTCGTCCGCTTCGCGCGATCGTGCGATCCGCCGATCCTGTGCCAAGGGCGCGGCTCTGCCGCCAATTCGATCGTCTGCTTCCTGTTGGGCGTCACCTCGGTCGATCCCAGCAGCCACGACCTGCTGTTCTCGCGCTTCGTGTCCGAGGAACGCCGCGAGCCGCCCGACATCGACGTGGATTTCGAGCATGAACGCCGCGAGGAGGTGATCCAGTATATCTATCGCCGTTACGGCCGCGAGCGCGCCGGGATCGCCGCGACCGTCATCCATTACCGCCCGCGCAGCGCGGTGGGTGAGGTCGGCCGGGTGCTCGGCCTGACCCGCGACGTGACCCAGCGGCTGGGCAGCACCGTCTGGGGCAGTTTCGCCGGGGAGATGGAGGCGCGGCGCTATGCCAGCGCGGGCTTCGACGTGGACGACCCGCAGATCGCGCAACTGCGCGGACTGGTCGACCAGATACTGAAATTTCCGCGCCACCTGTCGCAGCATGTCGGCGGTTTCGTGCTGACGCAGGGCCGGCTGGACGAGATGGTGCCGATCCACAATGGCGCGATGGAGGGGCGGACCTTCATCGAATGGGACAAGGACGATATTGACGCGCTGGGGCTGATGAAGGTTGATGTGCTGGCGCTCGGCATGCTGACCTGCATCCGCAAGGCGTTCGCGCTGCTGCGTGCCCACGACCTTGGCGACCATGACCTGACCGTCGATCTCGCCGCCGACGATTCCGCAGTGTACGCCATGCTCGAGCGCGGCGACAGCATCGGCGTGTTCCAGGTCGAGAGCCGCGCGCAGATCAACATGCTGCCGCGCCTGAAACCCAGGGACCTATACGATTTGAGCGTGCAGGTGGCGATCGTCCGGCCGGGGCCGATCGAGGGCGACATGGTCCATCCCTATCTCCGGCGACGATCGGGCAGGGAGGCGATCACCTATCCCTCGCCCAAGCCGCCGCACGATCCGCGCGAACTGGAAGTCCTGCTCGGCAAGACGTTCGGCGTGCCGCTGTTTCAGGAACAGGCGATGAAGCTGGCGATCACCGCCGCCGCCTTTTCCCCGGCCGACGCGAACCGGCTGCGCCGGGCGA
This sequence comes from Sphingomonas sp. Leaf4, assembly GCF_920939515.1. Classification (NCBI taxonomy): domain Bacteria; kingdom Pseudomonadati; phylum Pseudomonadota; class Alphaproteobacteria; order Sphingomonadales; family Sphingomonadaceae; genus Sphingomonas; species Sphingomonas sp. Leaf4. The sequence goes on along the minus strand of NZ_CAKLBB010000003.1, from coordinate 98,607 downwards.
TGGCGACGTTCCGCAACGTCGGCACGATCGACAGCTTTCGCCAGCAGATGATCGACGGCATGGTCGCGCGCGGTTACGAAGCCGAGTTCGCCGCGCGCTGCTTCCGTCAGATCGAGGGGTTCGGCAGTTATGGCTTTCCCGAAAGCCATGCGCTGTCGTTCGCGCGGCTGGTCTATGTCTCGTCGTGGATCAAATGCCACCATCCCGCCGCCTTCGCCTGCGCGCTGCTCAATTCGCAGCCGATGGGTTTCTATGCCCCGGCCCAGATCGTGCGCGACGCGCGCGATCATGGCGTGGCGGTGCGCGACATCGACGTGAACGTGAGCGACTGGGACAATACGCTGGAAGATGGCGGGCAGGCGCTACGGCTGGGGTTTCGCCAGATCGACGGGTTCCGGGCAAATTGGGCCGAGGCGATCGTCGCCGCGCGGCCGTTCGCGCAGGTCGAGGAACTGGCCCGGCGCGCCGGGCTGCCGCAACGCGCGCTGCGCCTGCTCGCCGATGCCGATGCGTGCCGTTCGATCGGGCTCGACCGGCGCGAGGCATTATGGGAGGCGCGGCGGACGCCCGATGCCGAACTGCCGCTGTTCGCCCATGCCCGCGCTGCTGAGCTGGGGATCGAACTGGCGATGGCGTTGCCGGCGATGCCGCCGGTCGAACAGGTCGTGACCGATTACCAGACGCTGCGCCTGTCGCTCAAAGGCCATCCGCTCGCCTTCCTGCGCGAGCGGCTGGAGCGGCGACGGGTGGCGAGTTGCGCGCAGGTGGGGGCGGCGAAGGCCGGTACGCGCTGCACCACCGCCGGGCTGGTGCTGGTGCGGCAGCGCCCGGGCAAGGGCAATGCGATCTTCGTCACGCTGGAGGACGAAACCGGCATCGTCAACGTCGTGCTGTGGGCGCGACTGTTCGAGGCGTATCGCCGCGAGGTGATGGGCGCGCGGCTGATGCTGGTGGAGGGCGAAGTGCAGCGCAGCCCCGAGGGCGTCGTCCACCTGATGGGCGCGCGGGTGTGGGACGGCAGCACGCTGCTCGATACGCTGGGCGACGGGCCAATGACGCCCCGGAGCGGCAGCGGCGATGGCGCCCGCCCGCCGGCGGCGCGCCATCCGCGCGACGTCCGGCTGGTGCCGAAGTCGCGCGATTTCCATTGAGCCGCCCGCGCTATTCCTTCGCGCGGTAATCGTAGCGGTAATAATTGCCGGTCGCGGCATAGCCCGACTTGCGGCGGTTGTACTTGGTGACGATGCAGCCGAGCACATGGCCCTGCGCGCGCACCAGCCGGGTGATGGCGTTGCGCACCTGCCCGTAATGCGCGCCACCCGCCTCGGCGATGATGACCGTCGCGGCAGCCGACGACGCGAGCGCGGTCGCATCGGCCAGCGCCAGCACCGGCGGCCCGTCGAGCACGATCAGGTCGTACCGTTCGCCGAGCTTCGCCAGCAGATCGGCCGGCACGGTGCCCGCGAACAGATTGGCCGGATCGGGCGGCAAGGGGCCTGCGGGGAGGAACGACAGATTGTCGGTATCGGTCGACACTACCGCATCCTCGACCGGGGTCATCCGGGCGAGCACGGTCGACAGGCCCTTGTCGGCCGCGCTCATGTTCATCAGCCGGTGGAGCGACGGCCGCCGCAGATCGGCATCGACCAGCAGCACCTTGTGCCCGATCGAGGCGAAATCGCGGGCGAGGGCATAAGAGGTGGTCGACTTGCCTTCCGCCATCTGGCTGCTGGTGACGAGCAGCGAGCGTGGCAGCCCCTGGTTCGACGACAGTTCGAGCGAGGTGCGGATCGCGTAATAGGCCTCGGCGATCTCCGACTTGGTATCGCGCAGCGCGACCAGCGGATCGCCCTCCTCCTGTTCGGGCACGACGCCCAGCAGCGGCAGGTGCAGCTTCGTCTCCACATCGCGCGGATCGCGGATCGCATCGTCCAGCCGCTCACGCCCGAAGGCATAGAGGCCAGCAAGGAACACGCCCGCCACCAGCGCCAGCGCCATGTTGACGAGCGGGCGCGGCGAGGTCGGCCGGCGCGGTGCTTCGGCGCTGTCGACCAGCGTGATGTTGTTGGTCGCGACACCGGCTTCGGCGCTCACTTCCTTGAAGCGCTGGAGCAGGCTTTCGTAGAGCTGGCGGTTGGTATCCACCTCGCGCTTGAAGATGTTGTACTGTACGCCGCGATCCTGTTCGGCGAGCGTCGCGCTCTTCAGCCCCGACACCTGCCGGTCGATCGCGTCCTGCTGACGCTGCGCGGTCAGATACTGGTTGCGGATCGACGCGAGGATGCTGCCGGCGAGCTGGTTCAACTGCGCGTTGAGCGCGTCGAGCTGTGCCGTCGCCTGGATCACGGTCGGGTGATCGGGCTTCAATCGTTCGCGAAGCTGGTTGAGCTGTCCGTTCAGTTCGGCGCGGCGTTGCAGCATCTCCTGCGCCGCCGGGTTCGACAAGACGTCGGGCAGTGAGAGCAGCGGCGTGGCGCGTGCCTGTTCGTAACGCTGCTGCGCCTGCACCCGCGCGGCGGCGGCGGTCGCATAGCTTTCGTTCAACTGCACGAGGTTCGCCGTCACCAGCGACTGCGGACCATCGGGCTGGCCGGTCCGGCGCGCGCCGGTGCTGGCGTCGATCAACTGCGCCGACCGGGCATAGTTGATGAGCGAGCGCTCCGATGCTTCCAGCCGCCCCTTGGCCAGCCCGAGCTGATTCTGGAGGAACTCACGCGAATAGGCCGAGGTCGAGAATTTGCGCTGGATGTTGCTCTCGATGAAATTGTTCGCATAGCTGTTGGCGATGCGCGCGGCGAGGGCGGGGTCGCGGCTCTTGAACTGGACGCCGACCACGCGCGAATTGCGGCGCAGGTCGACGTTCAGATTGTTCTGGAGCGTGTCGAGCACCTGATCGATGCGACGTTCGCCCGGTACCGGCAATTTGGCCCGGCCGCCCATCGATTCGAGGAAGGCGTCGTTCGCCGCCAGCCCGAGGCTGTCGGACACGCGCTTGGCCATCGCCCGGCTGTTGATGACGTCGACCTGCGTCTGGAGGAAGCGGTCGGCGTCGCCGCCGGCGGTGGCCGGTTCCGAATCCTCGGTGCCGAGCACCTTGGCGACCTGCTGATCGATCTGCACGCTGGAGCGCGCCTGATAGATGCGCGGCGTCACCATGATCGAGACGACGCCCAGCACCAGCGCCAGCGCGACGATCAGGATCATCACCAGCCGGTTGCGATAGACCACCGCCCAGATGGCGCGCGGATCGAAACCCGCCTCGTCCTCCGCATCGGGCAGCAACGACGGATCGTCGCCGGCCGCGGCTGCGTGCCGGCCGGTGTCGCGCGGACCGATCGTCCGGTCGGGGGCGGTATCGAATCCGCCGGTCGCCTGTTGCATCATCGCCTGGTCCTGGTTCCCGAGCGTCAGAATTGGGTGAAGACGCCGAACAGCGGCGCGGCGCGCAGCGTGTCGTGCCAGATCTTCTTGAGGTTGCTGTTGCCGACGATCACCACGTCGCGCGCGAGGATCGCCGGATCGGGATCGTCGCCGCGACGGACGCGGGCGACGTTGAACACCGCCGCCATCCGCTTGCCCTCGACATAGCGGATCACCAGCACTTCGTTCAGCGCGGCATTCTCGGTTTCGCCCTTGGCGAGCGCCATCGCGTCGAGCAGCGTGGTCGCGCCCTGGATCGGGTAGATGCCGGGTTCCGTCACCTGTCCCTGCACGGTGATGCGCTGCGACACCGAGCTGGAGACGACGACGCTGACCTGCGGATTGACGTAGAAGCGTGCGCCGAGACGCTGGCGGATCACCTCGGCGAGCTGCGTCGTGGTCAGCCCCCCGGCATGAATCCGTCCGATCAGCGGCATCGACAGATCGCCCGAGGCGTCGACGACGACGCCCTTGCTGGAGATGTCGCCTTCCTGAAACACGGTGATGTCGACCGAATCGAGCGGCCCGATGCGATAGTCCTGCGCGGTCAGTTCGCCGACCGGTGCGGGTATCACCTCATAGGCCGCGCTGCCCGACCGCACGTTCGGCCCGATGTTCGGCCCCGAACACCCGCCGACCACCAGACATAGTACCGCCGTCAGCGACGCTCGTCGCCGAGAAGCTACCCCAAGCGTCATTCCATCATCCCGCTCAAACCCCGGTGCAGGCCGTATCATTCTTTTTGACGGCCGCATACCGCAACCCACGCGATCATGCGCATCTGGTGGGTGTGGTGCGGTCGATCAGCCGGTCCGGGCAAGCGTCACGTCGTCGATCCATGCCGATACCGCCCGGTTCGTCTCGCCCAGCCGGACGCGCATTTCGCTGTCGTCGCACCCACCGGGCAGGCGGAAGGTCCCGGCGTAGCGTTGCCAGCCACGATCCGCGACCGGTGCGGGCAGCGTCGCCGCGACCGGCGGCGCGTCGCCACACGCGACGATCCAGTCGAGCGCGGGGAGCGGACCGTCGCTGCGCAGGACGAAGCCCAGCCGGTAGGTACCGGGCAGCAACCGGGTCCGCTGCGCCAGCGGCGTGCCGGCGGACCCGGCATCGGCGGCGATCTCGACCGCCTGTCCGTTCCACGGCTGGTCGGGCTCGCCGATCGCGACGCGCACCCCGGCGGCGGGCGGCGCGCGCCAGTCGAACGGCGGTGCGGCGGGCGGCAATGCGCCGGCCGGAGCATCGAACCCGCCATTGCCGATCCGCCCGGTGCCCCCGGCGATCCGCCACAGCCGTTCGGCAGCGACCATGTCGCCGGCCTCGGCCAGTCGCCACAGCGTCAGCCGGACCTCGTCGGTGCGAACCGGCACGCCGGCCCGCGCCAGATCGCCATAGAAGGCGGCCAGCGCGTCGACGCGGTCGGGGGCGCCGCGTGCGAGCGTGTTGAGGAACCCTTGCCGCCAGCCGGGTTTCTCCGCCAGCCGACGAGCGATCGCGCTGCGGCCCTCGGGCAGATCGAACAGCCGGCTCATCTGCGCATAGAGGATCGGCGCCAGTTGCCGCTGGCGCAGCAGCGCGTCGATCCGTTCGAGCGCGAAGTCGAACGCACCGGCGTTGATCGCCTCGCGCACCAGCCACAATTGCGTCGGTGCGTCGCGCCAGCCGAGCTGCGCCGCTTGTCGTAGCAGCGTCTGTCCGGTCGCGGTATCGCCCCGCGCGATGGCGGCCAGCCCGGCGACCCGCACCGCGACCGCGTCCATCGGCCGGATGGCGAGCGCGCGCTGCGCGGCGGCTTCCGCCGCCGCCGCCTGTGCGGGAAGCGGGTGCTGCGCGGCGACCATCGCCCACGCCCGGCCGGACCATGGCGCGACCTGCGCGGCGGCGGCCCCTTGCCGGCCGTGCATCAGTTGCTGCGACAATCCTTGCGCCAGCGCCTGCCATGCAGCGCCCAGCAGGACGACCGCGACGACGATACGCCACGCGATGCCACTGCGCCGGCGTGCCGGCGCGACCGCCGGTGGCGCGAGCAGCGCGACCAGTGCCGCGAACAAGGTCAGCAGCGCGCTCATCCGCAGCGGGAAATCGACGATCGATCCCGCCAGCAGCATGACGATGCCGCCGGTGGCCCCGATCGCCACGCCGCGCCGGGTCGTGGCATCGGCCCCGTCCGTGCGCAACGCCGCGACCAGTCCCCAGCCGACCAGCACCAGTCCGGCCAGCGCCAGCGCCAGCGCGGGCACGCCTCCCTCCATCGCCAGTTCGAGATAGTCGCTGTGCGCGTGCGGCACGGTCAGGAACTGGATCTGGTCGAGCGGTTCGACGACGGGATACACCGTCTGGAAACTGCCGAAGCCCGTGCCCCATGGCAGCGACTGGCGCAGCGCGAACAGGCTGTTGTCCCAGTAGTTGTAGCGATCTTCCTCCCCGACCGTCGCGAAGCGGGCGAGGACGCCCTGCACCAGCGGGGTGAACCACAGCGCGACCGCCGCGACCATGGCGACGCCGATCGTCGCGGGCAGCCAGCGACCGTGTCGCACCCGGCGGACGAAGGGCAGCAGCGCGCCGGCCAGCGCCAGCGGCAGGAGCAGCAGCGCGGTCCGCGACGCGCTGGCCAGCACACCCATCGCCAGCAGGGCGACGATCGCGAGGAGCGCGGGGAACGGCAGGCGGCCGATGCCGCCCACGCCGCGCCGATCGGGAACCAGCACGCCGGGGACGGTGGATACCAGCATCGCGACCAGCAGGAACACCGCCTGATGGTTGCGGTTGACGAACAACCCGACGCCATAGCCGCGGTGTGCGGTGTCGTAGAGCAGCGGCGCGGCATCCGGCCCGGCCGCGATCTGGAGCGCGGCGACGAGTATGCCGAGCAGCGCGATTGCGACGACGATACGCAACGCAACGAGCCGTGCGGTCCATGACAGCCCCAGCACCGCCAGCAGCGCGGCCAGCGCCGGCAGTTGCGCGAGCAGCGTCGCCCGCGTGGCATCGGGGGAGAGGCTGAGCGGTCGCGATACGCCTTCCCAGCCGAGGATGCGGTAGATGGCGACGGCCTGTTCCTGCCCGCCCAGCGTGCTCCACATGCTCCATGGCAACGGGATCAGTTGCGCGAGCGGCAGCAGCAGCGCGAGCGCGGCGAGCGCCAGCAACGCCTTGCCGAACGGGCCGATCGCGGCATGGCGCAGCCGCAGCGCCGACCAGCCGATCACGCCGATCGCGGCCCATTCGATCGCCGTTTCGACCAGCGGATAATAGGTGCCGCCGCCACCCAGCAGCAGGACGAAGGCGAGATAGACGAGCGGCACGACCTCACCCCGCCACGCGCGGTCGTCCGTCCCGCCGGCATCCGGATAGGGAAGGTTTGCGGATCGACGCGGGGCGTGCGATCCGCCGGCGAAGGAGGCGCTGCGGGCCATGGTCATCCGTTCCAGATTGTTCGCGCCGTGGTGGCGATGGATCGCGCTCGTGCTGTGCATGATCGCGATGCCGGCATCGGCCGGAGCGTCACCGGTCGACGACGATCTGGCACTGGAAACCCGCATCGCCACGATCGGCTATCGTCTGGCGCGCGGCGCACAGGCGCGCTGCGCGGTACCCGAAAAGATGTCCGGCCTGATACTCCACGACATCGGCGGATATGCGCAAAGCGACCGTGCCGCAATCGCCAAGTCGCTGGGACTGGGCGATGGTTTCGGCGTCCGCGCGGTCGTGGCGAACGGCGCGGCGGCGCGGGCCGGGGTGCGGGCGGGCGATGAGATCGTCGCGATCGACGGTCGCGACCTGACCGGCTTCGCGCGCGATGCGATCGGCGCGGCGGCTTCGTTCGACCGGACCGAACGGATGGTCGACTATCTGGCCGGCGCACTGGCGCGGGGGCCGGTAACGATCGGTATCCGGCGCGACGGGCAGGCGTTGTCGCTGATGTTGGCCGGCGATGCGGGATGCGCGGCGCGTTTTGCGGTCGCGATCGAGGACGGGGTCAACGCCCGCGCCGACGGGCGCTATATCGCGGTCACGTCCGGCCTCGCGCGGCTTGCGTCGCGGGACGATGCGCTCGCCTTTGCGATGGCGCACGAGATGGCGCACATCCTGCTCGGCCATGTCGCGGCGCGCCGCGCGGCACGCGACCGGGTGGACGTGCGGGCGCAGGAACTGGCGGCGGACCGGCTGGCGGTGGCGATCATGGTCGATGCCGGCTTTGCGCCCGCCGCCGCGATCCCGCTGCTGGAGGCGGTGTCGCGCGGGCGGATCGACTGGCTCGATCGCGACCATCCCGCCACCGCCGTCCGTATCGCCGCGTTGCGCGCGGTGCTGGCCGGGGACGGGTCAGGCGTTCAGCACATAGGTGATGATGAAACAGGCCGCCGTCAGTAGCAGCATCGCGGTGATGAACGTCGCATCGGCAATCCGTTCCAGCCGGTGGAGCCGCCGTGCCGACTGGGTCCGCATCGCGAAATAGGAACTGAGCGTCGCGATCAGGAACGTCAGCGCATCGATCGAGAGCAGGTCGTCGGCGAAGCTGTGCTGGCGGTGCAGCGACAGGGTGACGTGAAGCAGCCCGATCCCGGTCAGGCAGACGCCGACCATCGCCGCGGCGATCGGGCAGATCATGTGGCAGATGCGCTCGTCGAGCGGCCTGGCGCGCCGGCGGTGGCTGGTCCGGGGGGTATCCGACCGGTTGGTTCGTTCTGCCGTGCTCTGCATCGCCTGGCTCCCTGCCGCCCACACCGGACCATCTGACGCGCCGGATGCTACCGCCGGCTGGCCGGATCGTGACGTTTCGGTCATCCGGCATAAAAAAACGTGGCCGGCATGGATGCCGACCACGTCAGGGGAGGGAAGGGTTGAACCGGACCGATCAGAAGCGGCCGCGGATGCCGACCAGCAGCGTGCGGCCGGGATTATATTCGTTGAAGGTCGCGTTGGGGAACTGGAAGTAGCTCGCCTGCGCCTGCTTGGTGATGTTGATGACGTTGACGACGACGGTCGGCAGATAGTCGTTGCCGAGGATCTTGCCGAGGTCGACGTTGCCCGAGAAGTCGAGCTGACCATAGTTGCGGCCGAAGATCGCGCCGTTGGTGATGCCGTTCTGGTTCAGCCCCGAACCCTGCGACCCTTCGTTGTAGGTGTAGGTCAGCCGCGTCGACAGGCCGTTGCCCTCATAATAGCCGGTCAGCGTATAGGTGGTGGGGGCGACGCCTAGCGCGACGGCGGGGGCGCCGGTGCCTTCACCCTTCTGGTCGATCAGCGTCAGGTTGCCCTGCACGCCGAAGCCCTCGACGCCGATATGGCGCGTCAGGAAGTCGAGCGGCTGGGTGATCTGGAATTCCAGACCGTTGACCTTCAGCTTGCCGTTGGCGTTCACCTGCTGCTGGATCTGGATCAGCACCTGTTCGGGGGCGATGCCCGAGGGGCGGGCGCGATCGATCAGCGCCTGCTGCTGCGCCTGCGTCAGCGACGAGAAGGTGATGCCGAAGGGTTCGAGCGTCGAGAAGGGAACGGTGTTGACGCCGTTGATGGTGAAGCCGGTGATCGACTTGCGGAACGCCGCGACCGCGATCACGCCTTCGCCGCCGGTATAATATTCGAAGCCGAGGTCGATATTGTCCGAGATATACGGGTTAAGCGCGTTGTTGCCGAGCGTGCCGACGTCGGCCGAGGGCTGGACGAAGCTGGCGCCTGGCAGGAGCTGGTTCGGATCGGGCCGGGTCATCGTCCGCGAGATCGAGCCGCGCGCCACCGCCTTGCGCCCGAAGTTGTAGGCGATGCTCGCCGAGGGCAGGAAGTTGGAATAGAGCCGGTTCGTCTCGGTGAAGTTGATGATCGGCGCATAGCACGACCCGTCGAGCGCGAAGTTGTTGGCGCTGCTGCCCGGGCAGGTCACGCCGTTCCGCGTGTTGAGCGGATTGGGCACGGTGGTGCGCCCGCCGACGACCTGTTCGGTACGGACATAGCGCACGCCGCCGTTCAGGCGGATGGTATCCTCGTCACCCACGTCGAACACGCCGTTCATCTCGACGAAGGTGCCCGTCACCTTTTCGCGGATCAGGCCGCCGTTGGCGCCGCTGCTGCCCGCCCCCGTCTCGGTCGCGCCGGCGAGCAACTGGTCGTACCCGGTCGCCGCCTTCACCTTGTTCCAGTCGACGGTGACGAAGCCATTGTCGCCGGGCAGCAGATAGGAGGGGACCGCCGCCGTCGGGATGATCGACCCGCGATAAACGAGCGGCGCGCCGCCGACGGTCGCCGCCGTGCCGTACGCCGGATAGGTCGGATAGCCCGAGGGTGCGACCGTGCCGGGCACGTTGGCGCCGTCGCAGATCGGCTGGCGGTTCGGGCTGGGCAGCACCACGCTGGGGTTGTTGCCACAGATCGCGGCCTGCCACGGAATGGTGTTGTCGAACGGCGTGATCCGGCGGCTGACGTCGTCATAGGCGCCGCCGACGCGGACGCTGAAACGCTTTTCGTCGCCGAACAACAGGCTGCCGCGGATGCCGCGCGTCTCGGTCTTGCGCTCCTCGCCGTTCAGGTTGACGCGGCCGCCGCCCGCCCAGCCGAAATTGGCCGGATTGTTGAGATCGACGTTGCTGGTGATCGACGGAATGCCGCCGTCGTTCTTGTAGGTGACGGTCGTTCCGCTGCTCGGCGGGGTGATGACGAGGAAGGTCGGGCTTTCGCGGCGGAAGTTGCTCTGCGTGTAGTTGGCCTGCAGGTCGCCCTTGATGAAATCGTTGACGACGAACTCGGCACCGGGGTTCACGCCCCAATAGTCCTGCGTGTCCTTGTAGGGGCGATATTCGAGGAAGAACTGCGCATTGGCATAGGTGCCGCCGGTGACGGTGCAACCGGCCGAACAGTCGGTCTTGTCATAGGTGGTGTTGAGCGGGATCGCCGCGCCGTTGCGCACCGCCCAGTTCATCGCGGTGCGGGTGAATTCGGTATCGCGCTTGGCGTACATGCCATCGACATAGAAGTGCAGCGCGTCGCTCGGCCGCCATTCGAGGCTGACGAGACCGTTGTAGCGGGTGCGTTCGCCGATTTCGGTGCGCGGACGGCCGAGGCGCGGCAGGATGCCGTTGTCGATCTGGTCGATCGTCGCACCCGGATTGTTGCGCAGCAGGAACGCCTGATCGATCACCGTACCGGCGATCAGGCCGTTGCCGGCATTGGCGGGGACGGTCGTCGGAATGGTGAAGTTGCCGCCGCCGGTCGCGTTGCGGGTCGCCGAGCTGCTCTGTGCGGCGGTCAGATTGGGGTTGGTCCAGCCGACCGTCTCGAACCCGTCGACGCGGAACTGGTTCTTGACCGCCGCGCCGCCGACGAGAATGCCGAAGTCGCCGAAGGTCGCGCTGGCCAGCACATGGCCGCGATAGCCCCATTTGTCGGCGGTGCTGACCTTCGAACCCTGAAGGCCATAGCTGATATAGGGCTTGGGATTGTCGAACGGCCGTGCCGAACGCAGGTTGACGGTGCCGGCGGCACCCCCTTCGATCTGGCTGGCGGTCGGGGACTTGCTGACGGTCAACTGGGTGAACAGCTCGGTCGGGATCAGGTCGAGGTCGACTTCGCGGTTGGTGCTCTGCGCATCGAAGCGGACCGAGGCGATCGCCGCCGGCGCGCCGTTCAGCAGCACGCGGGTGAAGTTGGTGCCAAGGCCGCGGATCGCGACGTTGGCGCCTTCGCCGGTCACTTCGCGGCTGATGGTCACGCCGGGGATGCGGTTGACCGATTCGGCGATGTTGGTGTCGGGGAACTTGCCGATGTCCTCGGCGAAGATCGTGTCGGTGAAGCCGATCGAGTTGCGCTTGGCGTTGGTCTGGCTGGTCAGCGACGCGCGGTAGCCGGTGACGACGATGTCGTCATTGCCGGTGGTGGACGGGTCGGCCGGGGCCTGCGCGGTCGAATCGATCGCGGTCGGCTGGGTCGCGCCGGCACCATCCTGTGCCTGCGCCTCGGCGGCGGTGGTTTCGGTGACGACGGTAGCGGTCGGCGGGGTGGTGGTCTGCGCCAGCACCGGCCAGGCGGTGGTGCCCAGCAACAGCATCGAGAGCGAACCCGCGCGACGCAACAAACCCGTGGTGGCCATGAAACCTCTCCCCAATGACGCCGCGGATTCGCGGTCTGATGGAAAGGTGGTAGCGCTATCAGATGGGTTGCGTCAACTGGCTAGACCAATTGTATGAATCGTCTTGCCGCAACCGGTCTGGCGTGCCGCCCGGCCGAAACCGGGCGGCAGCCGGCCGGGTCAGCGACGGCGCATCGGGTCGATCGTCACGATCGTGCCGTCGGGATTATAGGTCAGTTCCGTCACCTTGACGTTGCGCAGCCGCGTCTGTCCCGACAATTGCGTGTCGGCATAGAACAGCCACCATTTGCCGTTCGCCTTCACGATCGAATGGTGCGTCGTCCAGCCCTCGACCGGATCGAGGATGCGGCCGGTATAGGTGAACGGTCCGTAGGGCGAGGTGCCGATCGCATAGTTGATGTAGTGCGTGTTGCCGGTGGAATAGCTGAAATAATATTTGCCGTTATATTTGTGCATCCACGACGCTTCGAAGAAACGCCGGTCGTGATCGCCGCCGAGCAGCGGCTTGCCCTGCGGATCGAGGATCACGACGTCGCGCGGGGCCTCGGCGAATTCGGTCATGCTGCCGTCGAGCGCGGCGACCTTGGGCATGAGGGCCGGCTTGTCGTCGGCCCTCAGGTCGGTCTTGGAGCCGTTCGGGTCGTAGGTGCCGGTGGTGTTGCGCTGCAACTGTCCGCCCCAGATTCCGCCGAAATACATATAGCTGCGGCCATCGTCGTCGGTGAACACCGCCGGATCAATCGAGAAGCTGCCCTTGATCGGCTGGGGGTTGGGCACGAACGGGCCGGTCGGCGATTTCGAGGTGGCGACGCCGATGCGGAACGCGCCCTGCCGGTCCTTGGCCGGGAAATAGAGATAATAGGTATCGCCCTTCTTCGCGGCATCGGGCGCCCACATCTGGCTGGCGGCCCATGGCACCTGCGCCACGTCGAGCGCGACCGGATGCAGCGTGACCGGCCCGCCGACGCGGTCCATGCTCATCACGCGATAGTCGCGCATCTCGAAATGCGCGCCCAGATCGTCCTCGGGGGTCGGCCCGTCGATGTCGTGGCTGGGATAGACGTAGATCTTGCCGTTCCACACATGTGCCGAGGGGTCGGCGGTGTAGATTTCGCTAACCAGCGGCTGCGACAGATAGCGCGCCGGATCGGACCGCGCGGCGGGGGCGGCGGCACTGGCCATTACGGGCGGGGTCGGGGCCGTGGTGGTACACGACGCGAGCATCGCGGCGGACATGGTCGCCGCCCAAGTCATTCTGGTCATCGTCTCTCCTGATCGCCGCCATCGCCGGTGGTCAGGCCGATCGTTAGCGCTATCACCGCCGGTTGGGCAAGGTCGCGTTCGCCTGGGATGGCGTGGTCATTGGTCTTACAATATAACGGGCGGATGCCAAACCACGGACGGCATATGGCAGGTTGACGATCGGTCGATCGCCGGGGATGATAGCGGTAACGAGAAATAATCCGGCCCAAGGAGAGACAATGCCGCGGTATCCCGATCATCGGTACGCCGCCTGCGCGATCGCGCTGACAATATTGGTCAGTCCGGTCGCCGAGGCCCAGACGCAACGCATCCGGCTGGACGAGTGGCGGTTCCAGCAAGGCGATCCGGCGGGGAACACCGTCGACCTGCGGTACGACGTGCGGCCGGTGGTCGAGCGCAGCGCCGACGGCAAGGTCGCCGACGCCATGCCCGATGCGGCGGTCGTGGTCGACGCGGCGAACCAGCGGGTGTTGAAACCGTGGATCCTGCCCAGCGCCAATGCCTTCATCGCCGATCCGGCGAAGCGCCATGTCCGGCCGGCGGGCGATCCGGGCAGCGACGTCCCCTATGTCCGTGCGACCTTCGACGATGCCGCGTGGCAGCGGGTGCAGTTGCCGCACGACTGGGCGATCGCCGGACCGTTTCTGAAGGACGGCCCCTATGGCGGCATGGGGCGGCTCAGGACCTGGGGGCCGGCATGGTATCGCCGGACGATCGACATCGCCGCCGCCGATCGCGGCAAATCGGTGTTCCTCGATGTCGAGGGGGCGATGGCCTATGCCACCGTCTGGCTGAACGGGCATCTCGTCGGCGGCTGGCCCTATGGCTATAATAGCTGGCGGCTCGACCTGACGCCCTATGTCGTGCCGGGCCAGCGCAACCAATTGTCGATCCGGCTCGACAATCCGCCCGAATCGGCGCGCTGGTATCCCGGCGCCGGCCTCTACCGCGACGTGTGGCTGGTAAAGACCCGGGCAGTGCATGTCGCGCAATGGGGCAGCGTCGTGCGGACGCCCAGCGTGTCGAAGGAGGCGGCCGAGGTCACGCTGGCGCTGAGCGTCGACAACGACGATACGACCCCCGCGACCGTCGAGGTGACGAGCGACCTCTACGCACTCGACGCCAATGGCGCGCGCACGGGCAAGGCGGTGGCGCGGATCGCGCCGGTGCGGCAGACGGTGGCGGCAAAGGCGACCGCCCGGTTCGACGGGCGTACCACCATCGCCCATCCGCGGCTGTGGGGACCGCCGCCGACACAGGCGCCCAACCGCTATGTCGCGGTATCGCAGGTGCGGCTGAACGGACGGCTGGTCGACAGCTACGAGACACGCTTCGGCGTGCGCGACATCCGGTTCGAAGGGGCGCGGGGCGTTCTGGTCAATGGCGAGGCGGTGACGCTGAACGGCGTCAACAACCACCATGACCTCGGCGCGATCGGCGCGGCGTTCAACATGCGCGCGGCCGAACGGCAGTTGGAAATCCTGCGCGAGATGGGCGTCAACGCGATCCGGCTGAGCCACAATCCGCCGGCGCCGGGGCTGCTCGAACTGACCGATCGCATGGGGTTCCTCGTGATCGACGAGGTGTTCGATTCGTGGGAGCGCAAGAAGACCCCGCTCGATTTCCACCTGATCTTTCCCGACTGGCACGAAGCCGATCTGCGCGCGATGCTGCGGCGCGACCGCAACCACCCGTCGATCATGCTGTGGAGTGTCGGCAACGAGGTGGGCGAGCAATATACCGGCGAGGAGGGGGCGAAGATCGCACGCGAACTGGTGTCGATCGTGCGGCAGGAGGATACGCGGCCGACGACGACCGCGATGAACTATGCCAAGCCCGACATGCCGCTTCCGGCCGAAGTCGACGTCATCAACATCAACTATCAGGGCGGCGGCATCCGCACGTTGCCGGGGCAATATCCCGGTTTCCGCGCGAAATTCCCGACCAAGGTATTGTTCGAGAGCGAGAGCGCGTCGGCGCTGAGCAGTCGCGGCGAGTATCTGTTCCCGGTGTCGGGCAGCGTCAGCGGACCGGTACGCCCCGGCTCGGGCGGCGATCCGGTAACGCATCAGGTGAGCGCGTATGAACTGCACGCCGCCGATTTCGGATCGACGCCCGACCGCGAATGGTCGGCGATCGACCAGAATCCGGGGGTCGCGGGCGAGTTCGTCTGGACCGGCTTCGATTATCTGGGCGAGCCGACGCCCTATTATACCTCGCGCAGCTCCTATTCGGGGATCGTCGATCTCGCCGGTTTTCCGAAGGACCGCTACTGGCTGTATCAGGCGCGCTGGCGGCCCACCCTGAAATTCGCGCATATCCTGCCGCACTGGAGCTGGCCCGGCCGCGAGGGTCAGGTGACGCCGGTGCAGGTGTTCAGCTCGGCGGACGAGGCGGAGCTGTTCGTGAACGGCGTGTCGCAGGGCCGGGTGAAGCGCGCGCCCTATGCCTATCGCTTCCGCTGGGATTTCGTGACGTACCAGCCGGGCGAGGTGAAGGTCGTGACGTGGAAGAACGGCCAGCCATGGGCGAGCGAAACCGTGGCGACGACCGGTGCGGCGACCGCGTTGAAGGCCAGCGTCGATCGCAACCGGATCATGGCGGACGGCCGCGACCTCGCCTTCGTCACGCTCGACGTGGTCGATGCGGCGCAGCGAATCGCGCCGGCGGCCAAGCCGCCGGTCCGCTTCCGGGTGGAGGGGCCGGGCGTGCTGGTCGCGACCGACAACGGCGATCCGACCGACCTGACCGCCTTTCCCTCGGCGGTGCGGCATGCCTTCAACGGCAAGGCGCTGGCGATCGTCCGCGCCGACGAAGGCGCGCGCGGGCCGATCACGCTGATCGCCGAGGCCGACGGACTGGTCCCGGCGCGGGTCGTCATCACGCCGGTTCCGCCCGGCTGATCGCGGCCGCCGGCGGGGTGCCGGCGATGCGACCGAACAATATCGCCAAAGCCTGATCCATCCGCTATGGGCCGCTCGCCCGGCGCGATGCCGACACCCGGGCGGTGTGAAGCTGTCACACTTCGTCGATAGGACGACCCGTTCATTCGGCAGGGGAATATCGATGACGAGCGCAGCGCTGGAGCGGGATGGACGCCCCGGCCCGAAACTGGACGACAATTTCGGTCGTGCCGGTTCCCTTGGGTTCGTTGTGGCAATCATCGCCGCGCTCGGATACGTGTTCTACAACGTCTATCGCGATGCCGCCGCCGTCAGCGTCGATCCGCTGACGCTGATGCCCTTCGCGCTGCTGTTGCTGGCGCTGGTGATCGCGCTCGGCTTCGAATTCGTCAACGGTTTCCACGACACCGCCAATGCGGTCGCCACCGTGATCTATACCAATTCGATGCCGGCGCATGTCGCCGTCGTGTGGTCCGGGGTGTTCAATTTCCTCGGCGTGCTGCTGTCGACGGGGGCGGTGGCGTTCGGGATCATCTCGCTGTTGCCGGTCGAGCTGATCCTTGGCGCCGGCTCGGCGTCGGGGTTCGCGATGGTGTTCGCGTTGCTGATCGCGGCGATCGTGTGGAACCTCGCCACCTGGGCGCTCGGCATTCCGTCGTCGTCGTCGCATACGCTGATCGGATCGATCATCGGCGTCGGCGTGGCGAATGCGATCATCCAGGGGCGCAGCGGTTCGGCCGGCGTCGACTGGGACAAGGCGGCGGACATCGGCAAGGCGCTGCTGGTATCGCCAGCGATCGGTTTCGGCGTGGCGGCGTTGCTGTTCCTTGCGATGAAGACGCTGGTGCGCAACCGCGCGCTGTATGAAGCACCGGTCGCCGATACGCCGCCGCCGCTATGGATTCGCTGCCTGCTGATCTTCACCTGCACCGGCGTCAGCTTCGCACACGGATCGAACGACGGGCAGAAGGGCATGGGGCTCATCATGCTGATCCTGATCGGCACGGTGCCCACCGCCTATGCGCTCAACCGCGCGGTGCCCGCGCAATATGAGGCGCAGTTCGCCACCAACAGCGCCGCCGCGCTCCGCGTGCTCGGCCCGCGTGCGCAGGTGCAGGCCGCGCCCGAAGAAGCGGCCGCCCGCACCCGGGCGCAAAGCTACATCGCCTCGCACAAGATCGCCGCCGACACCGTGCCCGCCGTGTCGACGATGATCGGCGCGATCGACCAGCAGGTCCGCGAATATGGCCGTCTGGCCAAGGTGCCCGCCGCCGTCAGCGGCAACATGCGCAACGACATGTATCTGACGTCGGAAGCGATCAAGCGGCTGTCGAAGGAGAATGCGCTGGCGCTGACCGACGCCGACAAGCAGGTGCTGACCGAATATCGCGGCTCGCTCGATTCGGGCACGCGCTTCATCCCGCTGTGGGTGAAGGTCGCGGTCGCCTTCGCGCTCGGGCTCGGCACCATGGTCGGGTGGAAGCGGATCGTCGTGACGGTCGGCGAGAAGATCGGCAAGACCCACCTGACCTATGCGCAGGGCGCGTCGGCCGAACTGGTGGCGATGGGCACGATCTTCGGTGCCGACAGCCTCGGCCTGCCGGTGTCGACCACGCATGTCCTGTCGTCGGGCGTGGCCGGAACGATGGCGGCCAACCGGTCGGGGTTGCAGATGGCGACGGTGCGCAACCTGCTGATGGCATGGGTGCTGACGCTGCCGGTGTCGGTGCTGCTGTCGGGGTCGCTGTACTTCCTGCTCAACAAGCTGTTCTGATTTCGGCGGCGGGGAACGCAGGACCATGCCGACCCCGCCGTTGCAGCGCGATCCCGTCGCCTGGGCGATCCTGCTGCTGACATGGTTTTCGTGCGCATGGTTCGGGTCTTGGGAGTTTAATCCGAACAACGCGGTGCGGATGTTCGCCGCGATCGCGATCGTCGAACAGGGCGATGCGACGATCGATCGCTATGCGCCGATGACGATCGACAAGGCACGGTTCGGCGAGCATTATTATTCGGACAAGGCGCCGGGCATGACCTTGCTCGCGCTGCCGGTCGTCGCGGTGGCCGACCGGGTGTCGGGGGTGAAGTCGAGTGACTATACCCCGGCGTTCGAGGACCCCGGCTTCAACCGCTTCCTGAAAATCCGCATCCGGCTGGTCGCGGCGCTGGTCTGCGCGGGCCTTACCGCGCTGGCGGCGATGCTGCTGTATGGCTGGGTGCGCGGCCTGATGGATGATGCGGGCGCGGGCGTGGTCGCGGCGCTGAGCTATGGGCTGGGCACCACCGTCTGGGGATGGTCGACGACGATCTTCGGCCATGCGCCGGTGGCGGCGTTGCTGGTGATCGCCGGCTGGGCGGTGTGGCGGGGGAGCGCGTCGCCCGCGATCCCGTGGCGCTATCCGCTGGTTGCCGGGCTGGCGCTGGGCTGGGCGGTGTTGATCGAGCATTCGGCGCTGATCGCCGGGCTGCCGGTCGGGCTGTACGCGCTATGGCGCCTGCGCGACCGGAACCGCGCCGAACAGGGCCGGGCGGCGGGAATCGTGTTGGTGGCGGGGGCGAGCGCGCTGTTGCTGCTGGTCGGCTACAACTGGTTCGCGTTCGGGACGGTGTTTCGCCTCGGCTATTCGGGCGTCACCGATTTTGCGGGCATGCAGGAGGGGCTGTTCGGGCTGACCTATCCCAAGCCCGATGTCCTGTATCAACTGACCTTCGGCGAGCGGCGGGGCATGCTGTGGGTCGCGCCGATCCTGATCGTCGCGCCGTTCGGTATCGCGATGCTGATCGCCGATGCGCGCACCCGTGCGGTCGGATGGCTGGCGCTGGGCGGGGCGGTCCTGCCGTTCCTCATCAACGCTTCCTATTATTACTGGGACGGCGGCAATGCTACGGGTCCGCGCCATGCGCTGCCCGCCGTGGGGTTCCTGTGCCTCGGCATCGGCATGTTCTGGGCGAGAGCGCTGCGCTGGTCGCGGCTGGCGGTGGCGGCGCTGCTCGCCGGATCGATCGTGCTCAACATGGCCATCGCCAGCGCCGAGATCACCGCGCCGGGCAGCGTCGAGCGCGCGGTGCGCGACGGCGTGTTCGTCGAGCGGTTCAATCCGGGCTATCTGCGCACCGTCGCCGACGAATGGCTGGGCTATACCCCGTGGCAGGGGCTGGCGATCTGGGCGGTGGTGGCGGGTCCGATGCTGGCGGTGCTGGTGCTGCTCGTGCGGCGGCGGCCCGCCTGATCGTTTATTCGGCGGCCTGCGCCTGGGCCGCAGGGATGTCGAAACCGAAGCGCGCCTCCACGTCCGGGTCGAGCCATGCGTGGATATGGGCAAGGTCCGCGTCCGATACCCGATCGTAGCGGGTCGGCACGAACTTGCGGAAACCCTGCCCCTTGTAGCTGTCGTGCGACACGAAGGGTTCGCTGCGGGTGAGGCCGGTGGCCGCCGCCAGAGCGTCGATCACCCCCTGCGGGTCGGCGAGGAACGCATCCTGCCCGAGCAGCGCGACATGGTGCGCGCGGTCGCCAAGCTCGCTCCAGTGGCGCAGCTTCGCGGTCCGCTTGGCGAGCGGGTTGGCGAACCGGTCGCCGGTCATGGGGCAGCGTTCGTGCAGCATCTCGCGCCCCAGCACCGGATGATCGGCGTCGACCCCCCAGAATTCCCGGTCCCAATAGCTGTGCCACGGCGCGCGGATGAAGTCGGAGAAGCCGAGCGCCTTGAGATCGGGATGCGCGTGCCATGGCTGGCGGTGCAGGCTGCGTACCCAGTCTACGGCATCGCGCGCGATCACCAGCACCATCACGTCGCGTGGGAACAACACTTGTTCGGGGACGAACCAGTGTTTGAAACCGCAGCTTTCCGTAAAGGCGGCGGGCCCGAGGTTCGCCTCGATCGAGCGGATCAGCACGTTGGTGCCCGAACAGCGTTGTCCATAGACCTGGATCGCCCGGATCGGGGCGTGCCCACGCCGAAGCAGCGACAGGCCGGGACGGGGGCTGGTCCAGGGTTCGGACATGGGTAATTCCTAGCGATCGGATCGGAAATTGTTGCGCTACCGCAATAACTTAGCTATGCGGGATACGCCGGGTGCGAACAAGGGTTCCCCGGCCGGAACGCAGCGTACGCCGCTGTCGATAGTCGGGTTTTCCGGGGGATATATGACGACACGGCCGATCACCTTATTCATCCATCATCAAGGGCGCGGACACGCCAATCGCGCGATGGCGATCATCCGCGAACTGCCGGCGACACGTCGGGTAACGATCCTGTGCGCGCGGCCCGATCTGTTCGACGGGTTCGACCGGCCGGTCGAGCTGATCGAACTGCCCAACATGATCGGTGCGCCGGTGCCGACGCGGGCGCTGTTCGACCAGCCGACGCCCGAGGTGCTGCACTGCGTGCCCTTGGGCGTCGATGCGACGCGGCGGACGATGCGCACGATCCTCGACCATCTCGACGATGTCGGCCCTGCGCTGTTCGTGGTCGACGTGTCGGCGGAGATCGCGCTGATGGCGCGGATCGCGAGCGTGCCGGCGATCAAGATCCGCATGCACGGCGACCGGACCGATCCGGGGCATCTGGGTGCCTATCAGGCGTGCGTCGGGCTGCTGGCGCCGTTCGATCAGGCGATCGAGCAGGATGATTTCCCCGACTGGGCGCGGGCCAAGACCTGCTACACCGGCGGCCTGTGTACCACGACCGATCCGGTGCCATCGAAAGCCGAGGCGCGGGCAAGGCTCGGGATCGATCCGGCGCGTGAGGTCGTGCTGGTGCTGACCGGCGGGGGCGGGGCGGGGACGCCCTATGCCCCGCTGACGATGGCGGCGCGGGCGGTGCCGGATGCGCTGTGGCTGGTGATCGGGCCGGTCCACCGCGAGGGGCATGAAACCGACTTCGGCAATCTGGTGGAGAAGGGCTGGGTCGCGAACGTCACCGATCATATCGCGGCGGCCGACGTCGTCATCGCGTCGGCCGGGGACAATACGGTGCACGAGATCGCGCGGGTCGGCCGGCCCTATATCTGCGCGCCCGAATGGCGCTATTTCGCCGAACAGACGCGCAAGGCCGACCGGCTGGCCGAGGTCGGCGCGGCGGTGGCGCTACACCGCTGGCCGGGGTCGCTCAGCCCCTGGCGCGGGCTGCTCGACGCGGCGAAGGCGCTCGATCCGGCGGCGCTGGCGGCGCTGTACGATCCCGCCGCCGCCGCCCATGCCGCCGATTATATCGAAGGGCTGGCGGTACGGCTCTGGGCGGAGTGACGCGCGGCGCGGGCGAAACATCCCGCGGCGACCAGCCAGAGCGTGCCGAACAGGGCGATGCCGAGCGTGACTTCATACACGCCCTGCCCGCCCGGCGCGGCCCAGCCCAAGGTCCAGCCGAGCGTGCCGGCAAGCAACTGGGCAAGCGCGGTGCCCTGCATCACGCGGACCATGCCGGCGCTGCCGAACCGGACGAACAGCCCGCCGAGGATGGCGATGGCGAGGACGATCAGGAACACCGCATTGGCCGGATTATCCCCGTCGCCGAGCAGGCCGACCGCGGCGTTGCTCCATAGCAGCAGGAAGGCGGTGCCGATCGCGACGATCGCGCCCGCGCGATAGGCAGGGTTGCCCGAGGTGCGCACCGCCAGCTCGATCATCCCGCCGAGTGCGGCGAACATCGCGGCGGCGAAGCCGTAATCCGCCGGCGTCCATGGTGCGCCCGCCGCCCATGGCAGCAGCAACAGACCGGCGAGGCCGCCCCATCCGAGAAGCCGCCAGGGAAAGGTGGGTCGCCGGACCGTGCGCATCGGAACCTCCATCGTCGTGATCGATCGGACGATAGGCGGACGATGTGCGGCGGGTATCGAGCCGGCATGCAGATTTGGTGGATTCGGTCCTGGGTCGGATCGACATTTAACGGAATGGCTTCCCAATCTGCTCCCCTCCCTGAAAGGGAGGGGGTGGGGGTGGATTGGCCGGTTGTGGAGCGCTTACGTTTCCTCTCGGGCCGACCCACCCCCAACCCCTCCCTTTCAGGGAGGGGAGCCACCAAAAGCCAACGTCTGGCTGAATGCCGATCCCAGCTAACTGAACAACGCATCCCCGCGCCGGCTGGCGGCGATTTCGGCGGGGGTAGGATCGCGCAGGCGTTCGATCGCGGTCGCGTCGGCGGTCCAGCGGATCAGCCCGGCGGCGGCGAACTGGCCGAGCCAATAGTCCATGCACCACCGGCCCCAGCGTTCGCGGAAGCGGGCGGCGTTGCGCAGGATCGGGTCGAACTGGTGGAGCGGGGGGACGTGGACCGCGTGATGCTGATGCCATGCGACCGCGCCGCCGACCCATGCCATCGGCACGCCCGCCGCATGGAGCCGCCACGCGAAGTCGGTTTCCTCGCCGCCATAGCCGACATAGCCCTCGTCCATGCCGCCCGCCGCATCCCATGCGAGGCGGGGGAGGGCGAACGACAGGCCCCAGAGTTCGCCATGGCTCGGCACCGGGCGGACCTCGTCGTCGGCGAGCGCCGGTTTGGCGGGGTGGCGCTCGCCGATGTGCGGCAAGGTCGCTGGATCGACCGGGCCGGGCGGCAGATAGCGGACTTCGCCGAGACAGACGCCGGGCGCGTCGGCGAGCACGGCGGCATAGCGTTCGACCAGCGTCGGCGAGGGGATGCAGTCGACATCCAGAAAGATCAGCGTGTCACCCTGTGCGGCGGCAGCGGCGGCGTTGCGCGCGCGGGCGAGCGGCATCGGATCGCCGGGGACGAATATCTCGCGCAACCGTACGCCGGGATCGGGCAGGCCCGACGGCGCGGCATCCTGCATATAGGCGATGACGATTTCGTCGGGCGCACGGGTCTGACGGGCGATGCCAGCGAGCAACTGCGCAAGATGCCCCTCGCGGCCGCGCACCAGCGTGCAGACCGAAATCACGCGATCAGCCGCCGGTCGGGCTGCGCGCGAAAATGGGCGACGCCTTCCATGATGCCGAACGCATAGCCGGTCCGCGCGACATAGCTGTGCGCGAGGTCGGCGCGCTGCGCCAGGCCGTCCGAATAATTGCCGACGATGATCGATCGGGCGCAGGCGCGCAGCATCTCGACATCATTGCCGCTGTCGCCCGCGACGATCACCTGATCGGGGCGCAGGCCATGGTGCTGGCGGACATATTCGACCGCCGTGCCCTTCGACGCGGCGAGCGGCAACACGTCGAGATAGCGGCCGTGGCTGTGGATCACCGAGGCGGTGACGCCGGCGGCGGCGAGCAGGTCGCGCACCCGTTCGGTGATGTCCGCCTCGCCGCCGGTGAAATAGCTGAGCTTGTGGCTGCGCTGTTCGAGCGGGCTTTGCGGGCGGAGGTCGGCGACGGTGGCGAGCAGCCGCGCGATGGCGGCGCGGTCCCAGCCGGCGTCGATCCGCCGGGTCCACGCATCGTCGCGGGCATAGACGCCGCCGTGGACGTGGTGGTAGATTTCCGATCCGACCGAGGTAATCATGACGGCGGGCGGCGCGACATGGTTCTGCGCGAGGATCGCCAGCGCGCTGTGCAGGCTGCGCCCCGTCGCGATGCCGAACGCCATGTCGCGCTGGTCGCCGTGCCACAGGTTGAACGCGGCGGCGGCCTCCGCTTCGCCGAGCAATGTGTTGTCGATGTCGGAGACGAGCAGCAGGCGCGGCGACTCCATCACCGGGGCCGGCGGGGCGATGACCGCCTGCGCCAGTTCGACATAGCGTTCGACATGGCCGTCCCAGTCGTACAGCCTGGCCGCGACCGCCCCGGCCTGCGAATACCGGTCCCACAGCATGTCGTCGGACAGGATTTTCAGCACCGCCTGACCGATGGCATGCGGATCGCGCGGATCGACGAGGATGCCGTTGCCGCAGCCTTCGATGATGTCGTTCGGCCCGCCGCTGTCGGTCGCGACCAGCGGCAGGCCCGAGGCGGCGGCTTCGAGCAGGGTGAGGCCGAACGGTTCGTTGAGCGCGGGGTTGACGAACACGCCGCGCCGCGCGCGGGCATAGGCATAGATCGCCGGGACTTCGTGCGGCGCGTGGCTCTTGGGAAGTGCTACCGATCCATACAGGTCGTAGCGGTCGATCAGCGCGAACAGTTCGGCCATGTTGCCGGCGAGTTCGGGTTCGAGGCTGCGCGGATCGTCGCGGGTGCCGGCGACGATGACGAGGTTCGCGGCGGTCTGCAGCGCGGGGCACCGGCCATAGGCATGGACGAGGGCGGCGAGGTTCTTCTTGCTGACCGGCCGGGCGATGGCGAGGATCGCGGGCTTGGTCGGATCGGCGAGGAACCGGTCGATCCGGGCGTCGACCAGCGTATCGGTGCAGGTGCCGGCGAACAGCGCGAGATCGCTGCCCGGCGGGATGATGCGGATGCGGCCGGGATCGTAGCTCGGATAGCCGGCGTACTGCACCTCCGCCTCGTCGCGCGAGGAGGCGATGATCGCGGCGGCCCCGGCGATCGCGCGGTCCTCGATCGCGATGCGGCGGTCGATGCCCTGCGTCTCGGCGCAATCGGTGCCGAACGCAGTCCGCTTGACCCGGCCGAGCGAATGGGCAGTGAACAGATAGGGGATGCCGAGCCGGTCCCGGATCGCCGCCGCCACCGCGCCGGCATCGGCATAATGGGCATGGATCAGGTCGGGCCGGCGGTCGAGCGTTGCGATATGCGCGACCAGCGCGTCGACCGTGGTTTCATGCTCGGCCCACAATGCCTCCTTGGCCATATAGGCGTCGCTCGCCGAGCGCAGGCGGACGAGGCGGGTCGTCGCATCGATCGGTTCGATCGCGCGCCAATAGCGCTCGCCGGCAGGTCCGCCGCGAAAGGCACGGGTAACGATTTCCTGCCGTTCGATGTCGGGATGCCGCCCGCCGGCCGTGACCAGATCGAGCAGGTAGCGGATGTGGCCGCCGGTGTCGGCCGTAACGCCATATTCCACCTCGCGCGCACGAAGACAGCCCTGCAACGCAAGATGTAGGATGAACATTACGGAACTTTCCCGTTTAAATACGTGGTGTTGGGACCACCCTGACGGAACCGTCGCGCAAGCGGATGGTTCCGCCCGTGGAATGCCCGCCCCCTTACGCATCGCGCAGGTCGCCCCGGTGATCTACCCCACCCCGCCGGGCCGTACCGGCGGCACCGAACGGGTCGTGTCCGACCTGACCGAGACATTGGTGGCGATGGGCCATGACGTGACGCTGATCGCGCCGTCGGACAGCATCACCACCGCGCAGCATTTGTCGGCGCACCCCAGCCTGCGCACGTTGGAACAACATCACGGCACGGTCGCGCCGGGGGTTCCCGCCGCGCTGGAGGCGGCGCAACTGGGCATCCTGCGGCGCTATCTCGACCGGTTCGACATGGTGCATTGCCACGGCGAGTTCGCCCATGCGGCGGTGCTAGGCGACCGGATCGGGTGCAGCCTGACGACGGTCCACTGGCGGCTGGACGAGCTGGACCGGCAGTTGTTCTTTCGCAGCTTTCCCGACCTGCCGGTCGCGGCGATCTCGGCGGCGCAGGCGCGCGACCTGCCCCGGTCGAACCACGCCGGCATCGTCCACCACGGCATTCCGCCCGAACGGTTCCGCGCCGGGCCGGGCGGGCGCGGCGTCGCCTTCATCGGGCGGATGACCGACCAGAAACGGCCCGACGTCGCGATCCGCGTCGCGCGTGCCGCCGGGCGACCGATCTGGCTGGCCGGGGGGATCGACGTCGGCAACCCGCGCTATTTCACCGACAGCGTCGCGCCGTTGCTGGGCGACGACGCGGTCCATGTCGGCGAGGTCGACGACCGCGCCAAACAGGCGCTGCTGGGCGAGGCGGCGGCGCTGTTGTTCCCGATCGACTGGCCCGAGCCGTTCGGGCTGGTGATGATCGAGGCGATGGCGTGCGGCACGCCGGTGATCGCATGGGACCGGGGCAGCGCGCGTGAGGTGGTGGAGCAGGGCGTTACCGGCTTCGTCGTCGGCAGCGAGGACGAGGCGGTCGCCGCCTTGGAGCGGATCGAAACGCTCGACCGGGCGCGGGTGCGCGAACGCTTCGAGGCGCGTTTCACCGCCCGGCGGATGGCCGAGGACTATGTCGCACTCTACCGCCAGTTGATCGCGCTCAGATGAGGATCGGCATCGTCACCTGGGCCTATCCGCCCGAGAAGAGCGGCCTGTCGCGCGCCGCGCGCGAGATCGCGCAGGCGCTGGCCGATGCGGGGCATGACGTGCGCGTTGTCACGATGGACCGGTCGGGGCGTGAGCAAGATGGCGCGGTCGAGGTGGTCGGCGCTGGCGGCGGCGGCTGGCTGGCGTGGGTCCGGCGCTGGCCCGGCATCGGCCATTTGTGCGGCCCGGCGATGATCGCGCGGACGGTGCGGCGGCTGCATGCCGAACGCCCGTTCGACGTGGTCGAGGGGACGAACTGGTATGCGCCGGGGCTATGGATCGCGCTGACCGGGCCGGTGCCCTATGTCACGCGCAATTCCACGCCGGTCGCGACCAGCGCCGCCCCGCCCGTAACCCTGCGCGACCGGATCGATCGGCGGGGGGCGGTGATGGTGGAGGCGATGGCGGCACGCGCGTCGGCGGGGCTCATCTCCAACACCGCGGCGCATGGCGCGAAGATCGCCGCGCTGTACCGCACGGCACCGCCGGGGCCGGGGCATGCGGTGATCGGCCTGAGCCTCGACCCGGCGATCGTCGCGGCGGGGCAGGCGGCATCCTATCCGCCGGGCAACGACGTGCTGCGGATGCTGTTCGTCGGACGCAACGAACCGCGTAAAGGAACCGATGCGCTGATCGGCGCACTGCCCGCGCTGGCGGCGGAGGCCGATGCCGGGGCGCTGCCCGATTTCCGGCTGACGGTGATCGGGCTGCATCGCCACGAGCTGGACGGACTGCCGCCGGCGGCGCTGCGCCGGATCGACTCCTTTCACCGGGTCGACGACGAGACGCTGCACGCGCAACTGGCGGCGGCGGACATGGTGGTCGCGCCGTCGCGCTACGAAAGTTTCGGGCTGGTGTATCAGGAGGCGATGATGTTCGCCCGGCCGATCGCGGCGTGCGGCGAGGACCCGAGCGCGCGGTTGTTCGTGGGTGAGAGCGGCGCGGGGCTGCTGGCGGAGAATTGCACGGCGGTGGCGCTGGGCGACGTGTTGCGGCGGATGCTGCGCGACGGCGGGTTGCGCGCCGCCCTGTCGGCGGCGGCGCGGGTGGCGGCGGGGCGCTTCACCCGGACGAGCCTGGCGACGGAAACGGCGGCGGCCTACGTCGCCGCGGTGAACGGGCGGAGCAAGGCGGCTTCGTCGCCCGGGCGGCCGGCCCCGGCGGACATCGCCTCATAGACTTTCGATCGTGCGAGTACGCGGGCGCGGTCCAGCCGGTGATCGATCGCGCCGGTCAGCGCCAGCGAGGTCCGCTCGAACGGCACCTCGGGGCGTTCGTGGACCCGGCCGGCGAAGCGGACGTTACTGCGCACCAGCCGGTACTGGATGTCGGGCCACAGCGCCGATTGCACCCCGTCGACCAGATTGCGCCGGGCAAGGCCGAGCGCGCACAGACCGTCGCGATCGGCCGCCGCCGTCAGCCAGCCGAGCGCGCCGAGCAGGGCATCGTCGGGCCGTTCGTCGGTGTCGAGGTGCAGCACCCAGCCGTCCGCCAGCGCCTGCACCCGGTTGCGTTGCGCGGCGAAGTCGCCGCCCAGCGGATGCGCCATGACCTGCACGCCGCGCGCCTGCATGGCGAGAGTGGCGGCATCGCCAATCGTGCCGTCGAGGACGACGATCGCCTTGAGGAACGTCGGCCGCAGCGCCGCGAGCATCGCAGCCACCGTGTCGCTGTCGCTGGCGCGGGCGATGATGCCCAGCGTCACGTCGGGCGAGCGTGGCGTGGCCGGGCGCCAGCCATCCGCCTGCCACACCATCCCCAGCGCCCATGCCGCGTTGCGCCGGGCATGAGGTTCGAGCATGAAGCCGGTCATGGGTCCCCCCGCCAGATGCGCGCGGATCGCCTCGCGCAGCGCGACCGCGTCGAAGCGCAGACCGGCGACGGCGAGGCCGCAGTGGGTGCATTCGGGCAGCGGGCGGGCATGCCAGCGATCGTTGCCGCAGATCGGGCAGCGGGGCCCGGTGATCGCTTCGTCCAATGGCTGTTCCCGTTTCGCGGTGATGCGCGTAGGGAACGCACGGACGGCAGGGTGGTTCGCTAACCGCAATGATACGCAAGGATGTGACAGAAACGATCGTTGTCGCCGGTGCGAACGGCGATCTGGGCGGGCGGATCGTCCGTGCGGGGCTCGCGCGCGGTGCGGTGGTGCGCGCGCTGGTCCGGCCGGGGGCCGATGCCGCCGTGCTGGCGGCGGCCGGCGCTGAGGTCGTCGCCGTCGACTATGACGATGCGGCGGCGCTGGTCCGCGCGTGCCGTGATGCGCGCTGCGTGGTGTCGGCGCTGAACGGTCTGGGCGAGACGATCCTCGATACGCAGACCCGGCTGCTCGATGCCGCGATCGGGGGCGGGGCGGCGCGGTTCGTGCCATCCGACTTCTCGATCGACTATACCGCGCTGCCGACCGGCACGAATCGCAACTTCGATCTGCGCCGCGCCTTTCGCACCCGGCTCGACACCGCGCCGATTCTCGCCACCTCGATCTTCAACGGCGCGTTCGCCGATATGCTCAATGGGCAGATGCCGCTGATCCAGCGGCCGGTACGGCGGGTGCTGTACTGGGGCGATGCCGACACCCGCTTCGCGCTGACGACCAAGGACGATGTCGCCGCCTATACCGCCGCCGCCGCGCTCGATACCGCAGCACCACGCGACCTGCACATCGCCGGGGCGAGCGTCAGCGCGCGCGACCTCGCCGGGGTGATGGGCGAGGTGACGGGCAAGCGCTATGGCGTGCTGCGCGCCGGATCGCTGAACGGCCTTGCCCGGCTGATCGGAGTGACGCGGCGGCTGTTCCCCGATCGCACCTCGGTGTTCCCGGCGTGGCAGGGGATGCAGTATCTCCACAATATGTTCGACGGGCGCGCGCCATCGGCCCCGACCGACAACGCGCGCTATGCCGTCGCGTGGACCGATCTGCGCGACGTGTTGCGGGGCTAGTGGGGATCGACATTCCGCTATTCCGGTGCAGTTGGTAGTCGAAAACGCCATCCTCCTTCGTCACCCCGGACTTGGTCCGGGGTCCACTTGGCCGCACACGCTGTCGCAAGTGCCTCGAGCGGCATCAATCGCTGCACGGTGGACCCCGGAACCAGTCCGGGGTGACGGAAATGGTCGTTGCTGACGTCACGGCCGACGGAATGTCGATCGGCCCTAGAGCCGATCGACATTCAGCCAGACGATGGCGCTTGGCGGCTCCCCTCCCTGACAAGGGAGGGGTTTGGGGGTGGGTGGGCCGGTTGTGGAGCGCTACCGTTTCCTCTCGGGCCGACCCACCCCCAGCCCCTCCCTGGTCAGGGAGGGGAGCAGATCAGGAAGCCATTTCGTTGAATGTCGATCGGCCCTAGTCCTACTCCTCGACGATCGGCGCGACGCTGCCCGCCGCGACCGACCAGCGCGCGGTGGTTTCGGTGGTGAACGTCGGTTCGGTGACGCTCGACACGGTGCGGAACTGCGCCTGCGCGCGCGTTGGCGTCAGGGTGAGCAGGAGATAGCCCTTGCGGTCCTGATCGCAGTAGCGGACTTCGGGGCTGCCATCGGCGATGATCGTGCCGATGCCGGGCAGGACCGAGCCATAGGACGGGCTGGAGATCGCGGTCGCGCCGAATTCGGCGGCGACGAGGCGGCCGGCATCGTCGTGCAGGTCGTTCGCCCAGCCAGCATGGCTGTCCCCCGACAGCACGATCGGCCGCGACCCCGCCCGGCGGAACGCGGCATAGAGCCGCTCGCGCGCCGGGGGATAGCCGTCCCAGCTATCGAAGTTGAACGGCAGGCCGGCCTTGTACGATGCCTGCCCCTCGGCGATCCGGTCGCGATAGGCGGCGGGTGCCTTGGCAAGAAACTCGGCATAGCCGGCATCGCCGAGGGCCGCGGCAATGTCGGGGCCGGGGACGCGCGCCATCACCACCTGATTGCCGAGGAGCTGCCATGGCCGCTTCGCCGCGACCGACCGGGCCAGTTGCGCCTCGACCCAGTCCTGCTGCCCCTTGCCCAGCAGGTCGCGGTCGGGGCGGGCGCGGATCGCCATCATCCGTGCATAATCGTCGGGGGCGATGCCGGCCCCCTTGGGCGCGGCCTGTTCCGACCGGGCGAGCAGGCGGGTTTCGACCATCACCAGCGTCGCCAGATCGCCGAAGTCGAACGCGCGGTTGATCGCCGCCCATGGCTGGCCCGGCTTGGGATCGCGGATCGGCATCCATTCGAAATAGGCCTGCATCGCCGCCGCCTTGCGCTTGCCCCAGTCGCCCTCGGTCACGGGGTCGTGGTTCTCGGCCCCGCCGACCCAGGCGTCGTTGGCGCTTTCGTGATCGTCCCACACGCAGAGGAATGCCGCGCGGGCGTGCGCCGCCTGCATCGCCGCGTCGCGCTTGGTCTGCGCATGGCGGGTGCGATAATCAGCGAGGGTGACGATCTCGTGCGCCGGTTCGGGCAGGCGGTTCAGCTTGCGGCCGATGTCGGCGCCGTATCCGTCGGGGGCATATTCATAGATATAGTCGCCAAGATGCAGCACCGCGTCCAGCCGGGGTTCGGCGGCGATCGCGGTATAGGCGTGCCAATAGCCGCCCGGATACAACTGGCACGACACCACCGCCAGCACGACATCGGCGGTGCGCCCACGCGGCAGGGTGCGGAACCGGCCGGTCGGCGAACGGGTGCCGTCACCGCACGTGAACCAGTACCAATAATCGCGCCCGGCGGTCAGCCGCGTGACCTCGACCTTGGCGGTGAAATCGCGGGCGGCGCGGGCGGTGGCGCGGCCGCTGGCGACCGGCGTGCCCTGCTCGCTGGTGGCGACATGCCAGTCGAGCGGAATGTCCCCCGTCGCGCCGGCGGGCGGCGTCGCGCGGGTCCACAGGATCGCGCCGTCCGCCGCCGGATCGCCGCTCGCCACGCCATGCTCGAACCGCGCGGGCGGGGTGGCGGCACGGGCCGTGACGGCGGGCAGCGCGAGCGCGGCGCTGCCGCCGATGGTGCGAAGGGCGGTGCGGCGGTTGATCGTCATGGGCGGCAAACCTTGGCAGAAACGGGATAGCCGCCCCCTATGTCGCTGATACGACAGGTCGATGACGTAACCGGACTGTCATTCCTTCCCCCTAGAGGCGGCGCCATCATTAGGGGGATATTGCATGTCGTTCTCGCGTCCGCTCGTCGCGCTGCTCGCGCTTGGTTGTTCGACCACCGCCTTCGCGCAGGCCAATATCCAGCCGCGCACATCCGACGATGCCGATAGTGCCGCCGAGATCGTCGTGACCGCGCAAAAGATGGAGCAGCGGATCGAGGATGTACCCCTCACCGTCACCGCCATCACCGGCAAGCGGATGGCCGACCTCGGCGTATCGACGCTGGCCGATGTCGCGCAATATATCCCCGGCCTCGTCATCCAGGAGCAGAGCGCCAATAATCCGGGCTTCGTGATCCGGGGCATCACGTCGGATTCGGGATCGGCGCAGCAGGGCGCGCGCGTCACCTTCTATTACAACGGCGTCGACATCAGCCGGTCGCGCGGGGCGTATCAGGACCTGTTCGATCTCGAACGGATCGAGGTGGTGAAGGGGCCGCAGGCGACGCTGTTCGGCACCGCCGCCGCCGTCGGCGCGGTATCGATTATTTCCGCGCGGCCGCGCCCTGGGTTCTCGGTGGAAGCCGCCGCATCCCGGGGCAATTTCGACCGGACGCAGGTGTCGGGGGTTCTCAACGCGGGCAACGACACGCTCGCCGGGCGGCTGGCGTTCGCGTATAAGTACCGCGACGGCTATGTCCGCAACATCGCGGGCGATGCGACCATCCCGAACCAGAATCAGGGCCGGGTCGATCAGGACGATCTGAACGGGCAGGACCAGCGCGGGATTCGCGGATCGCTGCGCTGGACGCCGACCCCCGCCGTCACCGCCGACCTCGTCCTCACCTATGACGGGCAGCGCAATCCGGGCACCGCGTTCAAGAGCCGCGCGTTCGCGCCGACCGGCGGGCGGACCGGCGATTATGGCACTGCCGAACTGTCTGGGTCGCCGCTCAGCGCCGAGGTGCTGGGCAAGCGCAAGCTGGGGCTCGACCGCGACGTGTATGACGCGAACCTGACGGTGCAGGTCGACCTCGCGCCGGGCGTCGTCTTTACCACCGTCAATGGCTATCGCCGCTTCAACAGCCTCGAAACGTTCGACGCCGATGGCGGCCCGGCATGGTATCTCGAATTCGCCGAGGACGCGAAAGGCGACCAGTGGAGCCACGAAGGCCGCTTCGCCTTCACCGGTGAAAAGGCACGCGCCTCGTTCGGCTGGAACGCCTTTTTCGAAAACGGCTTTCAGCGCGTGCCCTTCTCAACCGAGGAAGGCACCTATCTCGCCTGTTCGGTCGCCGGGGCCTATGCCGGCGTCCGTGCCGGGCTGAACGCGGCGGGCGTGCCCACCGGCGCGGGCTGCGTCGCCGCCAACGGCACCATTCCGGCGACGCGCGCCACCGCGCTGCTGACGCGGGGGGCGGCCACCGTGCTGCCCTATGCGTCGGAATTCGCCAATTACGGCAACAACGATACCTATTCGGTGTTCGCCGACGCGACATGGCTGCCGCTGCCGCAACTGGAGCTGACCGCCGGCGCGCGGGTGCTGATCGAAAATCGCCAGTCGCAGTACAGCTCGGTCCAGCCCTTCTCGCGCATCCTTGCCGGGGCGGGGGTGTTCACCAGCCTGCTCGGCACCGCCAGCACCGGGGGTGCGAAGTTCGAGGCCGAACGCAGCTTCGCCGCCGTACTGCCGCGCTTCAACGCGCTGTTCCGCCTGAGCGATGCGGTGAACCTGTACGCGACGGTCAGCAAGGGCCGCCGCTCGCCGGTGGTGCAACTGGCCGCCGCGCGAACCGGCACGGCAGCGACCGCCGCCGTCGTTCCCGCACTGCAGATCGTGCCCGAAGAGCTGGTGTGGAATTACGAAGGCGGCATCAAGGGACGGGTCGGGCCGTTCAGCGGGGCGGCATCGGTCTTCTACCAACGCTATGACGGGTTTCAGGTCAGCGTGACCGAGAATGGCGTGACGACCACCCGTTCGGCCGGGTCGGCCGACAACCTCGGCGTCGAGCTGGAAGGCAATCTCGCGATCGGGCGCGTCCTGTCGCTGTTCGGGACCTTCGCCTATCTCGACGGCGGCATCGGCAATGACGCGACCAACGGCGTGTTCGCCGGCAATCGCTTCCGTCTCCAGCCCGACATGACCGCCTCGGGTGGCGCGAACCTGCGGGTGCCGCTGGGCGGGCTGACGCTGTATGCGGTGCCGAGCGTCACCTATCGCTCGCGCGTGTTCTTCGAACTGCCGAACAATCCGACGATCGCGCAGGGCGGCTATACGCTGGTCAACGCGCGTGCCGGCGTCGAGATCGGCCGCGACGGGCGCTTCCTGATCGGCGGCTTCGCCCGCAACCTGACCAACGAGCGCTATCTGATCGACGGCGGCAACACCGGCGGCGGCTTCGGCGTGCCCACCTATATCCGGGGCGAGCCGCGCTTCTATGGCGTCGAGGTCGGCGCGCGTTTCTGATCGCACGGTGCGGGAGGCGGCCTGCTTCCCGCACCGGTTGTTGCCGATTGGCAACAGCCGCGATTGTAATGATTACGCAACGATCGCGTAACCATTCTGCCAAACCGGCCGGGCAGGGCCACCCCAACGAGAGAGCGCGACGACGTTCTCGAATGGGGAAACAGACATGGTTGGTATGTGGTCGCGGTCCGGTCGGGCCGTTTTCGTGCGCGCGCTCCTCGCCGGTGCCGCTTTCGTTCCCGTGAGCGCGTTCGCCGCACCGCGCGACGAGCCGGTCGTCGTGGTTGCCGCCGATCCGGCCGCCGTGCCCGAGGAGGATCAGGAAATCGTTGTGCGCGGATCGCGCCCGATCGCCGAATCCGAATCCGCCGCGCTCGAAATCCAGCGTAACAGCCCGGCGCTCGTGTCGGTCATCGCGTCGGACGCGGTCGGCCGTCTGCCCGACCAGAATATCGCCCAGGCGATCAGCCGCCTGCCCGGTGTCGGCGTCGAGCGCGATCAGGGGCAGGCGCGCTACGTCAACCTGCGTGGCGCGCCCAAGCGCTGGACCACGCTGTCGTTCGACGGCGTCAACGTCGTCAGCCCCGAAGGCCGCGCCGCGCGGTTCGATTCGATCCCCTCGGCGATCGCCAAGCAGATCGTCGTCCGCAAGGCGGTGACGCCGGACATGGTCGGCGAGACGATTTCGGGTAACGTCGACATCATCACCCGCTCGGCGTTCGACCACAACGGCCTGTTCGTCGCGGGCAAGGCCGGCGTCGGCTATGTCGAGCTAGGCGACCGCCGCGAATGGGAAGGCTCGCTGGTCGTGTCCGACCGGTTCGAGACCGGCATCGGCGAATTCGGCATCGTGTCGTCGGCGACGATGTACCGGCGCGGCATGGTGACCGACAATTTCGAAACCGATTGGGAAGCGGTCAAGGAAGATGCCCGCCCCGGCTTCGGCGACCGCATCTGGGCGCGCGAGACCGAGAACAAGCTCTATCGCCTCGTCCGCAAGAATTATTCGCTGTCGACCCGGCTCGACTGGGAGCCGTCGGCGGGCAACCGCATCTTCGCCGAGACGATCTATTCGGCGTTTCAGGATGACGAGCAGCGCAACAACTATATCTTCGATCTCGACGACCAGCAATCGCGCACCCCGGCCGGGACCGCGTCCTGCGCCGTCAACGCGACGCCGGCGGCCGGCACCACCGGCTATGCCGATGTCTGCACCGGCAACACGCCGCTGCGTGGTACCGTCTATGGCATCGACCTGAACTCCAACTTCACGGTTCGCGCCTACAAGCAGTCGGTGTTCACCAACACGCTGGGCGGCGACCACGACCTCGATACGTGGCGCGTATCGTGGCGCGCGAACTATACCCGCTCGATCGACGACCGGACCCAGCCGGCGCAGCTCAACTACGACAGCCCTTCGTTCGGCAGCAACGGCGCGAACGCCGCCAACCGGCTGACCGTCGCCTATGACCTGACCGATCCGCAACTGGCGAAGGTCGAGCTGTACCGCACCATCCGCAATGCCAATGGCACGCTGGGTCGCGGCGAGCGGGTGAGCGCGATCGAGAATTTCCCGCGCACGCTCAGCCGCCTGCGCTCGCTCTACGCCGCCGATACGACCGAGGCGTATACCGCGCGGCTCGACGTAAGCCACGACATCGACGGCCTGCTCGGCAACCGCACGACGATCGCCGCGGGCCTGCGTTTCGACGATCGCACCAAGTCGGTCGACGAACGCCTGCTCGAACTGAACAACGCGGCGCAGTTCGCCGCGGCGGGCATCCCGACCGGCTATGACCAGATCGCGATCCCCGGCGGGTTTCAGGGTCAGGTTCCGCTCGGCTACACCTTCCAGTATTTCGGGCGCGACAAGCTCCTCGACCTCGTCGAGCGGGCGAAGAAGGTCGGGGTCTATCGCGACCAGACCGCCAATCTCTACAACGTGAACGAGCGCATCTATTCGGCCTATGCCATGGCGACCGTCACCACCGACTGGGGCAATGTGATCGGCGGCGCGCGGATCGAGCATATCCGCAACAATTCGTCGGCCGCCACGATCAACGGCGCGACCGGCGTCACCACCCCGATCAGCGTCGAGCGGGACATCACGCTCGTCTATCCGAGCCTCCACATCAATTACGACGTCAACGACCGGATGAAGGCGCGGCTGTCGTTCAACACCGGCGCGGCGCGGCCCGATTACGACCAGTTACGGCCCAATCTGACGTTCAACGACGCCAATCTTACCGTGTCGGGCGGCAATCCCGACGCGAAGCCCGAAAAGGCGATGGGCGTCGATGCCTATGTCGAATATTATGTCCTGCCGCGCGGCTTCCTGTCGATCGGTGCCTATTACAAGCGGCTGCGCGACGTGTTGTTCGATACGACGCGAACGTTCGGCAGCGACGTGCTGAACGCGAACGGTGTCGACCGCTCGCAATATGTCTATTCGACGATCGACAACGGCGGCGACGGATCGATCCTCGGCATCGAAGGCGCAATCCAGCAGCAGCTCGATCCGTTCGTCGCCGACCTTGGCCTGCCCGACTGGGTCGGTGGCTTCGGCGTGCAGATGAACGCGACGCTGAACCGCAGCCGCGCCGAAACCCCCGATGGCCGCCGCGTGCCGCTGCCCGGCGCATCGGACGCGGTCTACAACCTCGGCGTCTATTACGAAAAATACGGCTTCTCGGCACGGGTCCAGTATCAGAACCGCTCGCGCTGGCTCGATGATCTGGGCGATTTCCAGACGATCAACGGCGTGGTGCGCGGTGTCGACGGCGGCGATTTCTATTGGGCCAAGGACAACGAGCTCGATGCGTCGGTCCGCTACGCGATCAACCAGAACGTCGAACTCTATGGCAATTTCAGCAACCTGCTGAACGGGCCGGGCCGCCGCTACGTTGGCGACACCCGCTATACGATCGAGCATGAAACCTTTGG
Source organism: Sphingomonas sp. Leaf4 (assembly GCF_920939515.1). Lineage (NCBI taxonomy): Bacteria > Pseudomonadati > Pseudomonadota > Alphaproteobacteria > Sphingomonadales > Sphingomonadaceae > Sphingomonas > Sphingomonas sp. Leaf4. The sequence continues at coordinate 62,335 of NZ_CAKLBB010000003.1, read as the reverse complement.
CCGGCGCTATCAGGCCGGCGTACGGGTGACGTTCTGATGCGCGCCGCATTCCTTGCGCTGCTGCTCGGCGGATGTGCGGTGACGCCGCCGCCGGTGGTGACGCCCGCCGCAGCACCGATGGTCGCGGCGGTAGCGGAAACCGATCCGGTCGACACCGCCGCCGATGCCGCCGACGATCCCGCGATCTGGCGCAACCGGCGCAACCCCGCCGCCAGTCTGGTGATCGGGACCGACAAGAAGGCAGGCATCCACGTCTACGACCTGTCGGGCAAGCGATTGAGCTTCACGCCCGCCGCGCGACTCAACAACGTCGATCTGCGCGACGTCGGCGGCCGGGTGATCGCGGTGGCCAGTGACCGCGCCGATGAAGCGCAGGCGCATGTGGCGTTGTTCACGCTCGACACGGTCGCGCGGCGGTTGGTGCCGATGGGGCGCTTTCCCGTAGGTGCGGGCGAGGCCTATGGCATGTGCCTGTGGACCCGCAAGGCGGACAAGGCGCTGTTCGGCTTCGTCGTGATGAAGGACGGGCGGATCGATCAGGTCGCGATCGACCTGCCGCCGGGCAAGCCGCCGGTGGTGCGGACGGTGCGGTCGATGAAGCTCGGCAGCCAGTCCGAGGGCTGCGTGGTCGATGACCGTACGGCCACGCTCTATGTCGCCGAGGAGGATGTCGGGCTGTGGCGGTTCGACGCCGATCCCGCCGCGCCGACCACCGCGACGCCGGTCGCGAAGGTCGACGGCACGACGCTGGTCGCCGATGCCGAAGGGCTGGCGATCGCGCCCGAGGGGCGGCGGGGCGGCTATCTGGTCGTCAGCAGCCAGGGCGACAATGCCTATAGCCTCTATCGCCTGCCCGATCTGTCCTATGCCGGGCGGTTCCGCATCGGTGGCGGCACGATCGACGGGACGAGCGACACCGACGGGATCGAGTTGATCGCCGGCAATTTCGGGCCGCGCTTTCCCCAAGGGCTGATGGTAGCCCAGGACGGCGACAATGCGCCCGAAACGCAGAATTTCAAGCTGGTGTCGTGGCGGGATGTGAAGCGGGCGCTGCGGCTGCGCTGACGGTCGGAAGATTGGTTCACGCAAAGGCGCGGAGACGCGGAGGGGTTGCGTGTGCGGCGATAGCCGCACCCTTCTTGCAAACGTCGGTTAAGACGGGCGGCTATCGCCGCAGGATGCACCGCCTCCGCGTCTCGGCGCCTCCGCGTGAACCCGATCCGATGCTTAGCGCATCAGCCCGGCAGCCCGCAGCGCGCGTTCGATCGTGGCCTGTACGCCGCCCGCAACGGGTTGGCGTTCCTCGACCACCGGTTCCAGCCGGCGGACGCGCGGGGCGGGGGCGGGCGTCGCGACCGTCGTCGCCGAAGCGGCCGGGGTTCCGGTCAAACCCCATGACTGCGCGATCGCCTCGGTGCTCGACAGGCCGACGTCGAGCATGAACGGTCCCGCCGCGCCGATGCCGCTCGACGGATCGATCGGTACGCCGTGGCCCATGCCCGCCACGCGCCATTCCTCGACCAGCGCGGTGCCGTCGGGGCCGTTCCAGCTCCGATGTTCCCAGTTCGCTCCCTTGGCGACGGCATCGGGGCCAGCGGTCAGGTCATGGACGCCGCGCCATTGCCCGACCAGCCGGTCGAGATTGCCGACGACGACCGTCGTGTCGGCGCTGCCATGCCATACCGACACGCGCGGCGCGCCTGGCACGCCGGCCGCCGCCGCGCGCACCGCCGCCGTCGCCGCTGCATCGGTCGGTGCGCCGTGCCCGCGCATCCGGTCGAGCGCCTGCGGCACGCCGGTCGCCCCGCCATAGGGCAGGCCGCCGATGATCGCGCCGCCGGCCAGCTTGTCGGGCCACGTCGCCAGCATCACCGCGCTCATCGCGCCACCGGCCGACAGCCCGGTGACGAACACCCGCGTGGGGTCGATCGGGTGCAGCGCGAGCACCGCATCGATCATCGCCGCGATCGATTCCGCCTCGCCGCCCGACCGGGCAATATCGGCCGGCTCGAACCAGTTGAAGCAGAGGTTGGCGTTGTTGGCACGCTGTTGTTCGGGGAACAGGACGACGAAGCCTTCGCGATCGGCGAGCGTCGACCAGCCGGTGCCGTGATCGTAGGCGGCGGCGGTCTGGGTACAGCCGTGCAGCGCCACCACCAGTGCCGCGCCGGGCGCGATCGTATCGGGCACGTACAGCCGCCCGCGCAGATTGCCGGGATTGGGCTGGAACGGTCCCAGCTCGCGCAGCCGGTCGGGCGTGCCGTGCGCCATGCCGCCTGCCTGCATTTTGGCAAGTCGCTGGATCGTATCGGAAATCGGTCGCATGGTTCGTCTACCTCACAAGGTCACGGCACCCTTGGGACCGATGCCTTCGCCAAAGGATATGGCGACCATGCTGCGCTGCACAATAGGCAATGCGATGGATACAGGACAGCCGTCTGCCGCCCGGCCTGCCGATATGCTGTAAGGGAGCCGCATATCGCGGCGGTCCAAATGGTCGGGGAGAGAGGATTCGAACCTCCGGCCCCTGCCTCCCGAAGGCAGTGCTCTACCAGGCTGAGCTACTCCCCGACGGAGTATCGGCGGGGCGTCGAAAGGCGCCTGCCGTTGCTTGGAGGCGCGCCTATAGCGGGGGGATGCGGGGGCTGCAAGCGGGATTCGCATGTCCACCTGTTTGGCTTTGGGCGCGAAGCTGCTACGGGGCGGGTCGACTTTCTCTTATCGATTGTGTGACCGTGGCCACTCCGCTCGACAAACTGCGTAATTTCTCGATCATCGCCCATATCGACCATGGCAAGTCGACGCTCGCCGACCGGCTGATCCAGCGTACCGGCGGCCTCGCCGAGCGTGAGATGTCGGCGCAGGTGCTCGACAATATGGACATCGAGAAGGAACGCGGCATCACCATCAAGGCGCAAACCGTGCGACTTGAGTGGAAGGGCCATGTCCTCAACCTGATGGACACGCCGGGCCATGTCGACTTCGCTTATGAAGTCTCGCGGTCACTGGCGGCGTGCGAAGGCGCGCTGCTGGTGGTCGACGCGGCGCAGGGCGTCGAGGCGCAGACGCTGGCCAACGTGTACCAGTCGATCGAGCACGATCACGAGATCATTCCGGTCATCAACAAGATCGACCTTCCCGCCGCCGAGCCAGAAAAGGTCAAGGCCGAGATCGAGGACCTGATCGGCCTCGACACCAGCCGCGCCGTGCTGGCGTCGGCCAAGGCGGGGATCGGCATCGACGAGATTCTCGACGCGATCATCGACCAGATTCCGGCCCCCAAGGGCGATGCGAGCGCGCCGCTCAAGGCGATGCTGGTCGATAGCTGGTACGACTCGTATCTGGGCGTCGTCATCCTGATCCGGGTGATCGACGGGTCGATCCGCAAGGGTCAGCAGATCAAGTTCATGAACGCCGACACGACGCACCTCGTCGACCGCGTTGGCGCGTTCCGGCCGAAGATCGAGCAACTGCCCGACCTCGGCCCCGGCGAGATCGGCTTCATCACCGCGCAGATCAAGGAAGTGGCGCAGACGATGGTCGGCGACACGATCACCGACGCGCGGCGGCCGACCGCCGAGGCGCTGCCGGGGTTCAAGGAAGTCCAGTCGGTGGTGTTCTGCGGCCTGTTCCCGGTCGATGCCGCCGACTTCGACAAGCTGCGCGAATCGATCAGCAAGCTGCGCCTGAACGACGCCAGCTTCACCTTCGAGATGGAAAGCTCGGCGGCGCTCGGCTTCGGCTTCCGCTGCGGGTTTTTGGGGTTGCTGCATCTGGAGATCATCCAGGAGCGGCTGACCCGCGAATATGACCTCGACCTCATCACCACCGCGCCGTCGGTGGTGTATCAGATCGAATTCACCCATCCCGATCCGGCCGGCATCACGCAGATCGACCTGCACAATCCCGCCGACATGCCCGACGTCAACAAGATCAAGACGATCAGCGAGCCGTGGATCAAGGCGACGATCTATGTCCCCGACGAATATCTCGGCGGCATCCTGAAACTGTGTCAGGACCGGCGCGGCATCCAGCTCAACCTGACCTATGTCAGCGGGCGGGCGCAGGCGACCTATGAACTGCCGCTCAACGAAGTGGTGTTCGATTTCTATGACCGGCTCAAATCGCTGTCGAAGGGCTATGCCAGCTTCGATTACGAACAGATCGGCTATCGTGAGGGCGACCTCGTCAAGATGAGCATCCTCGTCAACGAGGAGCCGGTCGACGCGCTCAGCATGATCGTCCACCGCGGCACCGCCGAAGTGCGCGGACGCGGCATGGTGGAGCGGTTGAAGGAACTGATCCCGCGCCACCTGTTCAAGATCCCGATTCAGGCGGCGATCGGCGGTAAGGTGATCGCGCGCGAGACGATCAGCGCGATGCGCAAGGACGTGACCGCGAAATGCTATGGCGGCGACGCCAGCCGCAAGCGCAAGCTGCTCGACAAGCAGAAGAAGGGCAAGGCGAAGATGCGCGAGTACGGCTCGGTCAGCATCCCGCAGGAAGCGTTCATCGCCGCGCTGCGCATGGGCGACGAAAACTGATCGCCTGACCGCCGATCAAGGCCGACCCTGAATCAGAACGGCCCCGGCGCGAAGGGAGCACGCGCCGGGGCCGTCTGGCGTCAAGCGTTGGCGACATCGTCAGACGACGACGTGCATCACCACCTGAACGATCAGCGCCACGCCGGCCCAGCCCACGATCGTCATCCCGGCGATCGTGGCGATAGTCGTGCGCCCGGAAAATTTCGCGTGCATCCTCGGCTCCTCGTCTTTGTCCTGGTTAATCTCTACCAACGTTATTGGGTGATCGTACCGTAGAATGCAAACCCGACTTTCGAATTAACATGATCGTTTTTTACGATGATGGATATTACGGCAACTTCCATGCTGCACCGCAACCGAACCCTACGGAAATGCGGGAACGCCCGTCGCGGCTTCCTGATGGAATCATGTCACAAAAGGAACAAACCCGATCTTCAAACGTCGCTTTAACCAAGTAAGCAGGAGAGGATGATGAACGACCAGACGACCAATGCCGCCGATCGCGCGACGGCCGCGATGCAGGATGCGGGCGAGCGGATGCGCGCGGCGGGCAGCCAGATGGCGGATCAGGGATCGCAGTTCAGCCTGCGCATCCTGTCGCAAGCCGAATCGAATACGCAGGAAGCATTCCGCGCGATGCGCGCGGCGGCACAGGCGAACGACATCAACGAAGTGATGCGGATTCAGTCCGAGTATCTGCGCGCGCAGGGCGAGCGGTCGATGGCGCAGGCGCGCGAGGTCGGCGAGCTGATCGCCCAGTTCGGCCGCAACGCGGTTGGCCAGATGGGCGGCCCGACAGGCGGCCAGGGCTGAGCAACGCAACCGTCGGAGGTGCGTTGTCCCGATCGCCGGATTATGGTTCGGCGGAACGGGAGGCATGATGATTCGATTCCTGACGTGGCTGGCGCTGGCCGTGACGGCTGGCACGCCGGCAATGGCGCAGCGGCGTCCGGCGACGGTGCTTGCCGCCGCCAGCCTGCAGGAATCGATGAATGCCGCCGCCGATGTCTGGGCACGACGCGGGCATCCCCGCCCGGTGCTGTCGTTCGCGGCCAGTTCGGCGCTGGCGCGACAGGCAGCGGCGGGGGCACCGGCCGATCTGTTCGTGTCGGCCGATATGGAATGGATGGACTATCTCGCCGCGCGTGGCGTGCTGGCGAGCGCCACGCGCGTGACGTTGCTCGGCAACCGACTGGTACTGGTCGCCCCCCGGGCCAGCACCGTGCGGATCGCGCTGCGGCCCGGCGTCGACCTGCGGCAAGCGCTGGGGCAGGGGCGGCTGGCGATGGCCGATCCCGCTGCGGTCCCCGCCGGGCGTTATGGCAAGGCCGCGCTCGAACGACTGGGCGCGTGGAACGATGTCGCCCCGTTGGTGGTGCGCGCCGAGAATGTCCGCGCGGCGCTGGCGCTGGTCGAACGTGGCGTGGCGCCGCTCGGCATCGTCTATGCGACCGATGCGAAGGCATCGGCCAGGGTGCGGGTCGTCGCAGTGTTCCCGGCCGCCAGCCATCCGCCGATCGTCTATCCGATCGCGCGGCTGAAGGCGTCGCGTAATCCCGAGGGAGAAGCCTTTCGCCGGTTCCTCGTCAGCGGGGCGGGCAAGGCGGTCTTCGTGCGCTACGGCTTCGCCGCGCGTTGATGCCCGATGCGGGCGAATGGGCGATCGTCGCGCTGTCGTTGAAGATCGGCGGCGTGGCGATGCTCGCCACCTTGCCGGTCGCCTATGCGATCGCATGGGCACTGGCGCGGGGGCGGTTTCCGGGGCGGGTGCTGCTCGACGGGATCGTCCACCTGCCGCTGGTGCTGCCGCCGGTCGTGACCGGGTGGCTGTTGCTGCTGGCGTTCGCGCCGCAGGGACCGGTCGGGCGGTGGCTGCTGGCATGGTTCGATGCCAGCGTGCTGTTCCGCTGGACCGGCGCGGCGATCGCCGCCGGGGTGATGGCGCTGCCGCTGATGGTCCGGGCGATCCGCCTGTCGCTTGACGGCGTCGATCGCCGGCTGGAAAGCGTTGCGCGGACGCTTGGCGCGTCGCGCTGGCGGGTGTTCTGGAGCGTCACCGCGCCGCTCAGCCTGCCCGGCGTATTGGCCGGCATGGTGCTGGGGTTCGCCCGCGCGCTCGGCGAGTTCGGCGCGACGATCACCTTCGTCTCCAACGTGCCGGGCGAAACGGCGACGCTGCCGCTGGCGATCTACAGCGCGTTGCAGGTGCCGGGTGCCGAGGCGAGCGTCGTGCGGCTGGCGGGCCTGTCGGTCGCGCTGTCGCTGGTCGCGCTGATCGTGTCCGAATGGCTGGTGCGACGCGGGGGGCGGCGGGTCCATGTCCTTTGAGATCGACGTGACCGTGCGGCTGGGTGAGGCAGTGGTCGGCGCGGTCGTGCCTGACGACGGTCGCGACACCGGCCTGACCGTGTTGTTCGGCCCGTCGGGGGTCGGCAAGTCGAGCGTGCTGAACATGGTCGCCGGGCTGTTGCGACCGGCGGCGGGCCATGTCCGCGTCGGCGGTGAGACATTGTTCGATGCGGCGGCGGGGATCGACGTGCCGGTCGCGCGGCGGCGCTGCGGCTATGTGTTTCAGGAACCGCGCCTGTTCCCGCACCGGCGGGTCGCCGCCAATTTGCGCTACGGCATGGGCCGGGGAACGCCACCGGTCGGTTATGACGATATGGTCGCGTTGCTGGGGCTGGGGCATCTGCTGCGTCGCTGGCCGGCGACGCTGTCGGGCGGCGAGGCGAAGCGGGTGGCGATCGGACGCGCGCTGCTGTCGGGCGCGCGGTTCCTGTTGATGGACGAGCCGCTGTCCTCGCTCGATCGGGCGCGCCGCGAGGAGGTGATGGCGACGATCGAGCGACTGCGCGATGCGCTCGCCCTGCCGATCCTGTACGTCACCCATGATCTGGCGGAGGCCGAACGGCTGGCGACGCGGATCGTGCGGATGTGACCATCATCCCGCCGCAATCGGCCAGGATGACGGCGCCGAAACGATCGGGAGTTCGGCGATGCGGGTGATGGTGGCGGGTGTGGTACTGGTGATGACGGCACCGGCACCGGTGGCGGCACAGGAAACCGATGGTCCCGACATCGTCGTCACCGCGCCGGGCAAGCCGTTGCAGGTCGATGCGAAACTGTTGCGCATCGCTCAGCGGCGGCTGGCGAAGGATCGCGCTGCGCTGGCCCCGGCGGCCACGCTGCGGTTCGAACTGTGGCGCGGCGGGCAGCGGGTGGCGGCGAACGATCTTGCACTGGTGCTGACCGACGGGACGCGGCAACTGCCGGTGACGGTCGACAGCGACGGCCGTTTCGCCCTGCCGGCGATCCCGGAAGGACGTTGGTTCCTGCGCGGTGGGACGGCGGCACAGGCGCTGTCGCTGCGTCCGCTGGTCCTGTCGCCGGGTACGGGGATCGAGGACCGGCGGCTGGGCGACCTGCGCGCGCAATGCCAGGTAGCGGTGGCGATGGGCAAGGCGCAGGCGTCGATCCTCGCACTGCCGCTGATCGGCGTGTTCGACCTTGCGGGCGGATGCGCCAGCAGCCGTTTCAACTTCTATCACCGTGTCGAACGCCCGCTGGCCAGCGCGGTGGCCGATGCGCCGGGTGGGCCGGTGGCATTGCCGCTGCGCACACAATCCTATCGCCCGCCACTGGCCGACCGGACTTTTGGCAACGAGACGCGGATACGACTCAGCTATCGCTGATCGTCGCTGCCCGGCACCGCCACCCGCGCGCTTTGTCCGCCGCGGGTGAAATAGGCGGCGTCGATCGCGAGGCTGCGCAACTGCCAGCCATCGACGCTGTCGCCGGGGGCGAGCGTGCGGGTGCCGTCGCTGCCACGCACCAGCGCCACCGCGTCGCGGCCCAGCCGTCCGATGATGCCGATCAGTTGCGGTGCATCGGCCGGTGGTGCGCCATCGAGGACCGGGGCGGCGAACAGCGGACGGGCGAAGGCCGCGCGCAGCGGCGGGGGCGCTGGCGGCGCGGCGAATGGCTCCTGCTCGAAACGGTCGGGCGCGGGGCTGCCGCCGGAGGGCTGCAACAGCCAGAGCGGCACGAGGATCGCCGCCGCGACCGCCGCGATGGCGATCCCCTGTGGCCGGGTCACCCGCGCCATGGTGCCACCACCCGCCCGATCAGCCGGATGCCGCCGGGCACCGGGGTCAATTGCCAGCGGTGCAGCCGCACCGGCCGTTCACCGCGCTCCAGCGTGTCGACGAACGCCAGCATCGCCTTTTCCGGCCCCGATGCGCGCAGCGTCAGCGTAGCGAGCGCAGGTGGCCGGGGGCCATCGCTGCCGATCGCTTCGACCAGGACGCCGCCGCTGCGCGCCGCCGCCTGCACCCGCGCCGCCAGCCGCCGCCGGGCGTCGGCCGCGTCGTTCGCCGGAAAGGCGGCGGCGGGCACGGCGACCGGTGGCGGCGGCGGCGCGGTGGCCGCCGCCCGCATCGTATCGCGCCACCCTCTGGCCCGATCGAGATCGGCGAGCGCCCGCACGGCCGGAAGCGCGAGCACCGCGGCGAGCGCGACGGCGGCGAGGATCGGGCGGGGGTTCATCGCAGCGCCTCCAGCGTGACCTGCATCCGGCCGTCGACGCGCTTCTGCGCGGTGGGACGCAGCCGGGCGAGCGCGGGATCGCGGCGCAGCGCGGCGATCAGCCGGTCGGGATCGGGGGTGACGATGTCGAGCGACAGCCGGCCGGCCGCATCGGCTTCGGCGCGGACGAGCGAGGCTTCGGGGGGCAGCGCGCGGGCGATGCCCTCGATCGTCGCGCCGAGCGGTTGCCGCGACCATGTCTGCGTCAGCGTGGCGAGCGCGGCGCTACGGGCATCGCGCGCGGCGATGGCCGGTGCGGCGCGGGCGGCGGCGATGCGGCCATCGGCGCGGGCCGATGCCGCCAGCCACGTCGCCCCGCCCCAGGTGAGCAGGGGGGCGATGACGATCGCGCAGGCGACTGCCAGCGCCGGCCGATCGAACGGCACGGCGCGGCGCGGCGCTGGCGCGGGTTCGACCGGCGCAGCGTCTGGCCGCCGCCGTGCCGCCGCGACCGCGCGGTCGAACAGGCTGGGCGTGCGGGGAGCGTCGTCGTTGGCGGGCAGGGGGTCGGCGGCCATCGTCCGCTCCTACGCCTGCCGCCGGGCGCGGCACAAGCACGTCACGAAACCGTCGTCATTCCGCCATCCAACTGCCTTCGATCGGCAACCGTCGTGTCGCATGAATACGCCAACGCTGAAAAATGGAGGGCATCGGCGCGACCGATGGTCCGGGACTTAGCGGGGAAATCATGAGCGATACCAATCTGGTCGTCGGCTATTCCGACGGCGACATCGAAACCAATCCCAGCGCCGGCCCGAGCCTGCACGATCTGGTCGAGCGGCGCTATTCGCGGCGGCAGGCGCTGCGCAACGGCGCGTCGACGGCGGCGGTCGCGGTGTTCGGCGGCTCGCTGCTCGCCGCGTGCGATGACAAGGGCGACGGGATCGACAACATCCCGCCGGTGGTCGGCGGTTCGTCGAGCGGGGCGACCAGCGGCGGCCGCGTCGTGACGCTGACCGGCATCGTGACCGACGATAACGCGATCGTTGCCCAAGCGTTCACGCAGGTATCCGGCCCGACGGTCGCGCTGGCGAACGCGAACACCGGCACCGCGACCTTCATCGCGCCCGCCGTCGCCGCGACGACCAACCTCGTCTTCCGCTATTCGGCGACCGACGTGAAGGGTGCGGCGAGCACGACCGACATCACCGTCGCCGTGTCGCCCGCGACATTGGGCTTCGCCGCCGTGGGCAAGAGCCTTGCCGATGCGCTGGTCGTTCCCGATGGCTATGACGCGACCGTGCTGTACCGGCTGGGCGATCCGCTGAACGCCGCGACCGCAGCCTATGCCAACAACGGCACCGACACCGGCTTTTCGGCGCGGGCGGGCGATCACCATGACGGCATGAGCTATTTCGGCCTCGCCGCCAGCGGCACCGCGCAGGATGCGACCAGCTCGACGCGCGGCGTGCTGGTGATGAACCACGAGAATATCTCGGAACAGTATCTCCACCCCAATGGCGTCACGCTGACGAACGGCGTGCGGCCGACCGCCGAGGTGGTCAAGGAGATGGAGTGCCACGGCGTATCGGTGGTCGAAGTGACCCGCGCGTCGACCGGCGGCTGGAGCTATGTCCAGGGATCGCCGCTCAACCGGCGCATCACCCCCTATACCCCGACCAGCTTCAGCGGCCCGGTGCGCGGCAGCGCGCTGCTCTATACCGCCTATTCGACCGATGGCACCGCCGGGCGCGGCACGATCAATAATTGCGCCAACGGCCATATGCCGTGGGAAACCTACATGACCTGCGAGGAGAATTGGGCAGGCTATTTCCGGCGGGATGCGGGCGACAATGCCCGGCGTACGGCGGTGCTGGGCGCCCGGGCGGTGCAGGCGTTCACCCGCTATGGACTGAACACCGGCAGCGGCGATGCCTTGCGCGCCGGCAACTATGGCTGGACCACGGCGGCCGAGCAGGTCGCGGGGCAGACGCTGATCCGCAAGTTCAACGCGACGCTCGACGTGAGCCAGCCGACCAACGGCACCGGCGACTTCCGCAACGAGCCGAACCAATATGGCTGGTGCGTCGAGATCGATCCCTATGATCCCGCCGCGACCCCCCGCAAGCGCACCGCGCTCGGCCGGATGAATCACGAAGGCGTGTGGCCGGGCCGGGTCTTCGCCGGCGTCCGCCCCGCCTTCTACATGGGCGACGATGCGCAGAACGAATATATCTACAAGTTCGTATCGGCCACGCCATGGGCGGCGGCGGATGCGGCGGCGACCAGCCGTCTGGCGACCGGTGACAAGTATCTCGATACCGGCACGCTCTATGTCGCGAAGTTCAATGCCGACGGGTCGGGCGAGTGGATCGCGCTGGTGTTCGGACAGAACGGCCTCAACGCTTCCAACCCGCTCTATGCCTTTGCCGATCAGGCCGATGTGCTGACCCATTGCCGGCTGGCCGGTGACGCGGTCGGCGCGACGCGGATGGACCGGCCCGAATGGACCGCCGTCAATCCCGCGACCGGCGAGATGTACTGCACGCTGACCAACAACTCGTCGCGCGCGCCGGGGCAGGTCGATGCCGCCAACCCGCGCTCGTACATCGATCCGCGCACCAACGGCACGCGCTCGACCGGCAATGCCAACGGTCATATCGTCCGCCTGCGCGAACGCGGCGACACGACCGAGGCGACGGCGTTCACCTGGGACGTCTATGCCTTCGGTGCCGGCGCGGACCTTGATGCGACCAACATCAACCTGTCGTCGCTCGACGCGACCAACGACTTCTCCAGCCCCGATGGGCTGTGGTTCGGTCGCGCGTCGAACGCCTCGGGCCAGGTGACGCCGGTGCTGTGGATCCAGACCGACGACGGTGCCTATACCGACGTCACCAACTGCATGATGCTGGCGGCGATGCCGGGCAGCGTGGGCGATGGCGGCACGCGCACGATCACCAACACCGGCGCGTCGGCGACCAGCACGGCGACCACCCGGATCGGCAAGGCACCGGGCACGACGCTGCGCCGCTTCTTGGTCGGGCCGGTCGGCTGCGAGATCACCGGGGTCGATTCGACCCCCGATGGCCGCTCGCTGTTCGTCAACATCCAGCACCCCGGCGAGAACGGCGACCTGTTGCGCAGCACCAGCATCTGGCCGGCGACGACGGCGGGCAGCCGTCCGCGGTCGGCGACCGTCGTGATTACCAAGAAAGACGGCGGCGTGGTCGCGCTGTAAGTACCTGCCAATACGGCGAAAATGGACGGGCGGGGGTCGAGGGGCCGCCGCCCGTTTTGTTGTGGCGCGCCGGGCGAGGTGCAGCGAAGCGGCACAGCGCCGCATTAGGCGCGCGCGGCCGGCGGCGCGGGGAGCGCCGTTCGACGTCGCGGGCTTTGCCCGTGGCGCGGTTTGTCGCGCGTCCAAAGTTTACACTTGCGACGCATGGGTTGCGAATGGTTCGCAGGGCTTGCGCGGAGTCGAACCCGTTGCCGGAACCGCTGGCGGGGGCGTGCGCGGAGCGGTGGACCCCGGAACGGGTCCGGGGTGACGGTGTCGGGCTGGGCAGGGGGCGTGGCCGTTTCATAGGCGCTGCTCTGCGCCGGAACGGGGGGTGTAGGACAGAGGCGGCTGGCGGTTGATCCATCTTGCCCGACAACGTCGCTCCGGCGCAGACAGGGGCCTCCAGCGGTTTCTATCGCGCGCCAATTGTCGGAGATCCCAGCTTTCGCCGGGATGACGCGCGGGTCGATAGGGATGGATCGGCTGCTCGAGGCTCTCTCGTCACCCCGGACCCGTTCCGGGGTCCACGGCGCGGCGATCGGTGCGATTGAGCCTCGATCGACAGCATTCGCGGAGCAGTGGACCCCGGAACGGGTCCGGGGTGACGTCGGGGGTGGGGCGAGCGACCGCCCCCCTCAATAAATCCCGTCGATCTCCAGCGTCAGGCGCGGGGCGGGCGGGTTGAGCAGCAGGCTGCGCTTTTCGCCCTGCAGCACTTCCTCGCCGCGCAGGCGGTCGTAGCGTGCCCTTGCCGCTGCCGAGGCGTCGGCACCGTCGCGCAGGATGGTGGGTTTGAGGAACACGAACAACGTGCGCTTCTCGCGGATTTCGCTGCGGCCCTTGAACAGTTCGCCGAGGATCGGGATGCTGCCGAGCACCGGCACCTGGCTGCGCACGCGGTTGTAATCGTCGCTGGTCAGGCCGCCCAGCACGATCGTCTGGCCGTTGTCGGCGAGGACCGTCGTGGTGGTCGAGCGCTTCTGGGTGATGAGGTCGGCGGCGGTGCTGAGCTGCGTCGCCGACAAGGCCGAGGCTTCCTGACTGACTTCCAGCCGGATCGTGTCGCCGGCGTTGATGCGCGGAATGACGCGCAGCGTGATGCCGACGTCCTTGCGCTCGATGGTGGTGTACGGATTGGCGGTGCCGTTGCCGGTCAGGATGGAGCCCGTCACGAACGGCACTTCCTGCGCCACCACCAGTTCGCCCAGCTTGTTGTCGAGCGTGGTGATCTGCGGGGTCGAAAGCAGGTTCGCCTTGGTCGAGGTGCTGAGCGCCTGCACCAGAACCGAGAAGTCGTTGCCGATCGACACATTGCCGGTCAGCCCGCCGGTCAGCAGTCCGGCGGCGGGCACGCCCAGCAGGCTCAGGATCTGGCCAAGCGACGCGCCGGCGTTGCCGAACGAGGTGCCGACGCCGCTCACCTGATTGAGCGCCGCGCCGGCGGTGCCGATCTGCACCGCGAGCTGTTCGGCGTCGCGGCCCGAGATCTCGACGATCGCGGCCTCGATCAGCACCTGCGGACGGCGCACGTCGAGGTCCGGGATCAGCCGTTCGATCTGGGCGATGGCGGTGGGGGTGCCGCGCACGACGACCGCGTTGATGTCGGGCGCGGGCTGGACGGTGATGTCGGGGGTGGTGAAGCCCTGCGCCGTCTGGGTCGGCTGGTTCTGGCCGATCTGGGCGGTGCCGCCGGACAGCGTGCCGCCGCCGTTCGCCGCCGCTGCCAGCCCGGCGGCGCTCGCCCCGCCGTTGGCGATCAGGCCGGACAGCGCCGCACCGGCATTGTTGCGTTGCGACATGGTCGACAGGCTGCGCGCGACCGGGTTGGAGGCGGATTGCTGCTGGCCGAGGATACCGCGCAGCACTTCGGTCACGCTTTCCGAATCGGCATAGTTCAGCCGGAACACGCGGGTCGCCATGCTGGCACTGCCGCCGCGGGCGTCGAGCGACTGGGCGATGCGGCGTGCCTCGGCGACGGCGGCCGGCGTGCCGCGCACGAGGATGGTGTTGCTGCGCGCATCGCCCGCGACCCGTGCGCCGCCTTCGCCCAGCACGCCCTGCATCGTCGTCGCGATGTCGGCGGCGTTGCCGTTCTGGAGCGTGATGGTGGTGAAGGTCGATCCGCCGCCGCCGTCCAAGGAGCGGGCCAGCGCCTCGATCCGGCGAACGTTGTCGGCATAGTCGGTGACGACGATCGCATTGGGCTGGGTCAGCGGTTCGACGCTGCCGAAGCTGGCGACGAGCGGACGGACGATCCGCGCCGCATCGGCCGAGGGGACGTTGGACAGGCGCACCATCCGCGTCGTCAGTTCCTGCCCGCTGACGCCGCGCGCACGCACCCCGCCGTCGCGCACCGCGTTCGCCTGCGGAATGATCCGCCATGCCGCGCCCGATCGCACGGCGGCGAAGCCGTTGGCGCGCAGCACCGACTGGAACAGCTCCCACACGCCCGCCGGGCTGAGCGGTTCGGCCGACGTCACCGTCACCTGCCCCTTGACCGTCGGGTCGAGGATCAGCGTGCGGCCGGTGATGCGGCTGATCTGGTCGGCGACGTCGGCGATCTCGACGCCGCGCATGTTGACGACGATGTCGGCGGCCTGCGGCGCTTGCGCGAGGGCAGGCGACAGGCTGGTCGCGGCGAGGGTGAGGATGGCGATACGGAGCGGGTGACGCACGGGAATAGCCTTAGCGAAGGGGAACGGTGACGGTGATCGGTTTGCCGTCGCGCAGGATGGTGACTTGGGCCTGCCCCGACGTACCGGCGCTGGCGATGGCGGCGTTGACCGCCGACTGGTCGGTCATGGCCGCGCCATTGACCGATTGGACGACATCGCCGCTACGCATGCCGGGCGGGGCGTTGGCCCCGATGGCATAGCCGCCGGCGACCGGGGTGGCGTTGAGCCGCGAGAGGACCGCCTGCGCGGTAGGTGCAGGGGGTGCGACGGGGGATCCGGGCGCGGGTTGTGCCGGTGCCGCGCCGGGTGCCGGTGTCGCCTGTCCGAACGGATCGGGAAAGGCCAGAAATTCGAGCCGGCCGGCGTTGTTCAGGATGATGCGGTCGCGCCGGATTTCGGTGATCGCCGCCCCGGCGACGGCGTCGCCGACGCGGTACGGCTTGGGTGGTTCGGCGCCGATCGCGACGAACGCGACCGACAGTTCGACGGGGCGGGCGGACACCACGCCCTTCAACACCGCCTGGATCGAGGTGGCGGCGGTAGCGTCGGCGGCGGTCGGGCTGCCGAACGGGTTCCACGCGATGGCCGGGCCGGTGTCGACCACGACCGCGCGGGCGCGGGCGTCGGACGGCAGGGTGATCGCGCCGCTGTCGGCGTGCCCCGCGATCCGCCAGACGAGCCCGGCTAAGGCGATCGCGACCGAGACGATGGCGACTCCGGCGAGGATGTCGAGCGCGCGGGTCGTGTCGCGCAGGCGGAGGCGTTCGATCACGATCATGCGCCGTCCCCGCGCAGGAAGCCGTCGAGCCGGGCGAGCGGGGCGCTTTCCCCGGCGGCCGCGACGGTGATCGTCACCCGGTCGAGGTCGGGATCGGCGGTGGCCACGCGGCTCACCGCGACGTTCCAGTTGCGCCCGAGCATGTCCACCTGTTCGCCATTCGCCTCGGGCGTCCCTACTTCCAAATCGGCGAGCCGGTTTTCGGCCACCCACATCGCGATCGCACGCCGTTCGACGCCGCGGGTCGAATCGATATGCTGCTCGACCGCGCCGATCAGCCCTACCGTGGCGATCGCCAGTACCGCCAGCGCGACCATCGCCTCGATCAAAGAAAAGCCGGACTGGTCATCATTCCGCCCCTCCCTGACAAGGGAGGGGTTGGGGGTGGGTAGGCTTGGGGCGGGTGCCGGCGCTCCCTCGCGGGCCGACCCACCCCCGGCCCCTCCCTTGTCAGGGAGGGGAGTGAGGCGACCAGTCGTCACGACGCCACCTTCACCGCATGCGCGGTGATGCCGTCATAGTCGACCTGCCATGTCTGGTCGCCGCCGGTAATCGTCGCCGACAGCGGCTGGCCGGTGCCGTCGACGCCGAGGATCACCGGCGGGGCGACCGACAGCGTCATCGCCATGCCGCCGGGCAGTTTGTGGAACGCCAGCGCATCGTCGGTGCGTGGGGTCAGGCCCTTTGCCCCCATCTGCGCGAAGCCATAGCCGTGCGGTTCGATGGTGAAGGCGATCAACTGGTCGCCGAGCATCGCGTCGTCGGCCGCCGCCTGCAACCGCGTCGCCAGCCGCCGCGCCTCCGCCTCGACGTTGGGCGCGCGGGTGGCCGAGCCGATGCCGAGGCTGACCGCGCCCGCCGCCACGCCGATGATCGCGAGGACGATCAGCATTTCGATGAGCGTCATGCCGCTCTGGGCGTGCTCCCTCGTCACTCCCGCACAGGCGGGAGTCCATTGCCGCTGACGGTCGCGATTCATGCGCGACGCCGGCGTGTATGGATTCCCGCCTGCGCGGGAATGACGACCATGGGGTACGAGGCGATGGGCGTCGCTCAGCGCGTTGTCCCGTCAATATCGGCGTCTAGGTCGGTGCCGCCGGGCTTGCCGTCCTTGCCGAGCGATTTGATCGCGAAGCGTCCGCCGGTCGATTCATAGACATACGGGTTGCCCCATGGGTCCTGCGGCATCTGCGACAGATAGCCGTCGGGCGGATAGGCACCGGGGACCGGCGGCTGCGAAGGCTTTTCGACCAGCGCCTTCAGCCCCTGCGTCGTCGTCGGGTAATCGCCGTTGTCGAGCCGGTACATTTTCAGCGCGGCGGAGATCGACTTGATGTCGGTGCCCGCCGTCGTCACCCGCGCCTGATCGGGGCGGTTGATGACGTTGGGGACGATCAGGGCGGCGACCAGCGCGATGATCGCCAGCACGACGATCATCTCGACCAGCGTCAGGCCAGCCTCACAGTCAGGGACAGAAACCTTGCGGGCGGCGGGGTTCGCGGCCAAGGTGTCACGAAACTTTCGGAATATGATGCGCATCCACGCCCCAATGCGTCCCCACGATGAAGCCATTGTGACAATCGAACCCGCCCCCGCCGGTCCGGCCGCCGGCGTGTGGGCGATCGCCGGCGGCCACGCCATAGTAGTCGATGCCGCCGGACCCGCAACCTTGCTCGTGCCGAGCGAGTCGGTGTTGCTGCTCGGCGTCGACCTGCCGCTGCCCAGTCGGGCGAAGCGGCTGGCGGCGCTGCCCTTCGCGATCGAGGACCGCATCGCCGATCCGATCGACGCCGTGCATCTGGTGCTGGGCGGGGCGATCGGCGACAAGCGCTATCTGGTCGCGGTGGTGCGCCACGCGGTGATGGCCGAATGGATCGCCATCGCCGAAGCCGCCGGGATCGGCGGGGCGGCGTTCGTGCCCGACGCGCTGGTGCTGCCGGCCCCGGTCGAGGGGTGGAGCGTCGATCTGCGCGACGGCCGTGCGCTGGTGCGGGTGGCCGATGGCACCGCCTTCGCCATGGGGCAGGCGATGCTGGTCGCGGCGTGGAGCGCTGCGGGCAAGCCGGCGGTGCAGGCGAGCGGCGATCCGCTGCCGGAAGCGATGGCGGGGCAGGGCAGCGCCTTTCCCGCCGCCGCGCTGCCCGAACGGGTCGCGGCCGCGCCGATCGATCTGCGGCAGGGCATCTATGCCCGGCGGCGTGGGCCGTTGCCCAGCACCGCGCGCAAGGTGGCGATGATCCTTGGGCTCGCCGCGCTGGCGCATGGCGTGATCGGTATCGCCGATACGCTGATGCTCCAGCGGATCGCCGAACGGCGGCAGGCGGCGCTCCAGCAACTGGTTGTGACGACCGCGCCCAATGTGCCGACTGGCGGCGACGATTTCGCGACGCGGGTCGCCGACCTGTTGCCGCGCGCCAATGGCACCAACCGCTTCGTGCCGCTGCTGTCGCGGGTGGGTGGCGCGCTGACGCCGATCGGCGCGACGCTGATCGTGCGGGGCATGACGTTCGAGGGGAATGCGCTGACCATCGAGTGCGAATCGCCCGAGACCGGCATGGCCGACCGGGTCCGCGCCGCGTTGTCGGCCGCCGGTATCGCCGCGCAGGTCGCGAACGGCCCCGGCGGGGCCTTGCGCATCGTGGCGAGGGGGGCATGATCGTGGTGCGACGCAATGCCCGGATCGAGGCGGCGCTGGCGCGGTTCGACGGCTGGTGGCAGGGACTAACCGGCCGTGAGCGGGTGCTGGTCGGCACGTTGGCGGTGCTGATCGCCGGCACGGTGCTGGTCTACGGCGTGGTGAAGCCGGTGCAGGCGGCGCGCGCGCAGGCCCGCGCCGACATCCGCCAGGCCGAGACGCTGATGGCGCGGGTCCGCGCCGCCGGGCGGCTGGAGAGCGCCCCGCAGACGGTCGCGGCGGGCACGCCGCAGACGATCATCACCAACGCCGCCGCCGCGCAGCAACTGCAACCGGCGATCGCGCTCGGGGCCACGGGGATCACCGCGACGCTGACCGACGCGCCCTATCCGGCGGTGGTGACGTGGCTGAGCGAGGTCGCGCGCACCAGCACGATCGGGATCGAACGGGTGGCGATGCAGCGCGGATCGGCATCGGGCCGGGTCAACGCCACCATCGGGTTCCGCCCATGACCGACACGTTGCTGCGCGCCGAACCGGTGCGGCTGCCCTATGGCTATGCGCGCAAGGGCGGCGTGCTGATCCGGCTGGGTGCGGCCGGCATGGAGTGCCTCCACCGCGCCGATGCGACGCTCGATGCGATGCTGGAGGTGCAGCGGGTGGCACCCGGCGTGCCGTTCGTCGCGGTCGCCGACGCGGCGTTCGATGCCGCATTGCAGGCAAGCTATGGCGGCAGCGCCACCACCGCCGCCGACATCGAACTGGCCGAAACCGATCTGGCGGCGCTGGCCGACAGCGCGGCGGCGGTCGACGACCTGCTCGACGCGCGCGACGATTCGCCGGTCATCCGCCTCATCAACGCGCTGCTCTTGGAAGCGATCAAGGAAGGCGCGTCCGACGTGCATGTCGAGACGCAGGAAAAGCGCCTCGTCGTGCGCTTCCGCATCGACGGCGTGCTGCGCGACATCGTCGAGCCGCCGCGCGCGCTCGCCCCCTTGCTGGTCAGCCGGATCAAGGTGATGGCCAAGCTGGACATCGCCGAGCGGCGCACGCCGCAGGATGGGCGCGTCACGCTGCGCATCGGCGGGCACGACGTCGATGCGCGCGTTTCGACCATGCCGACGCAGCATGGCGAGCGGGTGGTGCTGCGCCTGCTCGAACGCGGCGGCATGGCGCTCGACCTCGCCAGCCTCGGCATGTCCGAACGTGACGAGGCGGTGTTCGGCCGGCTGCTCGAACGCCCGCACGGGCTGTTGCTCGTGACCGGGCCGACCGGCTCGGGCAAGACGACGACGCTCTATACCGCGCTCACCCGGCTCAACGATCGCCGCCGCAACGTGATGACGGTCGAGGACCCGATCGAGTACGAATTGGCCGGGATCGCGCAGACGCAGGTCAATCCGCGCACCGACATGACCTTTGCACGCGGCCTGCGAGCGATCCTGCGGCAGGACCCCGACGTCATCATGGTCGGCGAGATCCGCGATCAGGAGACGGCGCAGACGGCGGTGCGATCGTCGATGACCGGGCATTTCGTGCTGTCGACGCTCCACACCAACACCGCGATCGGATCGGTCACGCGGCTGATCGACATGGGGGTCGAACGCTATCTGCTGGCGCCGATGCTGGTCGGGCTGGTCGCGCAGCGGCTGGTGCGGCGGCTGTGCCGCGAATGCGCGTGGCAGGACCGCGCGACCGAGGCGGACAGCGTGTTGCTGGGCGGGGCGATCAAGCCGGGCAAGAAGCTGTGGCGCAAGGGTGGCTGCGAGGCGTGCCATAACGAGGGCTATCGCGGGCGGGCCGGGCTGTATGAAGTCGTGGCGGTCGATGACCGGTTGCAGGCGATGATCCACAACGGCGTCGCCGAAGCCGAACTGGAACGCGCCGCGCGGCTGACCAACCCCGCGCTGCTCGACGACGGCGTCGCCAAGGTGAAGGCCGGCATCACCACCGTCGAGGAGGTCGCGCGCGTGGTGCGCGACGAGGCGTGACGATGGGGCATGTTCCGGCATTCCCGCGCAGGCGGGAGCCCATACACGCTGACGTCACGATTCCAGCCGATACGGTAGCGGTTATGGATTCCCGCCTTCGCGGGAATGACGAGAGGGCGAGCACGCGATGACCGCCTATGCCTATCGCGCGGCGTCGCGCAGCGGGGCGACCGTCAAGGGCGTGATCGAGGCGTCGAGCCCCGCCGCCGCCCGCGCGGCCTTGCGCGAACGCGGCGAATTGCCGCTGTCGGTCGAGGAAGCGGCGGAGAAGGGACCGAAGCTGGGCGGCGTCCAGTTGCCCCGGCTGTTCCGACGCGGCGTGTCGTCCAAGGCGCTGGCGACATTGACCCGGCAGATTTCGACGCTGGTCGGGTCGGACATTTCGATCGAGGAATCGCTGCGCATCGTCGCCGGACAGGCCGACAATGCGGCGGTCGAGGCGCTGCTGCTCGACGTGCGTGCCGCGATCCTCGACGGACGCAGTTTCGCACAAGGGCTGGCGCGGCACCCCAAGGCGTTCCCGGAATTCTATCGCGCGTCGGTGGCGGCGGGCGAACAGTCGGGGCGGTTGCCCGACGTGCTCAGTCACCTCGCCAATTTCGTCGAGACGCGGCAGGCCAATGGCCAGAAGATGCAGTTGGCGCTGATGTATCCGGCGCTGCTCGCCACCGTCAGCTTCGGCATGATGGTGCTGCTGATGGTCTATGTCGTGCCCGACATCGTCCGCGTGTTCGTGTCGCGCGGGGCGGAACTGCCGTTCCTGACGCGGGCGCTGATCGCGCTGTCGGCGTTCATCCAGAACTACGGGTTGTATGTCGCGATCGGCGCGCTGGTGCTGGTGCTGGTCGGTGCGCGCTGGTGGAAGGTGCCGGGCAACCGGCTGCGGCTCGACCGGCGGCTGGCGACGCGCGCGCCGTTCCGCCGGTTCAGCCGCCAGCACAACGCCGCGCGCTTCGCCGGGAGTCTCGCGACGCTGGTCGGCAGCGCGGTGCCGCTGGTCGAGGCGCTGCACGCCGCCGCCGCCGTCACCCCCAACCGCTTCGTGCGCGACAAGGCGCTGACCGTCGCCGCGCGGGTGCGCGAGGGACTGAGCTTGCGCGCGGCGATGGCGGAGGCGGAAATCTTTCCGTCGATGCTGGTCGCGATCGTCGCCTCGGGCGAGACGTCGGGGCGGCTGGCCCCCGCGCTCGACCGCGCGTCGGGCGAACTGGAGCGCGAGTTGGACGCGCTGGTCGCGACTTTGGTCGCGCTGGTCGAGCCGATGGTGCTGTTGCTGATGGGCGGGCTGGTGCTGATGATGGTGCTGGCGATCCTGCTGCCGATCATCAACCTCAACAATCTGGTGACGATCTGAGCGCCATCGATATTGGCGCGCGTCCGGTAAAGCTTCGTCATTCCCGCGCAGGCGGGATCCATAAACGCTGGCGTTTCGGTTCTATCGGTGAGGTCAGCGTGTATGGACTCCCGCCTGCGCGGGAGTGCGACGGGATCGATGGGTGCCGATTGTGGCACCACCTCCGTTCGCGTGACGCCGCGCGACATGCTACCGCCGCCTCACCGCTTTCACATCAAGGAATTGCCCGTGACCGATCTCGCCCGCATCGTCGCCGAGGTGACGGAGGAGATCACCGCCAACGCTGCCAAGATCGAAAAGGCCGCCGTGCCCGACCTCGACTATGGCCCGGACTGGTTCGCCATGGCGGTGGCGACCGCCGACGGTGCGGTGCATCACGGCGGCTATGCGCATATCCGCTTTCCGCTCCAGAGCATCGCCAAGGTCTTCGCGCTGGAACTGGCGTTCGAGGCGGTTGGCGACGGGGTGTTCGACCGGGTCGGGCGCGAGCCGTCGGGCGATCCGTTCAATTCGATCGTCGACCTCGAACGCAACAAGGGCGTGCCGCGCAATCCGTTCATCAACGCCGGCGCGCTGGTGGTGTGCGACATCCTTGCCGAACATCACGGCGGCGATCCCCGCACGGTCGTCGATTTCATCGGGCGCGAGGCGGGGGTGGCGCATGTCGTGCTGAACGACGACGTGCTGGCGACCGCGCGCGACAGCGGCGACCTGAACCGGGCGATGATGAGCTTCGCCAAACATCACGGCAATCTGCGCTGCGCCATTGATACGGTGATGGAAGGCTATGCCCATCAATGCGCGATCGAACTCGACTGCCGCGCGCTGGCGAAGGCCGGGCTGTTCCTCAGCCGCACCGCGCGGACCGGCGACGAGGGCGACGACGCGCGCGCCAAGCGGATGCGGCGCGTGCTGTCGCTGATGATGACCAGCGGGCAATATGACGGATCGGGCGACTTCGCCTATCGCGTCGGCCTGCCCGCCAAGAGCGGGGTGGGCGGCGGCATCCTCGCCATCGTGCCGCAGGTCGCGTCGATCGCCGTGTGGTCGAACAACCTCGACCGGCACGGCAATTCGATCCTCGGCGTCCGCGCGCTGGAACTGCTGGCGGACAAGGCCGACTGGTCGGTGTTCGGATAGGCGGCGTTACTGCCCCGCCGCGCCCGGCCCCAACAGGTCGAGCACCGCCGCGGTCATCGCGATCGTGCCGGTGACGATCGCCGGTTCGGCCGCGACCTTGAACAGCGGCGAATGGTGCGAGGGCACCGCCGGCCCGCCGTTCTGCGCCGCCACGATGTCGCGGGCCGGCGTGCCGCCGACCGCGAAATAATAGCCCTTCACGCGCATGTCGGGCTGGACATAGGCGGCGAAATCCTCCGCGCCCATGCCGGTCTGTTCGAACGGCACGACATTACCCGCGCCCAGCGTCGTCGCCATCACCGCGTTCAACCGCCGGGCGAGCGGGGCGTCGTTGATCGTCGTCGGCGTACCCTCGATCACCTTCACCACCGGCATCTTGTCGGCGGGCATGCCGTTCAGCGTGCCGATGCCGGCCGCCACGCGGCGGATGCCGTCGAGCAACTGCTTGCGCGTCGCCTCGTCGTTGGCGCGCACCGTCACCTGCAATTTCGCCTCGTCGCTGATGATGTTGTGCTTCAGGCCCGAATGGAACGAGCCGACGGTGATGACGCCGGGTTCGAGCGGCTGACGTTCGCGGCTGATGAGGCCCTGCAATGCGATCACCAGTTGCGACGCCATGTACACCGGGTCCTTGCCGGCATGCGGGCTGGCGCCGTGCGCGCCGATGCCGGGGACGGTGATGTCGACCGAATCGGACGACGAATACTGGATGCCCTCCGATGCCGAGACCTTCCCGGTCGGCAGGCCGGCGGCGACGTGGAACGCCAGCGCATAATCGGGCCTGGAGAAGCGCGAGTAGAGGCCGTCGGCGAGCATCGCCTTCGCGCCGCCGACGCGCTCTTCGGCGGGCTGGACGATGAACACCACCGTGCCCTTCCACCGGTCCTTCAGCGCGGCCAGCCGGCGGGCGGTGCCGACCAGCGAGGTGATGTGCGTGTCGTGGCCGCAGGCGTGCATCACCGGCGCCTCGACCCCGTCGACGCCGACCTGCCGCGCCTTGCTGGCGTTGGGCAGGCCCGATTTCTCCTCGACCGGCAGGCCGTCCATGTCGGCGCGGACCAGCACGGTCGGGCCGGCACCGTTCCTCAAGACGCCGACGACGCCGGTGCCGCCGACACCGGGCGTCACCACCATGCCGGGGACGGCACGCAGCTCGGTCGCCATGCGCTCGGCGGTCTTGACCTCCTTGAACGACAGTTCGGGGTTGCGGTGGAACCAGTCCCACATGCTGCCCAGCGACGTCTTGTAATCGGCGTGCACCGCCGGTGCCCAGTCGGGTTCAGCCATCGCTGGGCTGGCGGCGAGCAGGCAGGCGGCGGTGGCGATGAGCTTGCGCATGATGTGGGTCCCCTTATGGCGTGCAGGCTATCGGCTTTGGGGCGTGTGTCGAGGGGGTTTGGTTCACGCGAAGGCGCGGAGGGCGCGAAGAAGGAGGTTGGGTTCACGCGGAGGCGCGGAGACGCGGAGGAGGTTGCATGCGCGGAACGGCGGCGCGCCTCGGAACCGGTGGAAGGTCTTCCGCCGGATAACGTCATGCCAGCGCAGGCTGGCATCTCCCGCGGCGAGGCGCGCGCTCTACGACCGGGAGACCCCAGCCTGCGCTGGGGTGACGATGATGGTGGGGCGGATGCTTGCCGATCGCGCAACCCCTCCGCGTCTCCGCGCCTCCGCGTGAACCCAACCTCCTTCTTCGCGCCCTTTGCGCCTTCGCGTGAAACACACTCCCGACACCGAGGCAGATGTTGCCGTCCCGTTCCGCGCCACCCATATTCCGGCGCATGGCGATCACGATCCGCACCGACCTGTCCGAGCCCGAAACCGGACAGACCTTCATCCCCCACCGGCCCAGCCGGCCGGTCAAGGTCGACGCCGGCAAGCGCTTCGTCATCAAGTCCGACTACGAACCCGCCGGCGACCAGCCGACCGCGATCCGCGAATTGGTCGCGGCGGCGCGGGCGGGGGAGCGCGATCAGGTGCTGCTGGGCGTCACCGGTTCGGGCAAGACCTTCACCATGGCCAAGACGATCGAGGAATTGCAACGCCCCGCGCTGATCCTCGCGCCGAACAAGATCCTCGCCGCGCAGCTCTATGGCGAGATGAAGTCGTTCTTTCCCGACAATGCCGTCGAATATTTCGTCAGCTATTACGACTATTACCAGCCCGAAGCCTATGTCGCGCGGTCGGACACCTATATCGAAAAGGAAAGCTCGACCAACGAGGCGATCGACCGGATGCGCCATTCCGCCACCCGGTCGCTGCTCGAACGCGACGACGTCATCATCGTCGCGTCGGTGTCGTGCCTGTACGGCATCGGATCGGTCGAAACCTATTCGGCGATGATCTTCGACCTGAAGAAAGGTGACGTGGTCGACCAGCGCGAGATCGTGCGCAAGCTGGTCGCGCTGCAATACAAGCGCAACGACGCCGCGTTCCAGCGCGGCAATTTCCGCGTGCGCGGCGACAGCCTCGAACTCTTCCCTTCGCATTATGACGATAGCGCGTGGCGGATCACCTTCTTCGGCGACGACATCGAGGAGATTACCGAATTCGATCCGCTGACCGGCAAGAAGGTCGCGAACCTCAATTCGATCCGGGTCTATGCCAATTCGCACTATGTGACGCCCGGCCCGACGCTGAAACAGGCGGGCGAGGCGATCAAGCACGAGCTGGCCGAGCGGCTCAAGGAACTGGTGATGGAGGGCAAGCTGCTGGAGGCGCAGCGGCTGGAGCAGCGCACCAACTTCGACCTCGAAATGATCGCCGCCACCGGATCATGCGCGGGGATCGAGAATTACAGCCGCTTCCTGACCGGCCGCCTGCCCGGCGAACCGCCGCCCACGCTGTTCGAATATCTGCCCGAAAGCGCGCTGCTGTTCGTCGATGAAAGCCACCAGACGATCGGCCAGATCAACGGCATGTCGCGCGGCGATCACCGGCGCAAGATCACGCTGGCCGAATATGGCTTCCGCCTGCCCTCGGCGATCGACAACCGGCCGTTGCGCTTCAACGAATGGGACGCGATGCGCCCGCAGACCGTCTGCGTCTCGGCCACGCCGGGCAGTTGGGAGATGGAGCAGACCGGCGGCGTGTTCAGCGAACAGGTCATCCGTCCGACCGGGCTGATCGATCCGCCGATCACGATCCGCCCGGTCGAGGAACAGGTCGACGATCTGATCCACGAGGCCAAGGAGACGGCGAAGAACGGTTATCGCACGCTCGTCACCACGCTGACCAAGCGCATGGCCGAGGATCTGACCGAGTTCATGCACGAGGCGGGCTTGAAGGTCCGCTACATGCACAGCGATGTCGAGACGCTGGAGCGGATCGAGCTGATCCGCGACCTGCGCATGGGCGTGTACGATGTGCTGGTCGGCATCAACCTGCTGCGCGAGGGATTGGACATTCCCGAGTGCGGGTTGGTCGCGATCCTTGATGCCGACAAGGAAGGGTTTTTGCGCAGCGAAACCTCGCTCATCCAGACGATCGGCCGCGCGGCGCGCAACGTCGACGGGCGGGTGATCCTCTATGCCGATCGCATGACCGGCAGCATGGAGCGCGCCATCGCCGAAACCGATCGCCGGCGTGAGAAGCAGCGCGAATATAACGAGGCGCACGGCATCACGCCCACGACGATCAAGCGCCAGATCGGCGACATCATCGCCGACGTCGCCTCGCGCGATCAGGTGACGGTGGAGATCGACGACGACGGCCCGCGCCACATGGTTGGCCACAATCTACGCAGCTATATCGAAAGCCTCGAAAAACAGATGCGCGAGGCGGCGGCGAACCTCGAATTCGAGACGGCGGGGCGGCTGCGCGACGAAATCCGCAGCCTCGAGAACGAGGAACTCGGCCTGCCCGCGTCCGAACACAAGGCGCCGATCATGGGCCGCTCGAACGAGGGCAAGCCCGGCACGCGCAAGACGCGCTATGGCAAGCAGAAGGCGATGCGCATGGCCGGCAGCGGCGGGCGGGGGCGGTAGGAACGGTCGGCGTTCGCCCGGAATGCCAGCGGCGTTGCTCCCCTCCCTGACAAGGGAGGGGCTGGGGGTGGGTCGGCCGGTTGTGGAAAGCGTACCTTCCCTCGCGGACCTACCCACCCCCAACCCCTCCCTTGTCAGGGAGGGGAGAAGCCGACGGTCGTCCAGCGTGACCACCAATCATCGTTACTTCCGACAACGCTGGACAATCGCCGCCCTCCGCGCCACCTTCCGCGCAAAACAACCGGAGGGGATTTCATGCGCCACACCATTGCCGCCACGCTTGCGCTGACGCTGGCCACCGCCGCCGCCGCCCAGCCCAAACCGCGCTATGCGCCGGCACCCGCCGCCGTGCCCGCGAAGGGTGCCGCGTTGAAGCTCGGCAAATGCATCAACCTGTCGAACATGCTGGAGGCACCGACCGAAACCGCATGGGGCCGCGCGTTCCGCGACGACGACATGACCCGGATCAAGGCGAAGGGCTTCACCGGGCTGCGGCTGCCGGTGCGTTTCTCGGCGCATGCCGCTGCGAAGCCGCCCTATGCGATCGATCCCGCCTTCCTGCAGCGGGTGCGGCATATCGTCGACCTTGCCACCGCCAACGGCATCGCGGTGATCGTCGACATGCACCATTATGAGGAACTGTTCACCGATCCCAAGGGGCAGGCGCCGCGCTTCGCCGCACTGTGGCGACAGGTCGCGCAGGAATTTCGGACCGCGCCCGACAGCGTCTATTTCGAGCTTATCAACGAACCGCACGACAAGCTGGGTGCCGACAATCTGTTGTCGGTGCTGACCCCGGCGTTGAAGGCGGTGCGCGAGAGCAATCCGACGCGGCCGGTGGTGATCGATGGTCCCGAATGGGCCGGGCTGGACGCGATGCTGACCTCGCCCTTCCCCGACGATCCCCATGTCGTGCCGACATTCCATTTCTATGACCCGCCGAACTTCGGGTTGGACAAGGCCGACTGGCTGACCCCAAAGGTCAAGGAAACCTATGGCGACAAACAGGATCTGGCGCAGCTCGACGCGGCGATCGCCAAGGTCGCGGCCTATGTGAAGCGCACCGGGCGCGTGCCGTTCGTCGGCGAATATGGCGCATGGGAAGGCCGGTCGGCGGACCAGCGCGCGCGCTATTATCCGATCGTCAGCACCGCATGGGCCTCGGCCGGCATCCAGAGCTGCGCATGGGGCTATACCAATACGTTCCAGCTTTATCGCGACGACACCGGCTGGCTGGACGCCGCGGTCGACCGGATCGCCAGCCCGATCATGCGCTGAAATCTCAGTCGGGCGGATTGAGTCCGAACAGCCGGTCGACCAGCCGCTGGACGACCGGCACGACCACCAGCGACACCGGAAAGGCGGTGGCAAAGCCGATCGGCGCGCCTTGCGCAAATGCTCCCCAGAACTGGTCGGGGCCGACCCGCACCAGCGCGCCGACCGCCCCGATCAGCGTGGAAAATATCACGCCGTTGATTGCCGAGGCGACCAGCCGGTAGCGCAGCCGCGATCGGGTCTGGACGGTGGCGTGGGCGCGTTCGGCGGCGGTGGCGTGCGACATGGCCGGCAGAGCGGTCGATCGGTGGCCGTGGTTCCATGTCCGTCCCCGACGGGCGCGGCGCGACACGGCTCGTTTTCCCGCTGACAGCCGCGCCCCGCTATGTCACAAGCAATAATATTACGCGGGATTGAGTCGGCGACAGACCGGACGGGCCGCCATCGCAGGAGAGTGTATGCGGGTCATCGATCATGTGATCGCGGGCGATACGGCGGTATCGGGCGACGAGGGTGGACCCTTCGGCGCGGTGTTCGATCCCAATCGGGGCGAGGTGCAGGCGCATGTCCGGCTGGGCGCGGTCGCCGATGTCGAGCGCGCGGTCGCCGCCGCGCTTGCCGCGCAGCCGGCGTGGGGCGCGACCAACCCGCAGCGCCGGGCGCGCGTGCTGTTCCGCTTCAAGGAACTGGTCGAGGCGAACATGGATTCGCTCGCCGAACTGCTGTCGAGCGAGCATGGCAAGGTCATCGCCGATTCGAAGGGCGACATCCAGCGCGGGCTGGACGTCATCGAATTCGCCTGCGGCGTGCCGCATCTGTTGAAGGGCGATCATACGCAGGGCGCGGGGCCGGGCATCGACGTCTATTCGATGCGGTTGGCCGTAGGCATCGGCGCGGGGATCACGCCGTTTAATTTCCCGGCGATGATCCCGATGTGGATGTTCGGCGTCGCCATCGCGTGCGGCAACGCCTTCATCCTGAAACCCAGCGAGCGCGATCCGTCGGTGCCGGTGCGCCTCGCCGAACTGATGCGCGAGGCGGGCGCGCCCGAGGGCATCTTGCAGGTGGTCCATGGCGACAAGACCGTGGTCGATGCGATCCTCGATCATCCCGCGATCGGCGCGGTCAGCTTCGTCGGGTCGAGCGACATCGCGCATTATGTCTATCGGCGCGGCGTCGCGGCGGGCAAGCGGGTGCAGGCGATGGGCGGGGCCAAGAACCACGGCATCGTCATGCCCGACGCCGATCTCGATCAGGTCGTCGCCGATCTGGCGGGCGCGGCGTTCGGATCGGCGGGCGAGCGCTGCATGGCGCTGCCGGTGGTGGTGCCGGTGGGCGACAAGACCGCCGAGGCCTTACGCGAAAAACTGATCCCGGCGATCCACGCGCTGCGCGTCGGCGTGTCGACCGATCCCGAGGCGCATTACGGCCCGGTGGTGAACGCGGCGCACAAGGCGCGGGTCGAAAGCTGGATCGCCAAGGGGGTCGAGGAAGGCGCCGAGCTGGTCGTCGACGGGCGCGGGTTCCGCCTGCAAGGGCATGAGCGCGGCTTCTTCGTCGGGCCGACGCTATTCGATCATGTGACGCCCGCCATGTCGGCATACCGCGAGGAAATCTTCGGGCCGGTCCTGCAAATCGTCCGCGCGCCCGATTTCGAGAGCGCGGTGCGCCTGCCGAGCGAGCATCAATATGGCAACGGCGTCGCGATCTTCACCCGCAACGGCCATGCCGCGCGCGAGTTCGCCGCGCGGGTCAACGTCGGCATGGTCGGCATCAACGTGCCGATCCCGGTGCCGGTGGCCTATCACAGCTTCGGCGGGTGGAAGCGCAGTGCGTTCGGCGACATGAACCAGCACGGCGAAGAGGGCGTGCGCTTCTGGACCAGGGTCAAGACGATCACCCAGCGCTGGCCCGACGGATCGATGTCCGGCACCCAAGCCGAGGATGGCGCGGCGGCGCGGACGCAGGATGCGTTCGTCATCCCGACGATGGGGTGACGGCGGTGCGGGCGCTGGCGCTGACGACGGTTGCGACGATGATGGCGAGCGCCCCGGTAGCGGCAGGCGAATTGCGCGGGCCGGGGCGGTTCTGCGGCTATGCGCCGATCGTCGATCTGGTGGCGGGCGAACGCATCGTGACGCTGGAGGGCGGCATTCATGGCGGCACCTTCCGTTGGGAAGGGCCGTGGGGCGTGATGACCGTCGACGGCGTTGGCTGGGCATCGCGTCCCGGTGGGCGTGCGCTGCCGGCCCGGACGAGCGGCGGGGCGATCCGTTTCGCCGAACGGCGGGACAAGCGCGGGCATGTCGTCGCGATCTGGAACGGGCGGCGGGGCGCTGGCTATTTTCGCAGCGATAACCGCTTCACGCCGGGCCAGCTTGCTGCGATCGATCGGGTGCGGTTGTTTCAGGAGGGCGAGGAGCCTTCGGGCTGCGATCTGCGGACGGTTTTTTCGTGGGGAGACGTTGGATGACAGGGCGGTTGA
Source organism: Sphingomonas sp. Leaf4 (assembly GCF_920939515.1). Taxonomy (NCBI): domain Bacteria; kingdom Pseudomonadati; phylum Pseudomonadota; class Alphaproteobacteria; order Sphingomonadales; family Sphingomonadaceae; genus Sphingomonas; species Sphingomonas sp. Leaf4. The sequence goes on along the minus strand of NZ_CAKLBB010000003.1, from coordinate 31,669 downwards.
TCGGAATGCTGATGGCGGCGCTGCTGGCGGCGATGCCCGCCGCCGCGCAGAAGCGGATCGCGCTGACGTTCGACGATGCGCCGCGATCGGCCGGCGCGTTCCTGACGCTCGACCAGCGCACGGTGAAGCTGATCGCCGCGCTGCACCGCGCGGGCGTCACCCAGGCGGCGTTCTTCGTCAATCCGGGCAATCTGGCCGATGCGGCGGACGGCGTCGACGGGGTCGACCGGCTGACCGACTATGTCGCCGCCGGCCATGTGCTGGCCGATCATTCGTACAGCCATCCGGCCCTGAGCAAGCTGACGCCCGAGCAATATCTGGCGGACATCGACCGTGCCGAACGCTGGCTGAAAGGGCGCGAGGGCTATCGCGCGTGGTTCCGCTATCCGTTCCTCGACGAAGGCGGCGCGGACAAGGTCAAGCGCGACGCGGTGCGCGCGGGGCTGAAGGCGCGTGGGCTTGCCAACGGTTATGTCACGCTCGACGGATCGGACTGGCAGTTGGAGGGGATGACGATCGCCGCGAAGCAGGCAGGCCGGGCGATGGACATGGCCGCCTTGCGCACGCTCTACGTCGACATGATGATGCAGGGCGTCGAGACGCATTACGCCAATGCGCAGAAGGTGTTCGGCACGCGCCAGCCGATCCACGTCATGCTGATGCACGAAACCGATATTGCCGCGCTGTTCATCGAGGATTTCGTGAAGGCGTTGAAGGCGAAGGGTTGGACGATCGCGACGGCGGATGCCGCCTATGCCGATCCGCTGGGCAGGGTCGCGACCGATCCGGCCCATGCCAACGGCACGCTGACCGGGCAGATCGCGCAGACCCGCGGCATCGGCGGCCTTGCCAGCCCGCCGCTGGGCGACGCGAAGGCGGCACAGGCGGCGTTCGACACGCGCGTGCTGACGCGGCGGTGAGGCCGCGGACCGCCTCGGCATCGCCCTATGAGGCGGCGATCGGCTTTGCCCGCGCGGTGCGGGTGGGCGACCGCATCCTCGTGTCGGGCACCGCCCCGGTCGAGCCGGACGGCAGCAGCACGCCGGGCGATGCCGCCGCGCAGGCGACACGATGCTTCGCGATCATCGCGCAGGCGATCGGCGAGTTGGGCGGGCGGATCGACGATGTCGTCCGCACGCGGATGTATCTGACCGATCCGGCCGATGCCGGGGCGGTCGGGCAGGTGCATGGACGAATGATGGGCACCGCGCGGCCCGCCGCGACGATGCTGGTGGTGGCCGCGCTGCTCAGACCCGAATGGCGGGTCGAGATCGAGGCCGAAGCGATAGTGGAGAGTGAAGCGTGAACCCGTTCGACCTGACCGACGACCAGCGCGAGATCCAGGAACTGGCGCGCCGGTTCACCGCCGACGCGATCACCCCGCATGCCGCCGAATGGGACGAGCAGCACATCTTCCCGCGCGACACGATCAAGGCGGCGGCCGAGCTGGGCTTCGCCGCGATCTATGTGTCGGAGGAGTCGGGCGGGATCGGGCTTGGCCGGATGGAATCGGCGCTCATCATGGAGGCGATGGCCTATGGCTGTCCGTCGACCTCGGCGTTCATCTCGATCCACAACATGGCGGCGTGGATGCTCGACGCCTTCGGCTCGGCCGAATTGAAGGCGCGGTTCCTTCCCGACCTCGTTACGATGGACAGGCTGGCGAGCTATTGCCTGACCGAGCCGTCGTCGGGGTCGGATGCCGCCGCGCTCAAGACGAAGGCGGTGCGCGACGGCGACGACTATATCGTCACCGGCACCAAGCAGTTCATCTCGGGCGCGGGCGAGAACGAGGTGTATCTGGTGATGGTCCGCACCGGCGGGGAGGGGCCGAAGGGCATCTCGTGCCTGCTCATCGAAAAGGATATGCCCGGCGTGTCGTTCGGCGCGAACGAACGCAAGCTCGGCTGGCATTCGCAGCCGACCCGCGCGGTGATCCTCGATTCCGTGCGCGTTCCCGCCGCCCATCTGGTCGGTGCCGAGGGGCAGGGCTTTTCGATTGCGATGCAGGGGCTGGACGGCGGGCGGCTCAACATCGGGGCGTGTTCGCTCGGCGGGGCGCAGCGGTGTCTCGACGAGGCGGTGGCCTATACCAAGGCGCGCCAGCAGTTCGGCAAACCCGTCGCCGATTTCCAGAACACGCAGTTCACGCTGGCCGACATGGCGACCGAGCTGGAGGCGGCGCGCGCGCTGCTCTACACCGCCGCCGCGAAGGTGAGCGCGAACGCCCCCGACAAGACGCGCTTCGCCGCGATGGCGAAACGCTTCGCCACCGACACCGGATCGAAGGTGGTGGATCAGGCGCTGCAACTCCATGGCGGCTACGGTTATCTCATGGACTATCCGGTCGAGCGCTTCTGGCGCGACCTGCGCGTCCATTCGATCCTCGAAGGCACCAATCAGGTGATGCGGATGATCGTCGGACGGGATCTGGTCAAATGAGCGTTCGGGTGGAAATCGACGGCCGGGTCGGGCGTCTCCGGCTCGACCGGGCGGAGGCGTTGCATGCGCTGACGCATGGCATGTGCGACACGATGCTCGCCGCGCTGGAGGACTGGCGCGGCGATCCGGCGGTGGAGGCGGTGGCGATCGACCATGCCGAGGGGCGTGGGTTCTGCGCGGGTGGCGACATCCGCATGATCGCGGCGAGCAGCGCCGCCGACGGCGCAGAGGCGCGGGCGTTCTTCGCCGCCGAATATCGGCTGAACCACCGGCTGTTCACCTATGCCAAGCCGGTGATCGCGATCATGGACGGGATCGTGATGGGCGGCGGGGTCGGCATTTCGCAGCCGTGCAAATTGCGTGTCGCGACCGAGCGCAGCCGTTTCGCGATGCCTGAAACCGCGATCGGGCTGTTCCCCGATGTCGGCGGCGGCTGGTATCTCTCGCGCCTGCCCGGCCGGATCGGCCAGTATCTGGCGCTGACCGGCGCGCGGATCGACGGCGCGGAGATGCTCGCGCTGGGCCTCGCCACGCATTTCGTGGCGTCGGAGCGGGTGGCGGAGGCCACCGCCCGCATCGCTGCCGATCCGCAAGCTGCCGAGGCGATCCTGAGCGAATTGTCGGGCGAACCGGGCGAGGCGGCGATCCTGTCGCGCCAGGGCGAGATCGACCGGCTGTTCGCCAGCGACGATTTCGAGGAAATCCTGTCCGTGCTGGACGCCGATGGCGGGGAGTGGGCGGGCGAGCAACTCGGCATCCTGCGCCAGCGCGCGCCGCTGTCGTGCAAGGTGTCGCTGAAACTGCTGCTCGACGGCAGGGCGATGCCGACGTTCGAGGACGAGATGCGGCAGGAATATGCCGTCGCCACGCGCATCGTCCAGCGTCCCGACATCGTCGAGGGGGTGCGCGCGGTGATCGTCGACAAGGATCATGCGCCGCGCTGGGACCCGGCGACCCCGGAGGCGGTGAGCGATCACATGATCGACCGCATCTTCGCGCCGCTGGATGCCGCCGACGAATGGCAGCCGCGATGACTCACTTCGTCATTCCGGCGCAGGCCGGAATCCATTGTGTCGGGCGGCCGCGGCTCTATCGCCGGAGTCTCGCGTCCATGGATTCCGGCCTGCGCCGGAATGACGAATTGCACTGGAGCCACCATGTCTACGTATGAAACCATCCTTGTCGAGCGTCGGGGTGCCGTGACGCTGGTGACGCTCAACCGGCCGAAGGCGCTCAACGCGCTGAACGCACAGGTGCTGGCCGAACTGCTGGACGCGATGCGCGCGTTCGATGCCGACCCGGCGCAGGGCTGCGCGGTCGTCACTGGCTCTGCCAAGGCGTTCGCCGCCGGGGCCGACATCAAGGAGATGCAGGAAATGGACTTCGCCGCGATGTACGGCGGCGATCATTTCAGCGGCTGGGATGCGTTCACCCGCACCCGCAAGCCGATCATCGCTGCGGTCGCCGGCTTCGCGCTGGGCGGCGGCTGCGAGCTGGCGATGATGTGCGACTTCATCCTCGCCGCCGACAGCGCGAAGTTCGGCCAGCCCGAGATCAAGCTGGGCGTGACGCCGGGCATGGGCGGGTCGCAGCGCCTCGCGCGCGCGGTCGGCAAGGCGAAGGCGATGGAGATGTGTCTGACCGGGCGGATGATCGGTGCGGAAGAGGCCGAGCGCTGCGGTCTGGTCGCGCGGATCGTTCCCGCCGACGATCTGGTCGAGGAGGCGGTCAAGACCGCGCAGACCATCGCTGCCATGGCCCCCTTGGCGGTCAAGGCGAACAAGGAAATGGTCAACGCCGCGTTCGACACGACTCTGGCGCAGGGCGTGCAGTTCGAACGTCGCCTGTTCCACGGCCTGTTCGGCACGGCGGACCAGAAGGAAGGCATGGCCGCCTTCGTCGAGAAACGGCCGGGCAACTGGACCGGGCGGTAAGGATCGGGCTGGCACCGCCTTCCGCCGGGAGGCGGACAAAAACACGGGAGAGCAGCATGGCACGGATCGGCTTCATCGGCCTCGGCAACATGGGCGGGGGCATGGCCGCCAATCTGGCGAAGGCGGGGCATGACGTGCGCGCGTTCGATCTGTCGGCCGACGCATTGGCGCGCGCCAAGGCCGCCGGCTGCCTGCCCGCCGTGAGTGCGGTCGAGGCGGCGGCGGGGGCGCAGGCGGTCGTCACCATGTTGCCCGCCGGTGCCCATGTCGCCGAGGTCTATGGCGGCGGACTGTTCGAGGCGGTCGATACCGGCGCGGTGCTGATCGATTGCTCGACGATCGACGTCGATACCGCGAAATCCGTGGCGCAGGCGGCGCGCGCGAAGGGGCTGCACGCGGTCGATGCGCCGGTGTCGGGCGGGATCGCGGCGGCCAATGCCGGCGCGCTGACCTTCATGGTCGGCGGCAGCGAAGCGGCCTTCGCCAAGGCCGAGCCGTTCCTGTCCGACATGGGCAAGGCGGTGATCCACGCGGGCGACAGCGGTGCGGGACAGGCGGCCAAGATGTGCAACAACATGCTGCTCGGCGCATCGATGATCGCGACGTGCGAGGCGTTCGCGCTGGCCGAACGGCTGGGGCTGGACGCGCAGACCTTCTACGACATTTCTTCGGTCAGTTCGGGACAATGCTGGTCGATGACGAGCTATTGCCCGGTGGCGGGCGTCGGGCCGGAGACGCCGGCCGATCGCGGGTTTCAGGGCGGGTTCGCAGCGGCGCTGATGCTCAAGGACCTGCGCCTCGCGATGCAGGCCGCCGCCGGCGTCGGGGCGGATACGCCGATGGGCGCGCGGGCGGCCGAACTTTACGGCCGCTTCGTCGAGGACGGACAGGGCGCGACCGATTTTTCGGGGATCATCCAGACGCTGCGGTGATTCACAGGTCGTCACCCCGGATCCGTTCCGGGGTTCACCGTGCGGCTGACGGTGGTGCTTCCTGTCGAAAGGCTGCGCTCGCGGACAAGTGGACCCTGGAACAAGTCCGGGGTGACGATTTGGTGCGTGCGTCGTCCCAGCAAGGGACAGACGATGATCGCCCCTTGCCGCCCGCCACCGGCAACGCCCATGTCCGGGACGATCACTTATGCGACAGGAACCGTCCGATGCGCCGTCTGCTGCCCCTCGCCCTGCTTGCCGTCGCCGCGCCGCTGCCCGCGCAAACCCCGGCACCGTTCGTTATCGAGCAGACCGGACAGGGGTTCGCGACGATCGATGCGGCGGTCAGCGCGGTGCGCGACGGCACCGTCACCATCCTGATCGCGCCGGGCACCTACCGCGACTGCACGGTGCAGACCGGCGGCGACATCACCTATCGCGCGCGGACCCCCGGCAGCGTCATCTTCGACGGTGCGGCGTGCGAGGACAAGGCGACGTTCGTGCTGCGCGGCCGGCGATCGACGGTCGACGGCATCGTGTTCCGCCGCGTCCGCGTGCCCGACGGCAATGGCGCGGGCATCCGTACCGAGATCGGCGACCTGACCGTCGTCAACTCGACCTTCCTCGACAGTCAGGAGGGCATTCTGGGCGGCAATCCCGAAGGGCGGCAGCGGATCGTGATCGACCGGTCGACCTTCGCTGGTCTGGGCCAATGCGACGAATCGACCGACTGCGCGCATTCGGTCTATCTGTCGAACAACGGGTCGATCACCATCACCCGGTCGCGCTTCGAGCGCGGGACCGGCGGCCATTACGTGAAAATCCGCGCGCCGCGCATCGACATCACCGACAGCAGCTTCGACGACAGCCGGGGGGCCAAGACCAACTACATGATCGACCTGCCCGAAGGGGCGACCGGGCGGATCGCGGGCAACACCTTCGTCCAGGGCAAGGCGAAGGAGAACTGGACCGGCTTCATCGTCGTCGGCGCGGAGAAGCGGACCTTCCCGGCGACGGGCCTCCGCGTCGAGAACAATGTCGCGACGCTGGCACCGGGGGTGGACAAGAGCCCGGCGTTCGTCGCCGATTATACTGGCGACGGGGTGAACGTCGGCGTTAACCGGCTGGGGGCGGGGGTGCGCAAGTTCGAGACGCGGTAGGACCGAATTCGGCTGGAACGTCGGCAAAACTGCTCCCCTCCCTGATAAGGGAGGGGCCGGGGGTGGGTAGGCCCGAGAGGAAACGTAAGCGCTTCACAACTGGCCGACCCACCCCCAACCCCTCCCTTATCAGGGAGGGGAGCAGACTGGGACGGCATTTCGTTGGATGTCGGTCGGACCTCAACCCTACTCCCGCAGCAACGGCATCACGTCGGCCAGCGTCACGTCGTGCATCTGGTGCAGATACGCCTCATAATAGCCTTTGTGCGAGGCCCCGACGACCGCGAGCATCCGCGTGCCGGGAGTGCGGCCCAGCACGTCGCGCATGTTGGCGACCATGCGCAGGTTGCGTGTCTCCCAATAGCCGACATAGCCCCGCCCGAGCCCGGCGGGTGCGGCCAGCGCCGCACCGAAATCGGACCGATAGACCAGCGCGGGCGCGTCCGGTCCGTTCATCGAGCGATAGAGCGCCAGCACCCCGCCCGGCGTGCCGAGGTCGGCGGTCAGCCGTTCGTCGTTGGCACGGCGCTGGCGCGAGGCGGGATTGTCCCATGCCCGCACGACCGCGTCGTCCGTCGCCTTGCGCACCGCCGGATCGGGGTCGTCCTGCGTGTCGGCGGAGTGGTCGTCGACGCTCCACGTCCGCTCGAGCCCCAGGCGCGCGGCGAGGACGGCGGAAATCTGGCTGCTTTCGCCGCGCCGTCCGGCCAGTTCGGTCAACATCGCCACCAGCGGCGCGTCGAGGCCGTCGCCGGCGCGGCGTTCGGGCGGGGGCAGGCGTAGCCACTGGACCAGCGCCGAAAATCGCTCGCCCGCCGCCAGCCACACCGCCGCCAGCCGCCGGCGCTGCGCCGGGGTCGGTGCCTTGCCGAGCGCCGCGACCAACCGTTCGCCCTCGGCATTGGCGGCGGGCACGTCCAGCCCGGTCGCGGTGTTGGCGGGGGTGGGGTCGTAGCAATAGGTTTCGACCGTCTCGGCATAGCGGCTGGGATAGCGGCGCAGCGCGTCGCATTGCAGCCCCGAGAGATCCTCGGTCGCGATCGCGGTCGGCTTCCACGCCGCCAGCCGGTCGAGCAGGGGGCCAAGCACCGCCGGCTGGAAGCTTTTGGGCAGGTTGGCCAGATGCGTCGTGCCGAGCACCATGACGATATTGGGATTGGCGGTGCCGGTCCGTTTCAGCGTTTCGGGGCGGAAGGTCGGTCGATACCCCGATTCCTGCGCCGCGACGTCAGGGGCAAGCAACAGGGTCGCGCCGATCAGGGCGGCGGGCAGGAACGACGGCATGGATCAACCCCCAATGTGTATTGCCAATATAATACGCTATCGTGCCCGGCGATGGTACGCAAGCGTGCCTGGCATGGTGCTTTCCCCTCTCGACGTCCGTCGCATCCTCGCGCGATAGGGGGCCGTCGCAATCGTGCGGCATGTTTCCCCGAAAGTTCCGATGAAGATCTGGTTCAATCAGTCGTTTTCGCTTCGCAACGTCATTGCGAACATGGTCGCCGCCCGGCCGGGGCTGGACATCGCGGTCAGCACGATCGACGGTGACGCGCCGGTGCGCGACGTGGCGCCGGACTTCTGGGTCGAGCCGGCGCGCGGGGCGACCGATTATGTCGAATGGGCGCTCGCCACCGCGATCGATCGCGGCGTGACGCATCTGGTCGCCGGACGGGGGCGCACGGGCATCGCCGCGCAGCGCGAGCGGTTCGCGGCGGCGGGGATCGCGCTGCACGTCGCGGCCGATGCCGCCACGCTCGACCTGCTCGACGACAAGGCGGCGTTCACCGTGTCGCTGGGCGACGATCCGCATCGCTGCCCGTCGATCGCGGTAACGACCGCCGACGGCTTCGACGCGGCGGTGGCCACATTGACGCGAGGCGGCCGGGCGGCGTGCGTCAAGCCGGTGCGCGGCGTCTATGGCGCGGGATACTGGACGCTCGACGGGGCCACGCCGCTGGCGCATCTCGCCGATCCCGATGCCCGCCGGATCGCGCCCGCACTTTACGTCGACGCGCTGCGCCATGCCGAGGTGCAAGGGGAAACCTTCGCGCTGCTGGTGATGGAGCATCTGCCGGGGCTGGAGGCGTCGGTCGACATCGTCGCCGACCATGGCCGGGTGCTGCTGGCGGCGGTGCGCACCAAGCTCGATCCCAATCGCCAGCGGATCGAGACGCGCCATCCGCTGATCGCCCATGCGACGATGCTGGTCGCGCGCCATGCCCTGCACGGGGCGCTCAACGTCCAGTACAAGCAGGACGCCGGGGGCCAGTGGCGCATCCTCGAGATCAACAGCCGCGCGGCCGGCGGGGCGTCTTACGGTGATGCGGTGGGGATTCCGTTCTGCGCGACATGGATCGATGTCGTCACCGGCACCGCGCAGGCATTCGACGAAGCGATCGATGCGCAGGTTGTCGCGGTGGTCCATGCGACGCCGCGCGCACAGCAGAAAAGCGGGACTCCGTCAAACCCCCGCCAGTGAAATTTACCTGTCGTTCCGGCCGCTTTCGGGGGTTGCGGCCTGTCGCGCGCCGGTCATAATCCCCGCCCACAAGGGTCGCCGTGACGCGACGCAACGAGAGGAAGAAGCCGATGGTCAGTCTGCAGAAGGGTCAGAGCGTCCGTCTCGAGAAATCGGGTGGCGGCATGCTGACCCGCGTCGCGATGGGCCTCGGCTGGGACGTGCGCAAGGCCAAGGGGCTGCTCGGGCTGTTCGGCGGCGGCGGGGGCGGCGATGTCGATCTCGACGCCTCGTGCCTCGCCTTCGATGCGTCGGGCCGGCAGCTCGACGTGGTGTGGTTCCGCAAGCTGACCAGCGACGACGGCAGCATCGTCCATAGCGGCGACAACCGCACCGGTGCCGGCGATGGCGACGACGAGACGATCGCGGTCGATCTGACGCGCCTGCCCCCGGGCGTGCGGACGCTGATCTTCACCGTCAACAGCTTCACCGGCGACAGCTTCGACCGGATCGAGAACGCCTATTGCCGGCTGGTCGATGCGACCAACAGCAAGGAACTGGCGCGCTATGATCTCAGCGGGGCGGGGTCGCATACCGGACAGGTCATGGCCAAGCTGGTGCGCAGCGGCGACGGCTGGGAGATGAAGGCGCTGGGCGAGCGGACCTCGGGCCGGACGTTCCAGGAGATGATGGGCGCGATCACCGGCGCGCTGTGATTCCGACGATGACCCGGACCGCGCGGAAACAGGACCCGGCATGACCGAACTGCAACAAGGCGGCAACGCCGCCGTGCCGCCCGGCACGCTGACCGTCGATCTCGGCTGGACCGCGCCGGCGGGCGTGGAGGCGGATGGCTCGGCCTATCTGCTGCTCGGGAACGGGCGGGTGCGCGGCGACGCCGACATGATCTTCTACAACCAGAACGAGGGCGACGGCGGCTCGGTGCGGTTCGCGCCAAGGACCGGCGCGGGCGGGCGGTTCACGATCGATCCGGCGCGGCTCTCGGGCGACATCGAGCGGATCGTATTCTGCGTGACGATCGACGAGGCGACCGCGCGGCGGCAGACGCTGGCGATGTTGCAGGGCGTGGGCGTCACGCTGGCGGGGCAGGGCGGCGATACGCTGTCGTTCCGCCCGTCGTTGGCAGGTGCGACCGAGGCGGCGATGATGCTGGCCGAACTCTATCGCCGGGGCGGCCAGTGGAAGTTCCGCGCGGTCGGGCAGGGGTTCAACGGCGGCTTGGGGCCGCTCGCGCGCTCGTTCGGCATCGACGTCGCCGAGGAACCCGCCGCTCCGCCGCCGCCGCCGCCCGCTGCTCCGCCACCGCCGCCACCTGCTCCGCCGCCGCCGCCTTCGATCAGCCTGTCGAAAGTGACGCTGGAGAAACAGGGGCAGACCGTCAGCCTGCAAAAGCGCGGGAGCAGCTTCGGCGAGGTGACGATCAACCTCAACTGGTCGCGCGGCAAGAAGGGATTTTTCGGCGGCGGCAGCGCGATCGATCTCGATCTGGGCTGCCTCTACGAGCTGAGCGACGGGCGCAAGGGCGTGGTGCAGGCGCTCGGCAACAGCTTCGGGTCGTACAACAGCCTGCCGTTCATCGCGCTGTCGGGCGACGACCGCACCGGCGACGTGTCGCAGGGCGAGACGATCCGCGTGAACGGCGGCCAGTGGAGCGCGATCCGCCGCATCGCCATCTTCGCCAATATCTACGAAGGCGTGCCCAACTGGCAGGCGACCGACGGCGTCGTCCTCGTCACCATGCCCGACCAGCCGCCGATCGAGGTGCGCATGACCGAGGGGCGCAACGACCGCCGCCTGTGCGGCATCGTGCTGATCGAGAATATCGGTGGCCAGATGAAGGTGACGCGGATCGTCGACTATGTCCGCGACCAGCAGGTGCTCGACGAGCAACTCGGCTGGGGCCTGCGCTGGGTCGCGGGGCGCAAATGATCGACCAAGGGAGAGTCAAATGTCGGTAAGCCTGTCCAAAGGCGGCAACGTCAGCCTGTCGAAAGAAGAGCCCGGCCTTACCCGTATCCTGATCGGGCTCGGCTGGGACACGCGCGTCACGGACGGGGCCGATTTCGACCTCGACGCCAGCGCGTTCCTGCTGGGCGTCGGCGACAAGGTGCGCAGCGACGGCGATTTCATCTTCTACAACAACCTGCGTTCGGCCGACGGGTCGGTCGAACATACCGGCGACAACCGCACCGGCGAGGGTGACGGCGACGACGAGGCGCTGACCGTCGACCTCTCCCGCCTGCCCGCCGATGTGCAGAAGATCGCGGTCGCGGTGACGATCCATGAGGGCGAGGGCCGGCGGCAGAGCTTCGGCATGGTGTCCAACGCCTTCATCCGCATCGTCAACGATGCGACCGGCCGCGAGATTTCGCGTTATGATCTCGCCGAGGATGCCTCGACCGAAACCGCGATGATCTTCGGCGAAGTCTATCGCCACAACGCCGAGTGGAAATTCCGCGCGGTGGGGCAAGGGTATAAAGGCGGGCTCGGCCCGATGGCGCGCAACTATGGCGTCAACATCGGCTGACCCCGGGCGTTCAAACTAAGGACAACATCATGGCAGTATCACTCTCCAAGGGCGGCAACGTCAGCCTGAGCAAGGAAGCACCGGGGCTGAAGGCGGTTCGCGTCGGGCTCGGCTGGGACACGCGCGTCACCGACGGCAGCGCGTTCGATCTCGACGCCAGCGTGTTCCTGACCGACGAGGCCGGCAAGGTCCGCTCCGACGCCGATTTCGTGTTCTACAACAACAAGGAAGGCGCCGGCGGCTCGGTCGTTCATCAGGGCGACAACACCACCGGTGAGGGCAGCGGCGACGACGAGGTGGTCGCGGTGTCGCTCGATCAGGTGCCGGCCGAGATCACGAAGCTGAACTTCGCGGTGACGATCCACGAGGCCGACGGCCGCCGCCAGAATTTCGGCATGGTGTCGAACGCCTTCATCCGCGTGCTGAACGCCGATGGCGGCACCGAACTCGCGCGCTACGACCTGTCGGAAGACGCCTCGACCGAGACGGCGATGATCTTCGGCGAACTCTATCGCCACAATGGCGAATGGAAGTTCAAGGCGATCGGTCAGGGCTTCGCCGGGGGTCTCGGGCCGCTGGCGCGGTCGTTCGGCGTCAACGTCTGACCGCAAGGACCTGCCCGCGATGCGTGATCTGATCGCGGGCGAACGGGCACCGGCGGCCGGCGCGACCACGTTCGTGCTGGCCGGCGGTGCGCCGCCGCCGCTGGCTTTGGTGGCGCTGGGGCCGGACCGGCGGGCGGCGGCCGACTTCGCGCCGATCGATTCGATCACCCGCGAACTGCGCAGCGGGGTGGGGTTCGAAGAGGCGACACGGCTGCGGATCGATCCCGCCGCGCTGCCGGCGGGCATCGACCGGCTGCTGCTGATCGCGTTCGATCCCGCCAACCGCCCGATCGACGCCCGGCTGACCATCGCGAGCGACACGCTGCGCTTCGCGGTCGATCCGGGCGGGCAGGCCGCGGCGGCGGTGATCCTGATCGAGCTGTACCGCCATCAGGGCCGCTGGCGGATCGCCGCCAACGGGCAGGGGTTCGCGGTCGGCCTCTCCGCCATCGCCGCCGCCTATGGGCTGGACCGGGCGTGGTGCGACCGGCTCAACCCCCGGTTGCAGGACGACACGCCCGATCGCGGCGACCGCTCCGGCCAGTCAAGCGGCAGCGGCATCGCGATCGAAGCGCATCACATCCTGACCAACGCGCATGTCGTCGAGGACGTCCGCACGATCAGCGTCCATGTCGGCGGGCGGACGCTGGCGGCGGAGATGGTGTTCGCCGATCCGCGCAACGACCTCGCGCTGCTCCGCGTCGACACGCCGCTCATGCAGATCGCGCAGTTCCGCTCGCAGGTCGGACTCCATCTGGGCGAGGATGTCGTGGCGCTCGGCTTTCCGTTGCAGGGGCTGCTTGGCACCGGGCCGCAGGCGAGTGCGGGAAATATCGCCGCGCTGTGCGGGATCGGCAACGACAGCAGCGTGTTTCAGTTCACCGCACCGATCGCCAGCGGCAACAGTGGCGGTCCGATTCTCGACATGGCGGGCCATTTGATCGGCCTCGTCAGCTCCTCGCTCAACCTCGACCGGATCCGCCGGTCGGGGGCCAGCGCGGAAAACATCAACTTCGGCATCAAGGGTGCGATGATCCTCAGTTTTCTCGATTCTCACGGATTGGAGCCACAGATGGCGCACGACGTGACCCCGATCGGCCGGACGGCGGTGGTGGCCCGTACCCGCAGCGCGATCGCGCGGATCGCCTGCCAGTGCTGACGACCCCGAACCCGCATCGCAGCGTGGCATTGCCGACCGGCCGTCTCGACATCGCGGTCGAGGAGGCGGCATGGCCCTTGGACGACCTGTGTGCCTTCGCCGCGCGTGAGAACCCCAAACGCGGCTTCCTGATCGTGTCGCGCGTGCTCGGCCGGCATCTGCCTGCCAGCCCGCAGGTGATGCGGGCCAGCGTGCGCGATCTGGTGGCGCGCATCCCCGCCGACCTGCCCGGACCGGTGATGGTCGTCGGCCTCGCCGAAACGGCGGTGTGCCTCGGCCAGACGGTCCATGGCGAACTGCGCGCGGCGCTGGGGCGGGAGGATATTCACTTCCTCCATTCGACCCGCCAGCGGATCGACCATCCGCTGCTGTGCCGGTTCGAGGAACCGCACAGCCACGCCTCGGCGCATCTGATCTATCGCCCCGACCTGCCGACGCCGCGCACGCTGGTGATCGTCGATGACGAGGTGTCGACCGGCACCACTCTTACCAATCTGGCGCAGGCGCTGGTGACGGCATGGCCGGGCGTCGAGCGGATCGTCGTCGCGACGCTGACCGACTGGTCGGTCGGGCGCGACTGGCAGGTGCGGATGCCGCGCCCGACGGCCATCGCCGCGCTGCTGCACGGCCGGCTGGAATGGACGCAGGGCGACATCGCCCCGGCCGATGCCGCGTTCGACATGGCCGCCGCGTCGCTCGGCACCCTGGCGACGCATCGCAACATGGGGCGCACCGGCATCACCAGCGCCGCCGCGCCGCCGCCGATCGGTCCGTTGCCGCCCGTCACCGGCCCGCTCAGGATCATCGGCACCGGCGAATTCACCTATCCCCCGTTCCGTCTGGCGGAAACGCTTGCCGACGCGGGCCATGACGTGGTCGTGCAGGCGACCAGCCGCAGCCCGGCGCGGATCGGCTGGGCGATGGCCAGCAAACTTTGTTTCACCGACAATTATGGAACCGGCGTGCCCAATTATCTCTACAACGCCGATCCCGCCGATGGGCGGACCAACTGGATCGCGCACGAGACGGGGGCGGCGACGATCGACCCCGCGCTGGTCGCGGCGCTGAACGCAAAGCTGATCGGATGGGCGGCATGATCCGCGCGATCGCGCTCGTCGATCTCGACGACACGCTGTTCCAGACGCTGCGCAAATGCCCGGCCGAGGTGCCGCCCGAACGGCTGACCCCGCTGGGCTTCGCGAAGGACGGATCGCCGCTGAGCTATGCGACGCCGGTGCAGATGCGTTTCCTCGACTGGCTGGCGGAGACGACGCATCTGGTGCCGGTGACGGCGCGCAGCCTCGACGCGCTGCGCCGCGCGCATATTCCGTTCAAGGCGGCGGTGTGCGCGCATGGCGGGGTGATCCTGAACGACGAGAGCGAGATCGATGCCGAATGGGCGGCGATCGTCGCCGGGCGCGCCGCCGAACATCGCGCCGTGCTGGACGAACTGGTGGCGGCCATCGCTGCCGAGGCGGCGTTGCGCGACGTGCCGATCAACGCGCGGGTGCTGATGGAGGGCGATCTCGCGCTCTATGCGCTCGCCAAACATGCCGATGCCGATGCCGACGCGCTGTTCGGCGTCGTCGATGCGGCGGTGCCCGCGCTGCCGCCGGGCTGGACCGACCATCGTAACGGCAACAACGTCGCGCTGATGCCGCCCTATCTGGGCAAAGCGCATGCGGTGGCGCGCATCCTGCCGGGGCTTCGCGCGCGCTTCCCCGACGCACCGGTGATCGGCATCGGCGACAGCCTGACCGATGCGCCGTTCATGGCGCTGTGCGACTTCGCGATGCTGCCGCCGCGCTCGCAGCTTGCCGGGGGCATGTTCGATGCCGGCTGAGGCGGTCCGGGTCGACCCCGCGCCATTCTCGGGCAGCTATGACCCCGCCGACGTCACCTTCCTCATGAAACCGGTGGCGCTCGCCCCCACGGCGGTGGCGGACAAGGAAGCCGCGATCCAGTCGGGCAAGCGCCATTATTCGGAGATGATCGCTCCCGAACGGGTGCCCGGTCCCGACTATCTCGCGCTGTACGACGCGGCGCTCGCGCGCAACGGCGCGCGGCTGGCGCAGGATGTCGCCAGCCTCGCCGCGCATTTGGCCGAGCGGGCGGACGGACGTGAGGTGGTGCTGGTATCGCTCGCCCGCGCCGGTACGCCGATCGGGGTGCTGCTCGCGCGGACGCTGCGCGCGCACGGCCACCCGGCGGTGCATTATTCGGTCAGCATCATCCGCGATCGCGGGATCGACCGGGTTGCGCTGGCGCATATCGCCGCGCGGCACGATCCGACCCAAGCGGTGTTCATCGACGGCTGGACTGGCAAGGGCGCGATCGGCGGCGAATTGCGCGCGACTCTGGCCGACCGGCCGATGGGGTTCGCGCCGACGCTGGCGGTGATCGCCGATCCGGCGGGGCAGGCGGATATTGCCGCGACCGATGATGATTATCTGATCGCCTCGGGCCTGCTCAACGGCATCGTTTCCGGGCTGGTCAGCCGATCGATCCTGAACGACGCGGTGGTCGGCCCGGGCGATTTCCACGCCTGCGTCACCTATCCGCAGTTCGCCGCCGCCGACCGGTCGCAGGCGTTCGTCGATACGCTGGCGCCGCTGGCCATCGCCGCGCTGCCGCAACCGATCGATGGCCATGCCGCCCGCCGCCCGGCGCTCGTCGACGCCTGCGAGGCGATGCTGGCCGACCTGCTGGTGCGCGCCGGCACGCAGGACCGCAACCGCATCAAACCCGGCATCGCCGAGGCGACACGCGCGCTGTTGCGGCGGATGCCCGAACGACTGCTGGTGCGCGATGCGGCCGACCCCGATGTCGCGCATCTGCTCCACCTCGCCACCGAACACGGCATTCCGGTCGAACCGCTGGATGCCGCTTCCCGTTATCGCGCGGTCGCAATCATCCGTTCGCTGGGGGACGATCAATGAACCATGGACCCGTCACCGCGCTCGAACTCGGCGCGACGCTGTATCTGCCCGCGACCCGTGCCGATCTGGTCGAGGTGCTGCTCGGCAACCGCCGGGTGGCCGGCCTGCGCTCGGCGGTGATCTGCCTTGAGGATGCGGTGCGCGAGAGCGACCTGCCGCTGGCGATGTCGCGGCTGGCGGCTTTCCTGCGCACGCTCGGCAACCGCGAGGGTGGCCCGGCCGAACCGCTGCTGTTCGTGCGCCCGCGCGACGCGGCGATGCTGGGGCACATCCTGTGCATGCCCGGCGTCGAGCGGCTGACCGGCTTCGTCGTGCCCAAGGCGCATGCCGAATCGATGCCGGCGTATCTGGCGTTGCCGCTCCACGATCGCCACCGGCTGATGCCGACGCTGGAGACGCGCGAGTCGCTCGACCCGCAGGAAATCCGCCGGTTGCGCGACCAGTTGCTGGCGGTGCAGGACCGTATCCTCGCGCTGCGCATCGGCGGCAACGACCTGCTGCGCGCGATGGGGCTGCGGCGCACGCCCGGCCGCACCGCCTATGACGGGCCATTGGGCGGGGTCATCGCGATGCTGGTCACGAGCTTCGTGCCATGGGGCTTCGCGATGAGCGCGCCGGTGCTCGAACAGTTCGGTGATGCCGACCTGCTGCGTGCCGAGATCGCCCGCGACATCGAACACGGCCTGTTCACCAAGACCGCGATCCACCCCGATCAGGTGGCGGTGATCCACGCCGCGCTGGCCCCGTGCGAACGACAGGTCGCCGAGGCGCGGCTGATCCTCGCCGACGACGCCCCGGCGGTGTTCGCGTGCGACGGGGTGATGTGCGAACCCGCTACCCATGCCGCCTGGGCCGAACGGCTTCTCGGTCGCGCCGCGCTGTTCGGGGTGGCCGACGCCCATTCCCTTCGTCTGATAGCAGGAACGGACCAATGACCACGCGCAGCAAGATCGACGAACAGAAGAGCCCCGGCGTCCGCTTCGAGGTTCATGAGTTCAACCGCAAGGCACACGGCCTCGGCCATCAGCCGATGACGGTCGCCGGCGCGGGCGGGGCCGGCGCGGAAGGAGGGATTCACGTCCACCTGCCGCATCCGGTCAGCGCACGGCAGGTCCGCATCGTGCTGGAAGGCGGCGCGGCGCTGCTCGAACCCGGCGCGCTGCAATATGCGCACGGCAAGTTGCAGGTCGACGTGCAGAAGAACGCCGGTGCGGGCGGGTTCTTCTCGCGCGCGATCACCTCGGCCGGCTCGGGCGAAAGTGCCTTTGCCACCCGCTATGCCGGGCATGGCGAGGTGTGGACCGAAGTCACGACCAAGCATTTCATCCTCGCGGCGATGGACGGGCCACAGGATTCGCTGATCCTCGACGACGGAGCCTTTTACGCCTGCGACGCCAACATCGCGGTGTCGACCCATGTCCACCGGTCGGTATCGGGGATCATGTCGGGCAACGGGCTGATGCAGCCCAAGCTGACCGGGGCGGGGGCGTTCGCGATCGAATCGCCGGTCCCGGTCGACGAGATCGAGGTGATCGAGCTCGACGGCCAGAACGAGCTGATCGTCGATGGCGACCTGATGCTGATGTACACCGCGACGTTGCAGGTCGAACTGCGCCCGCTGGTCCGGGGCTTGCGCAACGCGATGCGCACCGGCGAGGGGCTGGTGTTCGTGTTCCGTGGGCGCGGCACGGTGTGGCTCACGCCGACGATGCGGCTGGGCTGACCCTGTTCGTCGTCCCCGCGCAGGCGGGGACCCATAGACGCTGACGCTGGTGATGAAGCCGCGACGTCGGCGTTTATGGCTTCCCGCCTGCGCGGGAATGACGAAGGCTATTATCGCGCCGGATCGTCGTCGCCGTAGCGCCGTTCGATGAAGCGCAGATTGTCGGCGAAGCTGTCGAGGTCGTCCTGCGCCAGCGAGCGCGACAGCGTCTGCAACCGCTCGACCATCCGTTCGATCCCTTGGTTCAGCTTGTAGCTGGCCGAGCGACCCGTCTGGCGAAAGATTTCGGCGCGGTGCGCGGGCGGAATCTCGGCATAGCTGGCGATTAGGCGCGGCAGGTGATCGTCGCGCATCTGGCGGATTTCGGTCAGCGTCGCGATCAGCACCGCATCGCGCCCCGCGCGCGCCTCCAGATCGTCGATCAGCCCCAGCAACCGCGCGACCAGCGGACGCGAGGTATCGGGCAGGCGCGGATCGTCGGGCTGAATGCCGGCGCGGGCGGGCACGGGCGTCGGTCCGGGCGCATCGGTCGCCGGCGGCAGCGGACCGCCGAGCCATGTCGCGAGCTTGTCGAGAAAACCGGTCACAATCGACGTCCCGTTGCCTGTGCCCGCGCATGATAGTGCATGGTGACACGATGCCGCTAGAGGCAGTTAGTTCCCTTCGATCGCGGCGATCGCGCGGCGGGCCTGCATCACCGCTTCGCCCAGCGCGCGGCTTGCCGCCGGGGCGGACAGGGTGCTGCCGTCCGCCGCTGCCGCCGCCCGGTCGAGTGCCCGAGCCTGATCGGCCAGCGCCCGGCTGCCCGCCACCGCACCCCGCGCAGCGGCGGCGGTGCGCAGCGCGGCGACGCTGGTTTCCTGCGCGCGGGCCAGCGCCTGCGCCAGCGTGGCGTGGCTGTCGATCAGGATGCCGATCGTCAGCAGCCCCTGCCGCGTCACCGCCGACTGCGTCAGGATGTCCTGTTCGCGCGCCAGCAGCGCTTCGGTCGCTGTCTCGCGCAGGAACGCGGCGCGCTCGGGCCGGTCGTGGCGCAGTTCGCGCGCGGCGGCTTCCAGCGCGGGGCGGAGCGCGGCGATCAGCGCGCCCGCCGCGTCCAGCGCGGCGACGGCGGCGGCGAAGCGGTCGCGATCGGTTTCCAGCGACAGGATCGACCGGGCGACGCCATCGCGCTCGCGCGCCAGCCGTTCGACCAGCGCGTCGATCCGCGCCGGCACGGGCGGTGCGGGAGGGGCGGCGAACAACGATCGCCAGCCCGAGGGCGGCGGCGGCGTGTCGAGCGCCTGCGCCACCGCCTCAACTTCGGCAAGACCGGTCTTGGCGCTCTCGGTATGGATCGCGCCGCGTGACAGCCGCGCGCTGGCATCGGCCGCCGAGGTTATCGCGCGCCGGCCGATCGCGTCGATCGCCTGCACCACCCGGTCCTCATCGGCATGCAGCCATTGCCGTAGCAGCGCGCGGGCGTCGGTGGTGGGGGAAGCATCGGGCACGACCCGATTTCTATACGTCGCCGTCCCCGACCGCAATTCGGTCGCGCGGCGGCAGCGTCAGATGGAAGCGCGTCGGCAGGCCGGGCACCAGCGCCAGCGTGCCGCCATGGGCATGGGCGATCTGCCGCGCGAGGCTGAGCCCCACCCCGGTCCCGTCGACCTTGGTGGTGTGGAACGGGCGGAAAATGCGCGCGGCATCGTCCGGGGCCACGCCATCGCCGCTGTCGGCGATCTCGATCGTCAGCCCGGCCGCCTCGATCGAAAGAGCAAGCGCGACCCATGCGGGCCGTTGTCGCCCGGCCGCCGCCGCTTCCGCCGCATTCTGGAGCAGCGCGAGGACCGCCTGCGTCACCTGATCGCGGTCGAGCGGCCAGTCGGCGTCGGCCGCGACCGACAGGTCGAGCCGCACCCCCGGCCAGCGTCCCGCGAACAGCCGCGCCCAGTCCGCCGCCAGTCCGGCGGGCGAGGTGCCGCGCGGCTGCGGCACCGGCAGCCGGGCGAGCGTGCGATAGGCGGTGGTGAACCGCTCCAGCCCCTCGGCGCGCCTTGCCAGCGTGCCGATAATCTCGTGCAGCAGCGCCGGATCGGTCCCCGGCGTCTCGATCGCCTGCAACGCGCTGTCGGCGAGCGAGGTGATCGGGGCGAGGCCGTTGAGCAGTTCATGGCCCAGCACATGGATCATCTCGGCGGTGGCGCGCGCCTCGGCCAGACGGGCTTCCTGTTCGACGTCGATCAGTGTGGCGATCGTCCGCGAGTCGCTCAGCGTCACCCGCTCGATCCGCCAATGGCGTCCCTCGTGACGGACATCGCGCAACTCGGGGTCGGCCAGCGCCGGGGGCAGGGCGACGATCCGGTCGTCGGTCGCGAACAGCCGCCGTGCGGCGCGGTTGAGCGCGCGGCCATGCCCGTCGTGTAGCGCGATCATCGGCGTCGGCGCGGCATCGAGCAACAGCCGGTTGCCGGCGTCATCGCCCTGTGCCGGGGCCGCCGCGCTCGAAACCGCTGCCTCGCGCCACCCGGCCGACAGCGTCAGCAGCAGCGCGACCAGCGCCGCCCCAGCGAGCGACCCCCATGCGCCCTGTTGCCATGCAAACAGACCGGCCCCGCCCGCCGTGACCAGCAATATTGCGCGCACGACCGATCGCAGGCCGATGATTGATGCTCTCCCCTCCCTGAGAAGGGAGGGGTCGGGGGTGGGTAGGCTTGAGGCGGGTGCTGCCGTTCCCTCGCGGGCCGACCCATCCCCGACCCCTCCCTTGTCAGGGAGGGGAGCCTTGCTGCTAAAGCCCATAGCGCGCCATCCGTCGGTAGAGCGCGCCCCGGCTCAACCCCAGCGCGGTCGCGGCATGGGTGACGTTGTGACGATGTTCGCGCAGCGCCGCCTCGATCATCGCCCGCTCGGCATCGGACAGCGCGAAATTCGCCTCCGCGCCCGGATCGGTCACGACGACCGGCGGTGGCGGCACGACCGCCGCCGCGTCGATCGCGCCGTCGTCGCTCAACAGCACCGCGCGTTCGATCGTCAGCGCCAGCCCGCGCACCTCGTCGGGCCATGGTGCCGCGCGGATCGCCGCTTCGGCCGCCGGGGTCAGCCGCACTTCGCCCCGGCCGAAGCGTTCGGCGGCATCGCGCGCGAAATGGCGGGCGAGCAGCACCACATCGTCGCCCCGGCTGGCCAGCGGCGGCACCGCGATCTCCACGGTCGCCAGCCGCCGGCGCAGCGCCGGGGTGAGCAGCGCGACCTCCTGAACGATGGCGATCGGGCGGACGCCGCCGGGTAGCCGGTCGAGCAGCCGGTCCTGCGCCACCGCGTCGATCCGGTCGGGATGGCGCAGGATCACGCTGGCGTCGGCCTCGCCCAGCCGGTCCCATGCGGCACCATCGCGCAGGTCGATGCGCAGCGGCTCGCCGTTGTCGCCCGACGCGGCGTGCAGCGCGCGCGCCGCCAGCATCCGTCCGCTGCCCGGCCGTCCGGTGATGGTCACGCCCGCGCCGCTCGGTCCCACCCGGCGGATCAGCTCGCGCAGCCGCGCCATCGCCGGATGTTCGCCGAGCAGCATCGCCGGCGACACGCCACCGCCGCGCGGCGTCGCGGGTGCCGCCACCGGCACGCGCGCCATCGCTGCCGCGACCTTGGCGATCAGTTCGGCGTTGCGCCACGGCTTCATCACGAAGTCGCGCGCGCCCGCCTGCATCGCCGCCACCGCGATGCGGATGCCGCTGTGCGCCGTCACCGCGACCACGCAGGCACCGGGATCGTCGGCGACGATCCGCTTGAGGCAGGCCAGCCCCTCCTCACCATCGGCCGACCCTTGCGTGAAGTTCATGTCGAGCAGGATCGCGCCATAGCGCCGCTGCGCCAGCCGCGAATAGGCTTCCTGCGGCCCGGCCACCGTGTCGAGCCGGTGGCCGGCGATGCGAAACGCGATTTCCATCGCGCGGGCGACCGCCGGATTATCGTCGATCAACAGGATTGACGGGTCCGCCGACTGTCCATTCGTGGACGGTGCGTCCGCCGCCGGACGGTCGCCGATGGGCGATGACGGTGAAAATCCATTGTTCATAGTGGTTTAGGTTTTTGCCCGGGTTTCAGCGACAGTGTCCGCATGATGAGCGAACACTCTGCACATGCCAATGGCGCTCCGGGCGCGGCGATGGACCGGCGGATCGAACGACCGCGCAAAGGCTGGTGGCGGCACCGTGCGCTGCTGGCCGGCGTTTTGCTGGTGGCGGCGGCGGTGCTGGTGTGGCGGTTCCTGCCCGCCAGCGGATCGACCGACATCGCCGCCGACCAGATCGAGACGGGCACCGCGCAGCGCGCGCCCTTCGCCGATTATCTGCCGGTGCGCGCCAGCGTCGCGCCGCGCCTGACCACGCTGGTGGGCGTGCTGTCGGGCGGACAGGTCGAGAAGCTGCTGGTGCAGGACGGGGCGATGGTCGCGGAGGGCCAGCCGCTCGCCACGCTCGCCAACCCGAGCCTGCAACTCGACGTGCTGACCCGCGAGGCGCAGATCGCCAGCCAGTTGGGCGGCATCGCCGGCGAGGATCTCGGCATCGCGCGCACCCGGCTCGACCGCGCCGGACAGATCGCGCAGGCGAACTATGATCTCATCAAGGCGCGCCGCGACCTGTCGATCCGCGAACAGCTCCACGACAAGGGCTTCGTCTCCGACGCCGGCGTCAAAAGCTATGCCGAGGAAGTCGCCTATCAGCAGAAGCGCTTGGCGCAGCTCCAGAGCGGTGGTGCTGCCGAAGCACGGATCACCGCGACGCAAGGCGCGCGGCTCGACGACACCCGCGCCCGGCTCGAACGTAACCTGTCGGCGGTCCGCGCCGGGCTGGGCACGCTGGTCGTACGCGCCCCGGCCGGCGGGCGGCTGACCAACTTCACGCTGCAACCGGGACAGGCGCTGAAACCCGGCGATCCGGCGGGACAGGTCGACAGCGAGGGGTCGTGGAAGCTCGTCGCCGATGTCGACGAATATTATCTCGGCCGGGTCGCGGTGGGGCAGGCGGCGAGCGCCGAGCGCATGGGCTTGCGCGTCGCCAAGGTGCTGCCGCAAGTCACCGATGGCCGCTTCCGCGTCGAGCTGTTGTTCGCCTCGCCCCCGCCCGCCGGGCTCAATCGCGGGCAGACGATCGACACGCGCATTACGCTCGGCAGTACCGCGCCCGCGCTGGTCGTGCCGGTCGGCGGCTGGCTGCAATCGGGCGGCGGCACCAGCGCCTTCGTGCTCGACGCCGATGGCGCGCATGCCCGCCGCCGGACGATCCGCACCGGCCGGCGCAATCCCGAACAGGTCGAGGTGCTCGACGGGCTGAACCCCGGCGACCGCATCGTCACCAGCAATACCGCGTCCGTGAAGGGCGACATCCTCAATCTCCGCTGAAAGGCACTGTCATGATCCGCATGGAAAAGATCGAACGCCGCTATGTCTCCGACGATGTCGAGACGACCGCGCTCCACGCCATCGACCTGTCGATCGCGGCGGGCGAGTTCGTCGCGATCATGGGGCCGTCGGGTTGCGGCAAGTCGACGTTGCTCAACACGCTCGGCACCGTCGACCGGCCGACGGGGGGCAAGTATCTGTTCGGCGACCGCGATCTGGCGGCGATGGACGAAAAGGAACTGGCGAAGTTTCGCGGCAGTACGCTCGGCTTCGTGTTCCAGAGCTTCAACCTGATCGACGAGCTGACGATCGAGGAGAATATTGCGCTCGGCCTCGCCTATCGCCACGATGCCGGCGACCGACGCGGGCGCGTGGCAGCGGCGATGGACAAGGTCGGCATTGCCCACCGCGCCCGCCATTTCCCGCACCAACTGTCGGGCGGGCAGCAGCAGCGCGCCGCCATCGCCCGCGCGATCGTCGGCGATCCCAAGCTGATCCTGGCGGACGAACCGACCGGCAACCTCGACACCGCGAACGGCGAGCAGGTGATGAACATCCTCGCCGGGCTCAACGACGAAGGGGCGACGATCGTGATGGTCACGCACTCGCCGAGCCATGCCGACATGGCCAAGCGCCGGATCGACATGCTCGACGGCCGCATCGTCGCCAGCGCCATGCGCGCGCTCTGACGCGAAAGGGAGAACCATGAACGGCTTCGCGCTTCGCTCGCTCTATCGCTCGCTCACCCGGCACAAACGCTATGGTGCGCTCAACATCGGCGGCCTCGCCATCGGCATTGCGGTCTTCCTCGTCCTCGGCCTCTATGTCCGCTTCGAGACGGGGTTCGAGCAATGGCTGCCCGACCATGACAAGACCTATGTCGTGCAGACGGTGTGGAGCCTGCCCGAAAGCCCGGCGAACGGGGCGTACCCCTATACGATGGGTGGCCTGCTCGAACAGATGCGCGAGGATTTTCCGGGCACGATCGGCACCCGCATCCGTGGCGGCGAGAACGGCGGCAGCGTGCTGCGCGCGGGCCGTGCCACCAGCGAGAATGTGGCGCAGGTCGACCCGAGCTTTTTCCAGGTGCTGCGCATCCCCTTGGTGAAGGGCGATCCGGCGAGCGTGCTGGCGCAGCCGGGCAACGTCGTCATCAGCGAGAGCATCGCCCGCAAATATTTCGGCACCACCGACCCGATCGGCCAGCCGATGGTCGTCGCGTTCGACCAGCCGAATAACTACCGGGTGAGCGGCGTATTCCGCGACCTGCCCGATAACAGCGATTTCAAGCTGACGATCCTGATCCCGCTGCCTCGGACCCCGACGTCGGAAAACTGGTATCATTGGGGCAGCGCGTCGCTCGCCACCTATCTGCGCTTTCCCGATTCTACCGCGGCGCGTGCGTTCGAATCGAAGCTGACCGCGTTCGTCGACCGGCGCGGCAAGGAACTGGCCGCCCCCGGCGAGCGGCCGTCGGCGGTCCAGCAACTGAAACTGCTGCCGCTCGCCGATGCCCATCTCGTGCCCCAGGGGCAGGACAGCGCCAGCCGCAAGACGACGATCGTCACGCTGGGGCTGGTCGGGTTCCTGACCCTGCTGATCGCGATCGTCAATTACGTGAACCTCGCCACCGCCCGCGCCGGCCTTCGCGCGCGCGAAGTCGCGATGCGCAAGGTGCTGGGCGCGGACCGGGCGACGCTGGTGCGCCAGTTCCTCGGCGAAGCGGTGCTGACCGTCGCGCTCGCCTCGCTCGTCGGGCTGATCCTCGCCGAAATCGGACTGCCGCTGGTCAATGCGGCGGGCGGGCTGTCGCTCACCATTCCGTACGTGGTGGTCGTACCGGCGCTGGTGCTGCTGACGCTGATCGTCGGGCTGGCGGCGGGGGTATACCCTGCGCTGCTGCTCTCGGGCTTTCCGGCGGCGGCGGTGCTGGCGTCGGCGCGGTCGCCCGGTGGCGGTCGCGCGGGCACCCGCATCCGCGAGCTGCTGGTCGTCGCGCAGTTCGGCCTTGCCATCGCGTTCATGATCGGCACCGCCGTCCTGTTCGCGCAGACCCGTCATGTCCGCCAGACCGACCTCGGCTTTCAGCGCGACGGGCTGCTCGTGGTCCGGTCGCTGGCGGATTCACTGGTTGAAGCCAGCAGCAAGCCGGGAATCATCACCGCGATCCGCGCCTTGCCGCAGGTCCGCGACGTGACGATCGCCAATCTCGCGGTCGGTGGCAGCGGCGAGGACAATAACAACAACGTACCGCTGCCCGGCGTCGCCGGATCGGGGCCGTCGCTCACCTGGGGCATCGTCGGTCCGCGCTTCTTCGAGACGCACGGCGCGCGGCTGATCGCCGGCCGGCTGTTCGACGATGCGCACGGCGCGGACGATGCCGAGCTGCACAAGGTGACCGACGGGTTCAACATCGTCATCAACCGCCGCGCGCTCGCCAGCCTGCGGTTCCGTTCGCCCGAGGAAGCCGTCGGCAAGACCGTCGGCGGTGGCAATCCGCGCACCATCATCGGCGTCGTCGACGATCTGCGCTTCGGCTCGCCGCGCTCGCCCACCCCGCCGACCTATTATCTCTACTATCGTCGTCCCGAAAAGCTCGGCACGACGGTCGCCACGATCCGCTTCTCGGGCGATCCGCGCACCGCGCTCGCCTCGGTCCGGTCGCTGTGGCAGCGGATGGCGCCGCAGGTGCCGTTCAACGGCGACACCGCCGACACCCGCCTCGCGCAATTCTATGAGGATGACGATCGCGCGGCGCGGCTGTTCGGGATTGGCGCGGGGCTGGCGGTGCTGATCGGCTGTGTCGGGCTGTGGGGCCTCGCCTCGTTCAACATGCAGCGGCGGGTGAAGGAGATCGGCATCCGCAAGACGCTGGGCGCATCGGCGACCGACATCGTGCGGCTGCTGGTCGGGCAGTTCCTGCGCCCGGTGCTGATCGCCAACGTCATCGCATGGCCGATCGCGTGGCTGGCGATGCGAAGCTGGCTGACCGGCTTCGAGGATCGCATTGCGCTCTCGCCGCTCTACTTCCTTGGCGCGACGCTGCTCGCCACGACGATCGCGGTGCTGACCGTGCTGGGCCAATCGCTGCGCGCCAGCCGTGCCGCCCCCGCATGGGCGCTGCGCCATGAATAGGGGGTGGATCGCGGCGCTGGCGCTGTGCACCGCCACGCCGGCCTCGGCCGAGACGCTGCGCGAGGCGATCGCCGCCGCCTATGCCACCAACCCGCAACTGGCGGCGGCGCAGGCGCGGCAGGCGGCGCTGGCCGAAACCCCCGAACAGGCGCGTTCGCTCGCCCGGCCGGTCGTGTCGGCGGGCGGCAGCACCGGATACGACCGGCTGAACGGGGGCGGCAGCGGCGCGGCGGTGGCCAGCGTCGCGCTACCGATCTGGACCGGCGGGCGCGCCGCCGCCGCCATCCGCGCCGCCAACCGCGACGTGGCGGCGGGCGCGGCGGGCCTGCGCGATGCCGAAGCGGCGATCCTCGAAAGCGTCGTCACCGCCTATGCCGCGCTGCTCTACAACCAGCAGGCGGTCGAGGTCGCGCGCGTCGGCATCGAACGGCTCGACCGGCAGGTGGCGGAGGCCCGCTCGCGCTACGGGCTGGGGCAGGCGACCCGCACCGACGTCGCGCAACTCGAAGCACAGCGCGCCAGCGTCGTCGCCAACCTCGCCGATGCCGAAGGCGCGCTGGCACAGGCCGCCGCCGCGTACCGCGCGGCGGTGGGGCAGGACGCCGGCACGCTGTCGGCAGAGGTCGCACCCCCGGCCACGCTGCCCGCGACCCGCGACGCCGCGCGCGACGCGGCGCAGGCGGGCAACCCGCTGCTGCTGCGCCAGCGGCAGGTGGTCGCGGCATCGGCGGCGCGGATCGATCAGGCCCGCGCCGAACGCGCGCCCGCGATCGATGCGACCGGCAGCGTCGGGCCGGGCGGCCTCTACCGCGACGACCGGCTGCGCGGCGTCACCGCCGCCAGCGCCGGCCTGTCGCTGCGCATCCCGCTGCTGACCGGCGGGCTGGTGCCGGCGCGCGTCCGTCAGGCCGAGGCGCTGAACCGCGCCGAGCGCTTCGACGCCGATGCCGCCGAACGCGAGGCGATCCGGGCGAGCGATGCCGCATGGGCGACGCTGATCGCGGCGCAGGGCCGGCTGCGCGCCAATATCGAGGGGCTGGCGGCGGCCGACGTCGCGCTGAACGGCGTGCGCGCCGAATATGGCTTTGGCCTCCGCTCGACGATCGACATCCTCGTCGCCGACCAGAGCTTGCGCGCCGCGCAACTGGCGGTGGCCGCGGCGCGCGCCGACGTGCTGGTCGCGCAGGCGGCGCTGCTGCGCGCGACCGGCCGGCTCGATGCGGCCGCCTATGGCTGATCGCCGGCCGGCCCGGCGGCGTGGAGCGAGCGCATCCATCCGGCGAAATCGCGCGGATCGGTTTCGCTCGCGCCATTGCCCGGCGTGAAGAAGGCAAGGCAGCGTTCGCGCGCGTCGCTGGGCGCGATGCCGAACGCCTGCTGGAACGCGCGGCTGAAGCTGCGATCGGTGGCGAAGCCCCAGCGCTGCGCGACCTCGCCCACCCGCACGCGGCGCAATGGATCGGCCAGTTCCAGCGCCGCGCCGCTCAGCCGCCGCCGGCGGATGTGCCGCGCGACCCCGCCCGCCGGCGCGAACAGCCGGTAGAGCGCGGCGCGCGAGACGCCGGCGACATGCGCGATCCGCTCGGCGTCGAGCGCGGGGTTGCCGATCTCGGCATCGATCAACCGGTTGATCCGCAGCAACGCCGATCGCGGGCAGGACGGCGTCCGGCTGCGTCCCTCGCGCCGCCGCTCGCTTGCCAGCACCATGGCCGTGAGCGTGACCGTGGCGTGCGCCGCCAGCGTCGCCTCGGCGGTCGTCAGTCCGGGCAGGCGTCGCGCGACCGAACGGAGATGGTCGCACAGCAACCCGCCGACCGCCGAACCGGCGGGCACCACCATGCCGTGCAGACTGGCGATGTCGCCGACGATCGGCGCGATCGACGCGCGCGGGAGCAGCAGACTGAGATTGCGGAACGCGCTGGTCGTCGTCGACAGCGTATCGGCAAGGTCGAACACGCAGATGTCGCCCGCCCGCACCGCGACCGGTTCGCCGCCGGCATCGCCGGTGAAGCCGCCCGTCTCGTAATATTGCACCAGCAGATGATCGAGCCCGCTGCTCGCGACCAGCGTGGCCGGCCGGTCGAACCGCAGCGCAGGCCCCGCGAAACGGCCGAACATCGCGGTGCCCAGATGCCATGCCAACGTCTCGACCTCGGCCGGATCGGCCGGGTCGACCCGCGCGATATGGAACACGTCGCGCACCGCCATCCCGAAGGCGGCGATACTGTTCGCGTCCCCGCCGTCACGCGGAATCGCGAACTGCGGGATCTGTCGGATCGCCGGGTCGTCGCACCGGACCGGGTCGCTGTCGGCCATCGGTCAGGCGAGGCCGGCCGGGATGCCCGGGCCGGCCGGACGGGATGCGGTGTTTCCACGATTCATCGGCGTCGCCCCTGTCGCTATCCGCGGTCGAGCCCCGGTTCCGCCGGTCGCGCTGCCACGACGTCCCGTCCGGCACAAGCCGCCAGTGAGCGACTGTTTTTCAATCAAGTCGTACGTAATGTAATATTATATATTGTCACATAGATGATGGTGGATTAATATGTCAGATAACTGGGGGCGACAGCGCGATCACGCGCGGCGACCACCCGGTGCATAGGGGAGGACACTGATGAAGGCATTCGCCAAATCCATTCGTCTGGGCGTATCGCTGTCGGCGATCGGTATCGCCGGGCTCGCGCAACCCGCCTTGGCGCAGGACGCCCCGACGGGCGGTTCGCTCAACGCCGCGCAGGTCGCCGAACGCGGCGAGAACGCCGACGAGATCGTCGTCACCGGCGTGCGCGAGAGTCTGCGCTCGGCACAGGCGATCAAGCGCAACGCCGACCAGATCGTCGATTCGGTGAATGCCTAGGACATCGGCAAGCTGCCCGACGCGAACACCGTCGAGGCGCTGCAGCGGATCACCGGCGTGCAGATCCAGCGCCGCTACGGCGAAGGTGCTACCGACTTCGACCATCGTACGCAGCCGGCGATCACCGTGCGCGGTCTGACGCAGGTGCAGAATTTTATCGACGGCCGCGCCAGCTATTCGGCGTCGGGCGGCCGGGCGCTCGACCTCGAAGGGGTGCCGCCCGAACTGCTCTCGGGCATCGACGTGTACAAGAACGCGCCGTCGAACATCATCGAGGGCGGCGTCGGCGGCGCAGTGAACCTGCGCACCCGCAAGCCGTTCGATGCGGCGGGACAGGTCGTCAGCATGACCGCCAAGGGCAATTACTACGACCGGGTCGACAAGTTCGGCGGATCGATCTCGGGCCTCTACAGCAACCGCTATGACACCGGCATCGGCGAGATCGGCGTGCTGTTCAACGCGGTCTATTCCAAGAGCCAGTATCGCCAGGACGGCCTGCTCGCCGGACCGTTCGGGCCGATCCCGACCGGCACGACCATCGCCGGCGCGCCGACCAATGCGCAGGTGCCGTTCGGCTTCGAAATCTATGACGACACCGGCGACCGCAAGCGGCTGGGCGTCGCGGCGGCGATCCAGTGGCAGGCGAGCGACGCGGTGCTGGTAACGGCGCAGTATCAGGGGACCAAATACTGGTTCAACCGCACCGGCGCCTATTATTACGACTATAACAACCGCAACGTCACCGATCCGTTGCCCGGCGGCACCTTCACCTGGAACGACGAAGGCTATGCGACCTCGGGCTCGATCCGCAACCAGACGTTCGAAACCGGCCGGTTCGATCAGGAATTGTGGAGCGCGACCCAGAATATGACGTTCAACGTCGCATGGGACGTGAACGACCGGATGAAGGCGACGTTCGATGCCCAGTATCTGACGTCCTATTACAACGCCGACCGTAACGGTCACGTCCTGTCGCTCTATACCCAGGCCGGGCAGACCGCGCTGACCACGCCGCACGCCACCACGGTCGACTTCGACCTGCGCGGCAAATATCCGCGCTGGGACGTGCGCAATCCGGGGCTGCTCAACACCGCGGCGAATTACACCACGCCGTTCGTCGCCGATTCGCTCCAGCGCAACGAGGCCGACCAGTTGGCGCTCGCCTACGACCTCGAATATGACATGGAGGGCAGTTTCCTGTCGAAGCTGCGCGGCGGCGCGCGCTATGCCGACAATACCATCAACCTGCGCGGTACGTGGAACGGTGTCTGCCTGAGCGCGCTTGGCGCCGATCCGTCCTGCTCGGCCCCGGCGGGCACCGCGCTCATCCCGCTGACCCGCAATCCGCAACTGGCGATGCCGGGACCGTCCAAGAACTGGTTCGACGGCAATACGGTGGTCAACGGGCTCCTCTATCCGGCCTTCCCGGCGGGTGACGGCGTCTGGGCACAGACCAAGGCGCTGTATGCGCTGTTCGGCGCGCGCACCAAGGATGCGTTCACCCCGGGCGACCTGAACGAACAGACCGAAAAGACCTACACCGTCTGGGGCGTCGCCGACTATGCCGGCGAACTGGGCGGCATCCGTATCGACGGTGGCGTCGGCGTCCGGCTGGTCAAGACCGAGGCGACCTCGATCGGCACCCAGTTCGCGACGGTGGCGGTGCCCGGCGGCGGCACGCGGCAGGTGCTCAGCCCGATCAGCGTGGTGAACGACTATACCCGCGCGCTGCCGAGCTTCAACGTCCGCGCCCGCTTCACCGACGAACTCCAGGCCCGTTTCGCCTTTTCCAAGGGGCTGGCCCGGCCGAACTTCGACCAGTTGTCGACCAACCTGACGCTCAACAACCCCAATCAGGTCAACCCGATCACCGGCCGGCCGAGCGCCGGATCGGGCAATCCCCGGCTGCGCCCGATCGAATCGGACAATTACGACCTGACGCTCGAATGGTATTTCGCATCGGCCGGATCGTTGACCGGCGGCGTGTTCTACAAGAAGGTCAACGGCTTCCTGGCGGGCGGCACCGTCGTGCAGAGCTATAACGGCGTCGCCTACGACGTCGGCACCACGGTCAATTCGGGCAACGGCACCGTCAAGGGCGCGGAAATCGGCTATCAGCAATTCTACGATTTCCTGCCCGGCCTGCTGAGCGGTCTGGGGCTTCAGGCGAACTACACCTATGTCGACAGCAACGTGTCGAACCCGTTCGCCAGCCCCGGCACGAACATCCCGCAGCAGGTGCCGCTCGAAAAACT
Source organism: Sphingomonas sp. Leaf4 (assembly GCF_920939515.1). Classification (NCBI taxonomy): domain Bacteria; kingdom Pseudomonadati; phylum Pseudomonadota; class Alphaproteobacteria; order Sphingomonadales; family Sphingomonadaceae; genus Sphingomonas; species Sphingomonas sp. Leaf4. The sequence goes on along the minus strand of NZ_CAKLBB010000003.1, from coordinate 145 downwards.
GTCGAAGCACAGCTACAACCTAGGGCCTGTGGGGATTCAACGTGAGTTGATGACGGCTGCGACGAGGTAGATCATGGCCTCGAAGCTGCGATCTGTTTTGCAGGCACGCATGGCGATGCGTTTGAACTCCTTGAGCTTGCAAAAG